>JAGWXX010000035.1 GCA_018969685.1 Acidobacteriota bacterium | reverse complement strand
CCTGCGCCGATGGTCTTGATGTCGATGAGGGGGATCGACGCGGGAATGCCCCACTCGATCTCGTACTCGGTCGTGTAGGTGATCTGGCCGTTCAGGAACAACCCGACGTCGGCGCTCGTGCCGCCGACGTCGATGGTGACGACGTTGTCGAGGCCGAGCAGCTGCGAGATGCGCTGGCTCGCCACGGCGCCGCCGGCGGGGCCCGACATGGCGAGCTGGATGGGGTTGAGCGCGGCGGCGTCCGCATCCATGAGGCCGCCGTTGGACTTCATCATCGACCACGGCTTGGTGAAGCCGTAGTCGAGCAGGCCTGTCTTGAGGCTCGAGACGTAGCGCTCGATGAGCGGCTTGACGAACGCGTCGGCGATGACGGTGCTCGAGCGCTCGTACTCGCGCCAGATCGGCGCGATCTCGTGCGAGACGGACACCGGGATGCCGGGGAAGCGCTCGCGCAGCGCGGCGGCCAGCTGGCGCTCGTGGTCGGTGTTGAGGTACGAAAACAGGAGGCACACGGCGAGTGCCTCGAACTGCCCTTCCTCGACCTCCCGGCAGACGCGGTCGATCTCGGCCTGGACGAGGGGAACGGCGACCTGGCCCTTGGCGTTCACCCGCTCGTTCACGCCGATGCAGTGCCGGCGGCTGCGCAGCAGCGGCGTGGGCTTGTCCCAGGTGAGGTCGTAGAGGAACTGGCGGTTGACCCGCTGGATGTACGCGGTGTCCTCGTACCCGGTGGTGCAGATGAAGCCGACCTTCGAACCGGAGCGCATGATGAGCGCGTTCGTCGCCACCGTGGTGCCGTGCACGAGCCCCTCGATCTGCTCGAGCGGCACGTCGGAGGCCTTCAACGAGCCGACGAAGGCCTGCAACGGCTCCTGCGGCGAGCTCGGCACCTTCAGCGAGGACAACTCGCCCGTCGTGACGTCGAACCGAACGAGGTCGGTGAACGTTCCGCCAGTGTCAATGCCGATGCGATAGGCCGTCATGCGGCGAAGTGTATAGTATAATTTCCGCACGACGAAATGGCGCAGTGCTCGCGCATTGCGCGGTGCGTGATCGGGGGAAGCCGTGCGTCGACTCGATGGCCGGGTGGCAGTCGTCACTGGAGGCGCGCGTGGCATCGGCCGCGCGTGCACGGAGCGCCTCGCGCGGGAGGGTGCCGCCGTGGCGTTCACGCAGCGCGACGAGCGCGAGGGTCGTGCGTTTGCCGACGAGCTCGTGTCCGCGGGGCACGACGCGATCTTCGTGCGCGCCGACGTCCGGCTCGAGGACGACGTGCGCGCCGTGTTCGACGCGGTCGCCGGGCGGTGGGGCGGCGCCGACGTCGTCGTGAACAACGCCGCGGTCGGGCTGCTCAAGCCGGTGGTCGACACCACGGCCGAGCAATTCCGCGACCTGTTCGACACGAACGTGCTCAGCATCTTCCACACGTCGCGGTGGGCGATCCCACAGATGCTCGCGCGGGGCGGCGGCAGCATCGTCAACATCGGTTCGATCGCCTCGGAGGTCGGCCTGCTCGACGACGCCGCCTACTGCTCGACCAAGGGTGCGGTGCACGCGCTGACCCGCCAGATGTCGCTCGACTACGCGACGAGGGGGATCCGGGTGAACTGCGTCGCGCCGGGCTTCATCGAGACCGACCAGATGCACACCTACATCGCCAGCCACGGCGGCGACGCGGAGCGCGTCCGCCGCGAGATCGACGCCTCGCACCCGATGCACCGCGTCGGCCAGCCGCACGAGGTGGCGTCGGTCGTGGCGTTCCTCGCCTCGGACGACGCGTCGTTCATGACCGGCTCGACGGTCGTGGTCGACGGCGGCCTGCTCGCCCGCTGATCCCGCGGACGGTTCGTCAGGCGGAGAGGTCCGCGACCACCTCGTCGGTGCCGCCGCGCGCGTCCATCTCGAACTCGACGTCGGCGACGGGCGGCGCCGCGCCGTACCAGGTGACGCCGAACCGGTCCCCGGTCGCCTCGCGCACCACTGCGTCGATGGTCCGGCCCATCTGGTGCCGGGTGTAGACCGACGCGCACGTCACGTGCGCCCACGACGCACCGAGACCGGCGATCCGCTCCTCCATCACGCCGAGGACGAAGCGGGCCTTCTCCTCCAGTGCCGACGAGGACGACTCGCCGCGCCGCACGATCGCCGCTTCCTGCAGCCTCGCCTCGACCAGTTCGCCCGCTCCGGCGACGACGAACGACGGCCACGGCCGATCCACGTCGGCGGGCATCGACACGGTCACCGCGTGCACGACGGTCTCGGCCGACAACGGCCGGTCGGGCACCACGTTGGTGCGTGCAACGGGGTTGGGGCCGTCGCCGATCACGCCGAGGGCGCACATCGCGTCGAGGTAGGCCCCGTTGAACTGGGCGAACTCGGACATCGTGCGCACCGCGGGCGATCGGAGCTCCACTGCGGCGAGCGCCTCGGGCGGGCGCCCATCGCGCCCGAGCATTCGCAGAGCGCCCTCGAGTCCCTGGCGCCAGGGCAGCGGCTGGGCGAGCACCACCCGGACGAGCCGGTGGCCGGGAGCGGCGACGACCCCGCACGAGTAAGGGGCGATGCCCGTGAGGAAGGAGTATCCCCCGTCGCCGTGTTCGCGCAGCACGTCGCTACGCGGCGCAGGCCGCGATGAGGAGGTCGAAGAGCCGGTCGACCTCGCGACGGGTCTCGTCGTCCAGTCGGTAGGCGACCGGTCCGCGCACGAGTTCGTTGCGGAAGACGCGCTGGCGCACGAGGAGGTGCTTCTCCACGGCGAGGAACGCGTCGAGGGAGTTCTGCAGCGCGATGATCGACGTCAACGGTCCGTTGATCGCGTCGATGCGCGCACGGTCGCCGCGCTCGAGCGCGTCCCACAGCTGCACGAGCGCCCAGCACATGTCGGCGCCCGGCATGGTGGCCTTCGCGCCCCGCGCGTGGCTGTCGACGAGGGCGATGCCGCCCGTTCCCTCGAAGATGTGCGCGCGGCCGCCGGTGAGGTCGCGCAGCGCGCTCAACCGCGGTCCGATGGGGGTGGCCTCGGGCTTGTACATCACGCGGTCACCGAACCGTGCGAGCAGGTCGGCCTGCATGCCGAGCGACATCGGCCGGCCCACGTAGCCGCTCGCGTCCTGCACGATGACGGGGATCCCGATGGCGCCGATCAGCGCCTCGTAGTAGGCGAGCAGCTCCTCGTCGCCGCAGGCCGCGGTCGTGGGCGGGATGGCCATGACGGCGTGCGCGCCGGCGTCCTCCGCCACCTTCGCGTGGCGCACCGCCACCTGCGTGCTCTCGGCCCCGACGCTGATGATCGCCGCCCCGCGCCCCGCATTGAGGCGGCAGGTCGCACGGGTCAGCTGGTCCCGCTCCTCGGACGACAGACGGAGCACCTCCGAGACCATCGCCATGACGACGCCGTCCACGCCGTGGCCGTACATCCAGTCAAACTCGCTTCCGAGCACGCCTTCGTCCAATTGATAGGTGTCGTCGTACGGGGTTTGGAAGACGGGGAAGACCCCGGTGAAGGAAGTGGACGAGGCCATTTGCGAAATATATAACATACAGATCGTCGTCGGCATCAGCCGACGAGATGCGCGGGGGTGTCGTCATGGTGGTCCACAAGCCGACCGAGCGCCGGGCCGAGTTGCTCGGGTACACCGATCGACCGAGCGTGATGCCCGGTGGTCGCATCTCGTTCATGATCAGTTCCGAGTTTCCGGAGTTCGAGGCGCAGCTCGTTCGCCTCATCCACGGCGACAACAACCCCGCCGGTCCGGGCTGGAAGGACGAACTCGTCGACGCGCCCGTGAACAAGCGGTGGCGCGGCCAGCGCCAGGAGACCCACGTCGGTTCGCACATCGAGGTGCCGTCGCACCGCGTGCTGACCGGGCTGCGGTCGTTCACCGCGCAGATGTGGGTCAGGCCATCCGTTCCCTCGCTCGGCCGCGACCAGGGTGCGATGTCGACGGGGAGCGCCGGCTTCACGGTCGGCGTCGACGCCAACGGCCGCCCGTTCGTCGAGGTGGGCGACGCGGCACGGCGCGAGCGCGTGACGGGTGGGCACGTCCTGCGCGCGGGAACGTGGTACTTCCTCGCCGCGTCGTTCGACGCCACGTCGAGGCGTCTGTCGCTGGTGGCGAAGGGGGCGCCCGGCTGGCCACTGGACGACTCGTCCCAGGCCGTCGACCGGATCCTCGGAGCCGGGGCGGAGTCGGGCGGCGGCGAGGGGCTGCTGATCGCCGCCGTCGCGCAGCACCGCACTCCGATCGGCCGCACGGCGACCAGCGGGCACTGGAACGGCCGGATCGAGCGCCCCCGCCTCTACGGACGTGCACTCGCGCCGACCGATCTCGAGCGCCTCGAGTCGGGGGCGGCCGCCAAGAAGATCGACGGGCTCGTGGGCGAGTGGGACTTCGCCTCCGACTTTGCGTCGGCCCGCGTCCGCGACCGGTCGGGCCGGCGACTCCACGGGCGATGCGTCAACTACCCGACGCGCGCCCTGCTCGGCCACGAGTGGGACCGCGAGACGTACGACCACCGCGAGAACCCCGGAATGTTCTGCGCGATCGAATTCCACGACGACGACGTCGAGGACTGCAGGTGGGAGCCCACCGTCGAGCTCGCGGTGCCCGAGCACCTGCGCAGCGGCGTCTACGCGCTGCGACTGCGCGCGGGAGGGGCGGAGGACTACATCCCCTTCTTCGTGCGGCCGAAGCGGGGCACCGCGACGGCGAAGATCGCGTACCTCATTCCGACGGTCTCCTACCAGGCCTATGCGAACGAGAGCGTCCTCAACAGCTCCCAGGACACCGACTGGAGCATCATGACGGACATCAAGGTCGTGCCGGATCTCTACGACATCTACGTCTGGGAGCACCCCGAGCTCGGTCTCTCGATCTACGACCTGCACTCCGACAAGTCCGGCATCAACTACTCGAGTTGGAAGCGGCCGATCCTCAACATGCGCCCGACCCACCGCTTCTGGGTGACGGCTGCTCCGCGGCACTTTCCCGCGGAGCTCTACGTGACCGACTGGTTCGAGGCAATGGGGCACGGGTACGACGTCATCACGGACCACGACCTGCACGAGGATGGGGCCGACCTGCTGTCGCGCTACAAGGTGGTCGTCACCGGCAGCCACCCCGAGTACTGGACGACGCCGATGATGGACGCGCTGGAGACGTACCAGGCGGAGGGCGGCCGCCTCGTGTACCTGGGCGGCAACGGCTTCTACTGGGTGACGGCGTTCGACCCCGAGCGGCCGCACGTGGTCGAGGTGCGCCGCGGCTACGCCAGCTCGCGCGTGTGGAACAGCCACGCCGCCGAGGTGCACCTCGCGTCGACGGGGGAGAAGGGCGGGATCTGGCGGTTCCGCGGCCGGAACCCGAACCAGATCACCGGCGTCGGGTTCGCCGCACAGGGCTGGAACACCGACACCCCGGGGTTCACGCGACTGCCCGACAGCCACCATCCGCGCGCGGCGTTCATCTTCGAGGGCGTGGACGACGAGGTGATCGGCAAGTTCGGCCTGGTGATGAACGGCGCCGCCGGCGACGAAATCGACCGCATGGACCACGTGCTCGGCACGCCGGTGCACGCCATGCGGCTCGCGACGTCGCAGGGCAGCCACAGCAGGTACTACATGGTTACCCATGAGGACGTGCTGACGACCCACCCGCAGATGGACGGCACGAACAACCCCAATGTCCGCGCGGACATGTGCTACTTCGAGGGGCCGAACGGTGGTGCGGTGTTCTCCGTGCCCGCGATCAGCGCGTCGGGCAGTCTCTCGCACGACAATTACCGCAACAACCTCTCGCGGATCCTCGACAACGTGATCCGGCGCTTCGTCCAGTAGCGCCGGTCGCGCGACGGCGGACGCGGGGAGGCCCTGCGACTAGCGGCAGTTGCGGCGCATCCACTCCAAGGTGGAGTCGTTGAAGGCCGTCGGCGTCTCCATCGTCACGAGGTGGGCGCCCCCGGGGAACACGACGAACTCCGCGCCGGGGATCGCGTCGACGATCTCCCTCGACGCTGACGGCGGCAGCAGTACGTCGTTCTCGCCGACCGTCACGAGGACGGGCATGCGGACCGAGCCGGCCTCCGCCGACAGGTCGTGGGTGAGGTTGGCCTCGATCTGCGCCGCGAGCCCCTCCGGGCTGGCCGAATTCGCGCGCATGTGCGCGAGGATCGACTTCGTGCGCCCGAAGTCGTCGGAGAGGAACCCTGCGGTGAGCAGCAGCGGGAGCATGAGCTCGTAGTACCCGTCGACGCCGGCCATGGACAGGAATTTCTTCAGCAGGCCGAGCGAGTACTCGGTGTAGTCGTGGGTCCGGAGCCAGCTGGAGTGCATCTGCAGCGAGGCGACCCGGTCCGGGTGCTTCACCGCAGCGTCGAGCGCGATGGCCCCGCCGAGCGACGAGCCGGAGAGGTGGCACCGGCCGACGCCGATGGCATCGAGGAGCAGCATCGTGTCGTCGCCCATCTGGGAGACCGTGTAGGGGCCGGGCAGCGTGTCGCTCTTGCCGACGCCCCGGTTGTCGAAGATGACGACGTGGAACTCGCCCTTGTAGACCTCGACCTGCGGCATCCACCTGCTCGAGTCGGCTCCGGTCCCGCGGATGAGCACGACGGTGGGGTTCGACCGGTCGCCGAACTCCTCCCAGTGCAGGGCGAGTCCCTCGCGGATCGTCGTGCGTGGCATGTCGTGGTCCTTTCGTGTGGCTCGGTCGTCGTCCGTCAGTCGCCGTCGGCAGGGAAGCCGCCGGGTCGGGGCACTGTGAGCACGCCCTCGCGCTCGAGGAGTCGCGCGACCGCCAGCAGGCGCGGCTCGTCGAACGGCGCACCTGTCAGCTGCATGCCGACGGGGATGCCGTCGTCGGAGCCGAACGGAAACGTGACGGAGGGCAGGCCGGCCAGGTTCTGCGGCACGGTGGTGGGCATCGCCGACTGGCGGAGCGGCACGGTACCGTCCGGCGTCGCGACGTGGTCGGGGTCGTCGACGGTGCTCGGTCCCGTGGCGCCGACGACCGTCAGCACTGCGTCGACGCCGGACAGGGCGGCGAGCAGCGTCCCGGTGACGCCAACCGCGGCGGCGCGTGCGTCGAGGTACGCGGTGACGCCGACCCCCGACGCCGCCTCGAGGCGGGAGCGGACGTCGTCGCCGTAGAGCCCTGCCTTCGATGGCCAGGTGCCGAGTGCCGTGGCGTGCACGTGGTGCGCCTCGGCCATCTGGTGCGGCACGAACGCCGCGAAGGCGGCATCGGGATCGGGCATGGCGACCTCCACGACCGTCGCACCGAGGACGCGGAGCGCGGCGACGAGCTCGCCGAACGCACGTGCGCGGGCCGCGGTCATGCGGGGCGCCGCAGCGGGGATCCCAATGCGGAGTCCATCCGCGCGCAGCGCCGGCTCGGCGGACGGCGCCGCGGCGCGCAGCGTGGCGGGGTCGCGGGGATCGGGTCCCGCGACCGCGACGAAGCCACGTGCCAGCAGGTCGACGGTCCGAGCGAGGAAGCCGGGAGTGTCGAAGCTGGGGGCGAGCGAGACGCCCCCGTGGCGGGTGATGCGCCCCCAGGTGGTCTTGAGGCCGAGGACGCCGCAGTAGGCGGCGGGGAGCCGGATGGAGCCGCCGGTGTCGCTGCCGACCGCGAGGTCGACGATGCCGGCTGCGACGGCGGCCGCCGAGCCGCCGCTCGATCCGCCGGGGACGCACCCGAGGTTCCACGGGTTGGCGGTGCTGCCGCGGCGCGCGTGCTGCGTCGTGATGCCCCACCCGAACTCGTGCGACCGCGTGGTGCCGACGGTCACGGCCCCCGCGGCTTCGAGCAGCGAGACCACGGCTGCGTCCCGTTCGGCAACGAGGCCCTCGCGCACGAGCGAGCCGTAGGAGTTGTCCGCCCCCGCGACGTCGAAGAGCTCCTTGACGCCGATCGCGCAGCCGGCGAGCGGCAGCGAACGGGACGCCGGATCGGCATCGAGCCGGTCGGCGGTGGCCAGTGCGCGCTCGGACAGGACGCTGACGAACGAACCGACCTCGCGGTCGCGCGATGCGATGCGTGCCAAGGCGCGCTCGGTGCGCGTGCGGACGGACGGATCGCCGGACATCGGACGGGTCAGGGCAGCAGTTCCGGGACCTGCTGGTAGCCGGCCCGTTCGAGGGACGACACGCCGCCCAGCACCCAGATGATCCGCATGTCCTCGGCGCTGGTGCAGCAGGCCGAGTGCGGGGTGTTGCGCGGGACGAACACGACGTCGCCGGGACCGATGTCGTAGATCACGTCGCCGACGCGGTGCCATCCCGACCCCGACATGACGATGACGACTTCCTCCGCGTCGGGGTGGAGGTGGTGCTCGTGCGTGCCGCCATCGGCCGGATAGACGGTCTGTCCGACGCCCACCAGTTGCGCACCCTGCTTGACCTCGTTGACCAGCCACTTGATCTCGAGGTGGGAGAACGCGGTGCCGCTGAAGTCGGATGGCGGCGTCGCATCGATGTTGACGACGTATTCGGGCGTGGCCACGAAGTCCCCCTTGTCGACAGACGGCGACGGACTGCCGCCCTCTTGGCTTTGGATAATATAACAACTAGTCTCCGATCCGTATTCCGGGCACCGCACCAGCGGCGCCGGTCGGGCAGGAGGTTGGCGTGGGTGGTGCAGCAGCCGTTCGCACGACGCCGCTCAGCGGCGACGAGCTCGTCCAGTTCTACGAGCGCGGCTGGCTGCGCATCGGCCGTGTCATCGACGACGCGACGCTCGAGCGCGTGCGCGAGGAGGTCGCGCGGCAGCGCCGCGGGGGCGAGGAGATGGACCTCCTCGATCCGAAGCACTGGGAGAAGGGCGAGGGCGGCGTGCCGCAGGAGCCGGGACGCAACGTGTCGTTCCTCTTCAATCTCTGGCGGACGAGCGACAGCTACCGCGACCTCGTGATGACGCCGCGCTTCGGGCGCTGGGCCGCGCAGGCACTGGGCGCGCGGAGGGTGCGCCTGCTCGAGGACAACGCCCTGTCGAAGGACCCGCACACCGGCGGCGCGTTGAAGTGGCACCAGGACTACTCGTACTGGCCCCTCGCACAGCCGAGCGCGGTGACGCTGTGGATCGCACTCGACGACGTGACGGTGGAGAACGGCGCGATGCTGATGGCGAACGGGAGCCACCTGCGCGGCGAGAAGCTGCCGGCGGTCTTCGGGACCGGGGCGATCTACTTCCGCGAGCGGCGCCCGAAGACGGTCGAGCAGATCGTCGATCCGGAGAGCATCGGGCTCGACGTCGAGCCGGTGACGATGCGCGCGGGCGAGGCCTCGCTGCACCATTCGCTGACGTGGCACGCCTCCGGCGCCAACGGCACTGCGTTCCCCCGCCGGGCGGCGGTGTGCCGGTACGTCGCCGACGGCACCGTGTGGCTGGGCGAGCGGCGGTACGAGTACAACTACTCCTCGGAGCAGTGCGGGCTCGCGGTCGGCGATCCGATCGGCGGCGAGTACTTCCCGCTCGTTCCTGAGGAGACCGCCTGATGGACCGTGCCGCCGACGTCCTCGTCACGAACGCCCGCCTCCTGACCTGCGAGGACCGCACCGTCGTCGACGGCGGCGCGGTCGCGGTGTCGGGCGACCGCATCGCATGGGTCGGACCCGAGGCGCAGGTGCCGGCGGGGATCCGCGCCGGTGCGACGGTCGTGGACGCCGGTGGCCGTACGGTCATGCCCGGGCTGGTCGACGCGCACATGCACATCAGCTTCGGCGAGGCCGCGAGCGAGGAGGAGCTGTACCTCCACACGCCGATGGGGTACCGCGCGATCCGCGCCGCCGTGGACGCACGGCGCGTGCTGCTCGCCGGCGTCACGTCCTCTTGCGACCCGGGCGGCCCGCGCGGCATCGCGACGGCCGTGCGCGACGCGATCAACGTCGGCCTCATCGAGGGTCCGCGCATGGCTGCGGCCGGCAGGCAGATGACGACGCAGCAGGGCATCGGCGACACGCTGCCCGCGCCGCTCGGCGACGCGCCGACGTCCTACGGCGCGATCGTGCGCTCGCGCGACGAGATCGTCCAGGTCATCCGCGACGAGGTCAAGGAGGGCGTCGACATGGTCAAGGTGGCGGGCTCCGGGCCCGGCACCACCGAGTACGGCGCCTTCACGCTCGACGAGCTCCGGCTCATCACGACCGAGGTGCACCGGCTCGACCGGCCGACCGCCATCCACGCGCGCAGCCGCCAGTCGATCGCCGACGCGGTGGAGGCCGGGTTCGACTGGCTGATGCACGCGTCGTACATGGACGCCGCCACCGCGGAGAAGGTCGCCGAGCGGCGGATTCCGATCGTGCCGGCCATGACGCTGCTGGTGAACTTCCTGGAGGCCGGCCCGGGCTGGATGCCGCAGGGCGCGCTCGACGGCATCAAGCGCGAGCTCGACAGCGCCGTCGACGTGCTGGGCAAGGCCTGGCGCAACGGCGTGACGCTGGTCGCGGGCAGCGAGTCGGGGTTCGCCATGACGCCGTACGGCGAGTGGCACACGCGCGAAATCGAGCTGTTCGTCGACCTGCTCGGCATGCCGCACTTCGACGCGCTGCTGTGCATGACGAAGCACGCCGGAGCGGCGATCCCCCGCTTCGGCCACGAGATCGGCACGCTCGCTCCGGGGAAGTACGCCGACCTGCTCGTCGTGGATGGCAGGCCCGACGAGGACGTGACGGTGCTCGGCCAGCGCAGCCGGCTGGTCAAGGTCATGAAGGGCGGCCGGTTCGTCGACCTGACGGTGCCGGTGCCCGAACGGATCCTGCAGTCCTACGAGCGCACGCGTCTCTACACCCGCGGATTCCACCGCAGAAAGGCCTGACCATGGCTGCACCCCCCGGACCGGCGCTTCCGCCCATCGCGTCGCTGCTCGATCTCTCGGGACGGACCGCCCTCGTGACCGGCGCCGCCCAGGGCTTCGGGTTCGCCATCGCCCGCCGCCTCGCCGAGGCCGGGGCGCGGGTGATCGTCACCGACGTCAACGCCGACAAGGCCGCGGATGCGGCGGCGCGGCTCGCGACGGAGTTCGGCGGATCGACCGACTCGGCACGGCTGGACATCTCGGACGAGGCCGAGGTGCGGGCGGTGTTCGCGAGGTTCGGCGACGTCGACTTCCTCGTCAACAACGCGGGAGTGTTCTCGAACTTCACCATCGAGAACCTCACCGTGGAGGAGTTCGACCGCATTCAGCGCGTCAACGTCAGGGGAGTGTTCCTGTGCTCGAAGGAGTTCGCGCGCACGATGGGCGACCGCACGGCGGGCAAGGTGATCGTGAACATCGCGTCCGTCGACGCGCTCGGTCCGTCGTGCCCCGGACAGGTCCACTACACCTCGTCGAAGCACGCGGTTGCAGGCCTCACCAAGGGGTTCTCGGTCGAGCTCGCGCCGAAGGGCGTGCGGGTGTGCTCCATCTGCCCCGGTGCGGCGCTGACGGAGGGTGCGATCGCACTCATCACGGGCGGCACTCCCGCCGGCATCGACATCGCCGCACAGTGGGACGGCATCGCGGCCCGCACGCCCAGCCGCCGGCTCGTCACCGTCGACGACGTCGCGCTCGGCGTGCTCTTCCTCGTGTCGCCGATGGCGGCGGGGATCACCGGCACGCTGATCCCGGTCGACGGGGGCATCACCTCGCAGCCCTGGGAGGGGTACGTCGAATGAGCGACGGGCACTTCTTTCCGCCGTTCATCCGCGCGCTCCCGCGGCCCGACATGAACGTGCGCCAGGAGGCGTGGATCGTGCCGAACGAGCACATCCTGCCGATGTTCTACGAGGTCGACGAGGACGTCGTCGTCGCCGCCCACCGGCACGGTCCCCAGTGGGGCGTCGTGCTCGAGGGCGAGATGACGATGGAGATCGAGGGTGTGAAGCGCGTCTACCGCCGCGGCGACACCTACTACGTGCCCGACGGCGCGGAGCACACCGCATGGATCTCGGCCGGCTACAAGGGCATCGACGTCTTCGCCGATGCGACCCGCTACCGGCCGTTGCCATGACCGCGAAGTGCGCCGTGCGCGCGGCGGTGCTGGAGGCCATCGGGGCGGAGCCGGTGCTGGGGGAGCGACCGGAGCCCGTCGCGGCCGACGGCGAGGAGGTCGTCGACGTGCTCGCCGTGGCGCTGAACCCGGTCGACCTCGCGATCGGCGGCGGACGGTTCTATGCCGGACACCCGGTGCTCCCGTACGTTCCCGGCCACGAGGCCGTGGTCCGGCGGCCCTCGGGTGCGCTCGCCTATGCGTCCGGCGGGGGCCTCGGTGTGGCGCGCGACGGGCTGCTGGCCGAACGTGCAGCGGTGCCCGTCAACGCGCTGATCGACCTGCCCGCAGGGACCGACCCGGGGATCGCGGTCGCGCTCGGCACCGCGGGTCTGGCGGGTTGGCTGTCGGTCGAGTGGCGCGCGGGCGTCGGCGAGGGCGACGTCGTCGTCGTGCTCGGCGCGACGGGCGCGGTGGGCAAGGTGGCGCTGCAGGCCGCGCGTGCGTGCGGTGCTGCACGGACCGTGGCCGTCGCGCGGTCGGCGGCCCGGCTCGCAGCGGCCGACGTGGTCGCCGACGCGACGGTGGAGGCGGGCGACCGGCTCGCCGAGCGCGTGCTGGAGGCGGCGGGCGCCGCACCGACGGTGGTCATCGACACCACGTGGGGCCCGAACCTCGTGGCCATGCTCGGGATCGCGGCGACGCGCGCCCGCGTCGTGCACCTTGGCGCGTCCGCGGGGCCGGCAACGGAGATCCCGTCGGCACCGCTTCGGGGCAAGCAGATCGACCTGCTCGGCTTCTCGAACTTCGGGGTGCCGCGGGACGTGCTCGTCGCCGCGTACCGGCAGATGGTGGGCTTGGCCGCGTCCGGTGCACTCGTCCTCTCCGTGTCGCGGTACCCGATCGGTCGGGTCGCCGAGGCGTGGCGCGCCGCCACCGCCGGCGAGGCAAAGGTCGTCATCGAAACGGGAGGAAGCCAGTGAAGATCGAGGTCATCATGCCCAAGCAGGGCATCTACGAGGGCGACGTGACGCTCATCGGCTGGATCGCGGCAGAGGGCGCGACGGTGCGTCCCGGCGACCCGCTGTTCGTGATGGAGAACGAGAAGGTAGAGGTCGAGATCGAGGCCGAGGACGGCGGCATCCTCCAGCGGACGGAGGCGGACGGCTTCGTCGCACCGGTCGGATCGGTCGTGGGATGGCTGCACACCACGCAGGCCGAGTACGACGCGGCGAGGGGTGCGTCGTGACCGCGCCGCAGCTCCCGCTCTCCGAGCTGGAGGAGGCGTACCGCCGGATGCTGACCATCCGCCTCTTCGAGGACCGCGCGCGGCGGGAGTTCGGCAAGGGCGACATGCCGGGGTTCGTGCACTCGTACGCGGGGGCCGAGGCGATCGCGGCCGGTGTGTGCGCGCACCTCGGCGACGCCGACATGATCACGAGCACGCACCGTGGGCACGGCCACTGCCTCGCCAAGGGCGTCGACATCGTGCCGATGGTCGCCGAGCTGTACGGGCGGGCGAACGGCCTCTGCAAGGGCCGCGGCGGGTCGATGCACATCGCCGACTTCTCCAAGGGGATGCTCGGCGCCAATGCGATCGTCGCGGGCGGCGTCGGGATCGCGGTCGGAGCGGCGCTCGCGGCGCGCACGCTCGGCGACGGGCGCGTCGCCGCCACCTTCTTCGGCGACGGTGCGACGAGCCAGGGCGTGCTGCACGAATCGATGAACCTCGCGTCGATCTGGCGGCTGCCCGTCGTGTTCGTGTGCGAGAACAACGGATGGGCCGAGTCCACCCCGGCGGCGTACGCGGTGTCGGTGCCGCAGGTGTCGGTCCGTGCGGCGGGGTACTCCATGCCGGGCACCACGGTCGATGCGTCCGACTACGAGGCCGTGCACGAGGCGGCTCGGGCGGCGGTCGACCGTGCGCGCCGCGGCGAGGGACCGTCGTTCATCGAGGCGACGTACTCGAGGATTGGTGGGCACTACGCCGGCGACCCCGAGGGATACCGAAGCAGGGACGACCGGCGCGCGGCGCGGGACGCCGACGTCATCGCACGGACGGCAGCGGTGCTGGCCGGGCGCGGGTCGGATTCGGCCGCGATCACCGCGGAGGTGGAGCGGGACGTGGTCGCGCGACTGGACGAGGCGTTCGCCGCCGCCCGCGCAAGTGCGTGGCCGGACGCAGAGGGGGCTGACCGCTATGTCTACAGCAACTGACCGCACGGCCGCGGGCGCGGTGGAGATGACGTTCCTCGACGCGCTGAAGGACGCGCTGCTGACGTGCATGCGCGCGGACTCGCGCGTCGTGCTGCTCGGCGAGGACATCGCGGGTGGCGCGGGGCAGGGGGCGCCGCTCGAGGGAGCGATGGGCGGCACCTTCGGCGTGACGAAGGGCCTGTTCGAGGAGTTCGGCCCGCGCCGCGTGCTCGACACGCCGATCTCCGAGGCGGGGATCACCGCCGCGACCGTGGGCGCTGCGATGGCCGGGCTCCGGCCGGTGACCGACCTGATGTGGGCGGCGTTCGCCCCGAAGGCCTTCGACGAGATCGTGAATCAGGCGGCGAAGATGCGGTTCATGAGCGGCGGTCAAGTGTCGGTGCCCATGGTGCTGCGGATGGCGGTCGGAGGTGGTCTGCGCGCGGCCGCGCAGCACTCCGATACGCACTATGCGATGTTCACCAACGTGCCGGGACTGAAGGTGGTGGCGCCTGCGACGCCGGCCGAGGCGCGCGGGCTGCTGATGGCGTCGATCCTCGACGACGATCCGGTCGTCTTCCTCGAGCACATGGCGCTCTACACGACGTCCGGTGCCGTCGACGCCGCCGCGGGGCCGATGCGACTTGGCGAGCTCGGGGTGCTCCGGGACGGCAGCGACGTGACGATTGCGGGCGTCGGGCACAGTGCTCTCATGGCGCTCGAGGCTGCGGCGGTGCTGGAGGCGGAGGGCATCTCGGCCGAGGTGCTCAGCCTGCGCTCGCTCCAGCCGCTCGACCTCGACGGACTCGTCGCCCGCGCAGGGGCGACTGGACGGTTCGTCGTGGTGGAGGAGGGCCCGGCCCGGTGCTCCGTGGCCTCCGACGTCGCGGCGCAGGTGGGGGAGCGGCTGTTCGGCGCCCTGAAGGCTCCGATCGGACGGGTGACCAGCAACCACTCGCCGGTGCCGTTCAGTCCGCCCCTCGAAGATGCGCACCTGCCCAGCGTGGAGAAGGTCGTGACTGCGGCGAAGCGGACGATGGGTCTCGGCTAGCCGGACCGGGGTTCCTACTCGTCGGCGAGGATGGTGGTGCCGTCGAGCGAGTCAATGAGCAGGTCGACGGTGGAGAGCAAGTGGGTGGCGAGCGCCCGTCCAGCGCCATCCCGATCGTCCCGCTCGAGTGCGTCGACGATTGCGCGGTGCTCTTCATCGGCGCCGTCGTCCCGGTAGTTGATGGACAACCTCTGGTAGCGCTCGGCGTGGTCCCAGAGCGTGTCGATCAGCCTGAGTCTCCATGGCGACCCGCAGAGCCGGTAGATCTCGAAGTGAAAGTCCTTGTTGAGACGGTGCAGCGCATCCTTGTCGCCCGCAGTCGAGTGGATCTGTGCCCGCCTGAGGATGTCACGCAGTCGCGCGATGGTTTCGGGGCTGACTCCCTCGGCCATCCGGACGGTCTCGCCCTCCAGGTTCACCCGAACCGAGTACAGGTCGCGAAGGTCGGCAAGGGACATGCGCGCCACCCACGTCCCCTTGTTGTGGAACACGGTCACGAGCCCGTCGGTCTGCAGCACCCTCAAGGCCTCGCGAACCGGGATGAGGCTCGTCTTGCAGGCGTCCGCGACCTTCTTCGGTTCGATCTTGGATCCCGGCGGGAACTCGCCATTGATGATTCTCCGGCGGATGTACGCGAGAACCTTCTCGACGGTGCTGTCCTCGTTGTTCTCCACCGGCTACCCCATCGCCCCGCTGCCCCGCAG
The DNA here is from genome assembly GCA_018969685.1 of Acidobacteriota bacterium. Classification (GTDB taxonomy): domain Bacteria; phylum Actinomycetota; class Acidimicrobiia; order Acidimicrobiales; family Ilumatobacteraceae; genus UBA3006. The sequence continues at coordinate 4,167 of JAGWXX010000035.1, read as the reverse complement.
GAATATACCGTTGCGGGGCAGGGCCCCGCCGACACGTGCCCGCCCGCGGTCAGAGTTCCTGGGCGGTCGGCCGGATCAGCACCTCGCTGATGCTGCAGTGGGGCGGCTGGTCGACCACGAACTCCACGGTCCGGGCGACGTCATCGGGCTGGAGCGGTACGAGGTCGCCCATCCGCTCGGCGAACCGGGGGTGTCCCCGGGTGAGGGGCGTGTCGACGAAGCCCGGCTCGAGGATCGACATGCGCACGCCGGTCCCGACCAGCTCCTTGCGGACCGAGTCGCAGAACCCCACCACGGCGTGCTTGCTGGCCACGTACGCGGGCTCCCCGACGTAGGTCAGCCGCCCGGCTGCCGATGCGATCGCGACAATGGTGCCTGACCCCTGCCGGACCATCACGGGCACCGCGGCCCGGATGCAGAGCATCGTTCCGAGGGCGTTGACCCGCAGTGCGCGCTCCCACGTCGCGGGATCAGGCTCGTCGGCGGGGCCGACGGCGGCGACGCCGGCACACAGCACCACGGCCTCGATCGGCCCGATGGCGGCCGCGGTTTCGACTGCTCGGGCGACGTCGTCCACCGAGGTGACGTCGCACGCAACGGCACGGTGGCGAGCCCCGAGCGACGCGGCGACGTCGGATGCATCGACTCGGTCGGCGAGCACCACCGCGGTACCGGCTCGCCGGGCCAACCGTGCGGCCACCGCCGCACCGATGCCGCTCGCCGCACCGGTGACGAGAACCGAGCGGGGCATGCCGCGACCATAGCGATCGACCGCCACCGGACGGGTCGATCGGTACGATCGCTCCGGGCCCCCGTAGCTCAGTTGGATAGAGCGTCGGACTTCTAATCCGCAGGTCGCAGGTTCGACTCCTGCCGGGGGCGCTCCCTGGTGGCTCGCGGGACCGCGTCCCCTATCATTTCGGGGCTGGCGCGACGGAAGGTGGCGGGTGAAATTCAAGAAGGGTGACACGGTCATCTACCCGCAGCACGGGGCCTGCATCGTCCACGGCATCAAGCGGATGAAGGTCTTCGGGACCGTGCAGGAGTACCTCATCCTCAAGACCGTCATCAACGAAATGACGCTGTCGGTGCCGACCGCAATGGCGAGCAAGGTCGGGGTGCGTCCCCCCGTGTCGAAGTCGGAGCTCGAGGACCTCCGCTCGGTGCTGTCCAAGCCGGACCCGCGCGTGCCGGCGAACTGGTCGCGGCGCTTCAAGAACCACCAGGAGAAGCTGAAGAGCGGTGACGTCTACCAGGTCGCCGAAGTGGTGCGGAATCTCGCCGCGCGCGACCGGGACGCGGCCCTGTCCGCGGCCGAGAAGACGATGTACGACCGTGCGAGGATCAACCTCATCTCCGAGATCTCGCCGGCCCTGAAGGTGTCGACCGAGGCCGCCGAGAAGTGGCTGGATGAAGCCCTCCAGCAGGGCGTGCTCAAGCCCGGCAAGCAGGCGAGGACGGCGTCGGCCGCGGCGAAGCCGGAGGGCTCCTCTGCGCCGACGACGAAGGCGCCAGCCAGGAAGCCCTCCGCCGCACCTGCACCCGCGGGCGCCGCAAAGAAGCCCGTCACGAAGAAGCCGGCGACCGTGGCGAAGAAGCCCGCTGCAAAGAAGGCCGCTGCGAAGAAGCCCGCTGCAAAGAAGCCGGCGGCCGTGGCGAAGAAGCCTGCCGCGAAGAAGGCCGCAGCCGCGAGGAAGAAGTAGCCCCGTGGCGCGCGTCGGATTCGTCGGACTGGGGACTATGGGAGCGCCGATGGCGCGCCACCTCGCCGCTGCGGGGCACGAGGTCACGGTGTACAACCGCACCGCCGCCCGCGCGGAGCAGTGGGTCTCGGTCCACGGTGGCGCGATGGCCGCCACGCCGCGCGGGGTCGCCGCGGCGAGCGAGTTCGTCATGGTGTGCGTCGGCAACGATGACGACGTTCGGGCCGTGGTGCTGGGGGCCGACGGTGCACTCGCAGGCCTGGCGCCGGGCGGCGTGCTGGTTGACCACACGACCGCGTCGGCGACGGTGGCGCGCGAGCTCGCCGCAGCCTGTGCCGCGCGCGGCACCGGCTTCGTGGACGCACCGGTCTCGGGCGGCCAGGCCGGGGCGGAGAACGGGCAGTTGACCGTGATGTGCGGCAGCGACGACGAGGCGGTGTACGCGCGGGTGGAGAAGGTCGTTGCCGCGTACGCGAAGCGCTGCCGGCTCCTCGGCGGAGCCGGTGCGGGCCAGCTGACGAAGATGGTGAACCAGATCTGCATCGCCGGAGTCGTGCAGGGGCTGTCGGAGGCGCTCGACTTCGCCGTGCGCGCGGGACTCGATCCCGACGCCGTCGTCGACGTGATCTCCAAGGGTGCGGCGCAGTCGTGGCAGATGGAGAACCGCTCGGCGACCATGGTGCGCGGCCAGTTCGAGTTCGGCTTCGCGGTCGAGTGGATGCGCAAGGACCTCGGCATCTGCTTCGACGAGGCGTCGCGCAACGGGGCGAGCCTCGAGATGACGCGGATGGTGGACGGGTTCTACGCCGAGGTGGAGCGGCTCGGGGGCGGCAGGTGGGACACCAGCAGCCTCATCGCGCGGCTGCGTCCCGGCGTCACGGGAACGGATTCGCCGGCTCGAACCTGACCGGTTCGCGGCCGGCGATCGCCGTCCACAGCGAGCCCGGCTGCCGTTCCTCGAGGGCGCGGACGGCGAGGTCGGCCACGGCCTCGACGGGCATGATGCCGAGGCTGAACGCCTCGATGAGCTCACGCGAGACGTCGCTGACGAGGGGCGTGTCGACGAACCCGGGGCACAGCGCGGAGACCGTCACGCCGTGCGGCGCGAGCGCAGGGCCGAGCGACCGCACGAAGCCCACGACGGCGTGCTTCGTCAGGCCGTAGATCGGCTCGGGCGGGATCGGCACCAACCCGGCGAGCGATGCGGTGACGAGGATCTGGCCGCCGCCGCGCGCGAGCATGCCCGGCAGCAGGGCCATGGTTCCCAGCACCACGCCGTCCACGTTGACGCCCATGATCCGCCGGTAGTCGGAGACGCCGACGGCGGCGAGCGGCTGCTCGACGGCACCGCCCACGACGTGCGGCACGGTCGTGACGCCTGCGTTCAGCGCGACGACGTCGAAGCCGTCCTCGGCCGCGGCCAGCGCGTCCCATGCGCCCGCATCGGCGACGTCGAGACGGACCGAGCGGCCGCCGATCTGCGCGGCGAGCGCCGACGCGTCGGCGATGTCGGCCACGAGGACGTCCGCGCCGAGCGAGGCGAACCGGCGGCACAGCCCCTCGCCGATGCCGCTCGCGCCGCCGGTGACGAGCACGCGGGCGCCGCCGAGGACGGGGTGTCCGCTCATCGCGGCAGCGACTGCTCGAACGCGTCGAGGAGCCGGTCGATCTCGGCGTCGGTTGCGACGAGCGGCGGACAGAACGCGTTGGTGTCGGTGTTGATGGCGCGGATGATCGCGCCCTTCGCGATCATCGCGTCGCGCACGGCGAAGCAGTCGTGTCCGGGATGGAGCGCAGCGGCCCAGACGCCGCCATCCCCGCGCACGCCGGCAATGGCGCCGTCGCGCGCGAGCGCCTCGAGGCCCTCCCGCAGGCGCGCGCCGAGGTGCAGCGCGCGGGCGAGGAGCCCCTCGCGCTCGATGATGTCGAGGTTGGCGAGCGCGGCCGCGCACACGGCGGAATGCCCCGAATAGGTGTAGCCGTGGCGCAGGACGAACGCGGGATCCGACTCGATCGCTTCCCTGACCCGTCCGCCGACGAGCACGCCGCCGAGCGGCTGGTATCCCGAGGTGACGCCCTTTGCGAAGCACAGCAGGTCCGGGACGACCGAGTAGTGCTGCGCCGCGAACCACGTGCCGAGCCGGCCGAACCCGGTGATGACCTCGTCGAAGATCAGCAGCGCGCCGTGCTGGTCGCACAGTCGGCGGGCGCCCTCGAGGTAGCCGGGAGGCGGGGGGTACACGCCACCTGCGCCCTGCAGCGGCTCGGTCAGCACGGCGGCGACGCGGCTGCCGTGGTCCCTCATGAAGACCGCGAGCTCCTCGAGGTTGTCGCCGTCCACCTGCACCACGTCGGGCACCAGCGGGCCGAAGCCGACCTTGTTGAGGGGGAGGCCCTGCGCGCTGGTGCCGCCGTAGTTCGTGCCGTGGTAGCCCCGCTGCCGCGAGACGATGATGGTCCGCTC
>JAGWXX010000034.1 GCA_018969685.1 Acidobacteriota bacterium | reverse complement strand
AACTCGTCCAGGAAGAGGCGGCGGAGGCTCTTCGGGCTCCTGCTGTACCTCGCGAAGAGCGCCCCCTTGACGACCTCGGGGAGATCGACCAGCGCGAACACGGGTCCGTCGAGATTGGTGAAATGGCGCTGGAGGACCGTCCGCTCCGCCTCGCTGAACTCCTCGGGGAGGTACACCGTCACGCGGCGAGTGTAGGAGTCGGCGGGGAGCCGATTCGGGAACCGATGATCACCGGCTCAGAGCCAGACGCGCATGGCGTCGGGGCTCACCGAGCACCTCAGCCCCGTGACACGCCTCCAGCACCGCCCGTCGAGCCACGCCGTGCAGGGACCGCCCGTCCACGTCCAGACGCTGCCGCGTCTCACCATGAGATCCGGGTGCGGGAGGTGGTCGAACCGTTCGCTGCGCCGCCACGCCATGTACCGCTGCGCCACGCCCATCCCCGGCGAGACCTCGAGGATGTCGAGCACGCCGTCGTTGGGATGGGCCGCGGGAACGACGCGTCGGGAGCGCCAGAATCCGGAGTTGGTAACGAGGGCCGTGATGCGGGCGCCGAACGGGCCGGTGCCGATCGCCATGCTGCCGAAGACCGGCACGACGGATCGTCCCCGCGGGCCGTGCAGCTCGACGAGGATCGCGTCGACATCCGCCCGGAGCCGGAGTCCCGTCGCGGCGGTACCGGTGGCGCTCCGGAGCGTCCCGGACTCGAGGACGGCCTCGCGCACGCCGGCCATCCAGAGGTCGCCGAGAACGGCTTCGTCCGCAGCAACCGGGGCCGCGCCCGGGGGCCGTCCGGGCACTCCCCATGGCTTCCCCGCCTCGATCACCATCCGGCGTCGACCCGTGCGGAGGCCGAGACGATGCCCCGCCACAGTGCATCCCCCGCGCGCGTCGCGGCCTCCCGCGTCGACGGCGCTCCGGCAACCGTTGCCACCTGTCGGAGGAGATCGGCCGTCTGCTTCAGCACGCGCACGAGGTCGCCGGGCGAGACGTCGGCCGCGCAGAGGACGTCGGCGAGATCGTCGCCCCTCGCCCACTCGTAGACATGGGCGGCGACGGACGTCGACGGCAGTCGCTGTTCAGGGAGCCCGAGGCGGCGCTGGTGCGCGGCGATGCTCCTGGCCGCGGTGCGGAGCGATGCGATGCGCGCCGCGAGCCGCCTGGTTGGGGGGTGCCCCGCCGCCTCGGATGCGCCGGGGCGGTCCTCCTGCACCAGGCACGACGCGAGCGCCGCGATCTCCAGGTGGTCGAGGCGGTCGAAGTGTCCGTGCGCGATCGACTCGACCACGAGGATGTCGCTCTCGTGGAAGACCGAGCGGAGCATCGACCCCCGCTCGGTGAGGCTCCAGCCATCGAGGAATCCGCGCTCGCGGAGCAGCACCTCGATGCGCTCGAAGCGGCTCCAGAGATCGCTGCCGCGACGGGTCGCCTGGTGCTGGGCCAGCGACCGCTCGAGCAACAGCCGCGCTCCGGCCCTGTCGGTCCGCGCGACGAGGTTGACGAGCATGTTGTTGGTCGGTCGAAACGACGACCGCAGGACGAAGTTCCTGCTCTGCGAGAGCGACACGACCTGCTCGAGGCGCGTCCGGGGCGACCAGGGGACGACGACGAATCCCCGCGCATCCATGCCCCGCCGTCCGGCCCTGCCCGACAGCTGCGCGAAGTCGGACGCCGTGATGGACTCGTGGGCGGAGCCCGTGAACTTGCTGACCGAGTCGACGACGACCGTGCGCGCGGGCATGTTGATGCCGACGGCGAGGGTCTCGGTCGCGTAGACGACCTTCAGCAGCGACGAAGCGAAGAGCCGCTCGACCAATTCGCGGAAGACGGGGACCATTCCTGCATGGTGGGTGCCGACCCCTTCCGCGAGGATGCGCTCGAACGCCGTGAATCCGAGCGCGGCAAGGTCGTCGACGTCGTAGTCGGTGACCAGTGCGTCGGTGACGCGCCGGATCTCCTCCCGTTCGTCGGCGGTGACGAGTCCCGGACCGGCGGATGCCACGGAACGGGCGGCCTCGTCGCACTGTCTCCGACTGAAGATGAAGTGGATGGCCGGGAGGAGGTCGCGCCGGTGGAGCTCGGCCACGAGGGCCGGCCGTCCGGGCGCGGCGACGGACATGCGCGGCCTCGTCCGTGGACTGCGCGACGGTCCCTCGTTGGCGCGGATGAAGCGCTGCACCGCGGGATTGGGCGCGCGCCCCTCGGTGAGGGGGTAGATGCGCACCTCGTCGCCGCTCCGCGGCGACACCGCGAACAGATGGGTCAATTCCACGGGGCGGTTGGCCTCGACGACGCACGCGGTCGGGCCCCGCACGTCGCGGATCCATGCCGAGATCTGGTCGGCGTTGGACACCGTCGCCGAGAGGCACACGAGACCGACCGACCGGTCGAGGTTGATGATGACCTCCTCCCACACGGGGCCCCGGTAGGCGTCCTGGAGGAAGTGCACCTCGTCGAGCACGACCGTCGCGACGTCGTCCAATGCGCGGGAGGAGGCGTAGATCATGTTTCGGAGCACCTCCGTCGTCATGACGACGACCGGCGCCGCTGCGTCGATGGAGTTGTCGCCGGTCAACAGACCGACCCTGCCGAAACGCGCGGTGAATTCGACGAACTTCTGGTTGGAGAGCGCCTTGATGGGCGCCGTGTAGATGGCCCGGCACCCGGTCGCAAGGGCCGACGCAATGGCGTAGTCGGCGACCGCGGTCTTCCCCGACCCGGTGGGTGCGGAGACGAGCACGTTCAGTCCCGCATCCAGTGCGTCGAACGCCTCGATCTGGAAGCGGTCGGGTGTCCTCCCCCACGCGGAAAGAAACCCCTGGCGGACCGCGCCATTCACTCCTGCGGGGCTCGGCGGGAACGGCGCTGGGCGACCCATCCGATCAGCACGGCGACGAGGTAGAGCACCGTCATCGGCACGGCGAGGGCCAGCATGCTGATCGGGTCGCCGCTCGGCGTGATCACCGCGGAGAGCGCGAAGATGACCATGGTGGCGGTTCGCCACTGGCGGAGCAGGGTCTGCGGGGTCACGACGCCCACCAGCTGGAGGAAGACGACCAGGACGGGCAGGAGGAAGCCGACGCCGAAGGCGAGCACCATCAGCGCGACCAGCGAGATGTACTTCGAGATCTGGTACGTCTGGTTCACCTCGGAACCCGACCACGCGATCAGGAACTCGAGCGCCTTGTCGAGGGTCCAGTACGCCATCCCGCCGCCCACGAGAAAGAGGGTGACGGACGAGACGATGAAGGGCACCGAGTAGCGCTTCTCGCGGGCGCTCAGGGCGGGCACGATGAAGCGCCACACCTGCCAGAAGATCACCGGGAGTGCGGCGATCAGGCCCCCGTAGCCGCTGATCCGCATTCGCGCGGCGAGCCCCTCGATGGGGCCCAGTGCATACAGCGAGCCGTCGCAATTGAACTCGGGGTGCGCGGCGCACGTCGCGGCGTACGGTCTGATGAGGAACCGCAGCACGGGCTCGTAGAAGATCAGGATGACCGCAGCCGCAAGGCCGATTGCGAGGAGGCTCCGCACGATCCGCTGGCGGAGCTCGGTCAGGTGGTCGAACAGCGACATCTCGGCTGCGGGGTTCGCCTCCCGTCGTCGGAACCTGAGGGCGGCCATTACACCTGCCGTCCCTCTTCAGGGGCTGCTCCAGGGGCGCCGTCGGACGCGGAACCCCCAGCCTCGAGGGGATCCATCATCGGGGGCTGCGGGGCCGGCGGCACGGACGTGGGCTTCACAGGACTCGCCTGAGGGGGATCGGAGCGAAGGTCATCGGCGACGCTCCGGGCGCCCGCCTCGAACTCCGTCTTGTAGGAGGACACCGTCTGCTGGATGTCCCGGATCGGCTCCGCGAAGGCCCGACGCATCTCGGACTGGGCGTCCGTGGTCATGCGCTTGAACTCCCCGTAGAGCCGGCCCGCTCGACGCAGGACGCCGGGGAGCTTCTCGGGACCGAGGACGACCAGTCCAAGGATCAGCAGGAAGACGATCTCGCTGCCCGAGAAGTTGAACACGGTCGCAGTCTAGGGACGGACGTCGGCGACCTAGAGGCGCGAGAGCTCGCCCAGCGGCCAGATGATGGCGATCGCCCGGCCCACCACCTGGTGGGAGTCGACGGGGCCGAACATCCGGCTGTCGAACGACTCCGGCCGGTTGTCCCCCATGACGAAGATGTCCCCCTCGGGCACCTCGACGGGATCCATGTCGGGCATCCGGCAGCGCTCGACCGGGTCGGTCGACTGCCCGTCCGGGAGGTACGGCTCGGCGATGGGGGTCCCGTCGACGTACACCGTGCATCCCTTGATCTCGACGACCTCCCCCTCCGTGGCAACCACTCGCTTGATGAGGTCGTCGTGCTGCACGATTGCCCCATCGGTCGTGATGCGGTCGAAGACCACGACGTCACCGCGCCCCGGCTCGCCGAAACGGTACGACAGCTTGTTGACGAGGATCTGGTCGCCGTCGTGCATCGTCGGCAGCATGCTCGGACCGGAGATGAAGAAGCGCTGGACGACGAACGAGCGGATCAGGAAGGCCGCGACGCCCGCCACGGCCAGCACGGCGGCCCACTCGACGGCCTGACGGACGAGGCGACGAAGATCAGAGCGAAGCAATCAATCTCTCCACGCGCTCATCGGTCGACCGGAACGGATCCTTGCACATCACGGTCCTCTGGGCCTGGTCATTGACCTTCAGGTGGACCCAGTCCACGGTGTAGTCGCGACGCCGCTCCTTCGCGCGGCGAATGAATCGACCGCGCAGCGCCGCCCTCGTGGTGGCGGGCGCCTCCTCGATCGCGCGCCGGATCTCGTCATCGGTGACCACGCGATCCGCGCCACCTGCGGCCTGCGCACGGTGGAAGAGGCCCCGCGAACGACGGACGTCGTGGTACTGCAGGTCGATCATCTGGACCCGGTGGTCGTCGAGTGCGCAGCCGTGGCGACCCATGAATCCGTCGATCATCGCCTTCTTCGCGATCCAGTCGACGCGGCGCGCAAGCGTCACCGGATCGGACTCGAGCGCATCGAGGGTCTGTCGCCACATGGCGAGGGCCAGCCGTTCGACGTGGCCGAATCCGTGCACCTCGTCGTAGCGCTCCGCGTGGAGGAGGTACTCGCGCTGGATGTCGAGCGCAGTGGCCTCCCTCCCGCTCGCGAGGCGGACCGGCCGCCGCAGTCCGGTGTCGAGGCTGATGTCGCGGACCGCACGGATCGGGTTCTCCAGCGTCATGTCGCGAATCAGGAAGGACCGCGTCTCCACCATGGCGAGGATGCACGCCGTCGCTGCGACCTTCATGAACGTCGCAGCCTCGTTCATGTTCGAATCGCCCGAGATGACGTGCAACCGCCTGTACTCCTCCGGATCCGCGTGGGGCTCGTCGCGGGTGTTGATGATCGGTCGGCTCCGCGTGGTCGCAGATGACGCCGCCTCCCAGACGTGCTCTGCGCGCTGTGAGATGGCATAGACGGCACCCTTTGCCGTCTGCAGGACGTGGCCTGCACCTGCCCAGATCTGGCGCGTGGCGAGAAACGGAACCAGCACCTGGTGGTATCTCTCGGGCTCCACTTCGCGGCGCGCCAGGTAGTTCTCGTGGCATCCGTAGGAGTTGCCGGCGCTGTCGACGTTGTTCTTGAAGAGGTGGACCGTCGCCTTGACGCCCTCCTCGTGGAGTCGCCGCTCTGCGGCCTCGCCGAGCTCCTCCACGATTCGCTCACCCGCCTTGTCCTGTGCGACGAGTTCCCGGACGTCGTCGCACTCGGCTGTCGCGTACTCGGGGTGCGATCCGACGTCGAGATAGAGACGCGCGCCGTTCTCGAGGAACACGTTGGAGCTCCTGCCCCACGAGACGACCCGTCGGAAGAGGTACCGCGAGACCTCGTCCGGACCGAGGCGCCGATGGCCGCGGACCGTGCAGGTCACGCCGAACTCCGTCTCGAGACCGAAGATCCGGCGACGGAGGGGCGCGCTCAGGAGAGGATCTGGCCGATGCTTCCCGGGTCGATCCGGTGGAAGCAGCGGCGGTCGCCGTCGCGCTGGAGCACTGCAACCTCCAGCTCGTCGTGGCTGATGCGCCGATCGCCCGTCTCGAGGGACTCCACTGCCGCCTTCACGGCATCGGCCAGTGCCGCTCCCGGCCGGTACCGCTCGTCGAGCCGGGACCGAATCGCCTCTGCGTCGCCGCCGATGGCGCTGAACCGCCGCTCGTCGATCACCGTTCCGTCGTACATGATGTGGAACAGCTGGTCGTCAGCTGCGCTCCACCCGAGTTCAGCCACGAGGATCTCGACTTCGAGCGGCTTGACTTCGTGCGTGAACGCCTGGCTGATGACCTGCGCGTATTGGTTTGCGAGTCCGCGCGCATCGACGTCGGCGCGGGAGAACTGGTATCCCTTGAGGTCTGCAAACCGGACCCCCGCGACCCTCAGTTGGTCGAATTCGTTGTACTTGCCCACTCCGGCAAAGGCGATCCGGTCGTAGATCTCGCTGATCTTCCTGAGCGTCGTGGAGGGATTCTCGGCGACCATCACGATCCCATCCACGTACTGGAGCGCTGCGAGCGCCCGTCCCCTGGAGATGCCCTTCCGCGCGAAATCCGCGCGGTCCTTCATCATCTGCTCCGGTGGCACGTAGAAGGGCATGCTCATCGCTCCTGCACCTCCTCCACGATCCGCTCGAACGTCGACTTCACGCGTCCGTCGTCCAACCGGCGGAATCCGTCGACGTCCACCGTCGCCACGATCGGGAAGATGCCGCGGGCGAGGTCGGGACCGCCCGTGGCGGAGTCTGCGTCAGCCGCTTCCCACAGAGCACGGCACGCCAGCGTCACCGCCTCGACGGGGCCGAGGTCCGAGCGCCAGCCGAGCCGGACGGCGGCTGCTGCGTGCAGGGAGCCCGATCCGGTGGCGACGTAGTCGCGCTCCTCGTAGCGCCCCCCTGTCGCGTCGAAGTCCCAGATCCTCCCTGCACCGGTGGCGTGGTCGAATCCGGCGAAGATCGGCACGACGAGCAGACCCTGCATCGCGGCGGGAAGGTTGCTGCGGACGAACGCCGAGAGCTGGTTTGCCTTCCCCTCGAGCGAGAGCGACGTCCCCTCGATCTTCTCGTAGTGCTCGATCTGGAGCTGGAAGAGCTTCACCATCTCCATCGCCGGTCCCGCGGCACCGGCGATCGCGACCGCGCTGAACCGGTCGGCAGCGACGACCTTCTCCATTTCCCGGTGGCTGATCAGGTTGCCGCTCGTGGCCCTCCGGTCCCCGGCGACGACCACGCCGCCGGAGCACCTGATGGCGACGCACGTCGTCGCATGGGGCACCGGCAGGAGGAGGCCATCCGGGGGCGGTGCGAAGGGCCCCATGCCCGCTCGGCGCAGGAGTTCGCCGAAATTAGGGCCGGGGTCGTCACCCGGGCCGAACCGGACGAGGGACACGGAGCTACTCCCCGCCCTTCTGGACGTACCCGCGCACGAACTCCTCGGCGTCCGGCTCGAGCACCGCGTCGATCTCGTCGAGCAGCGCATCGAGCTCGGCGTCGTGGAGGGGGCGAACCGGGGGCGCACTCTCCACGGTGTCGGTGGACGACGGAGCCTGCGCGCGCACCGCCCTCGACCGCTCCGGCATGCGCAAAACCCTAGCGATCTCCGGGACGGCGCGCGCCCACCGAGCGAACGAGATCCTCCGTCGTCGCGCAACCGGCGAGGATCCCTGCCGAGCATTCCTCGTTCCAAGCGAGGGGGTCGTCGAGCACGATCCTCTCCGTGCGGTCGCCGTCGAGCGCGACGACCATGCCATCCCAATTGCACGACAGCACTGCCGCTGGCCAGCGGGCGATGACGGATCCCCTCAGGAAGGCGCGGGTCGACCGTGGCGGCGATGCAACCGCACGGGCGACTGCGCCAGGGTCGGCCACCGGGAGCAGACCAGCCCGTGGCGCGAGTCCCCGATCGGGACGGAGGTCGTGATACTGAAGGTCGATCGCCCGTGCGGAGGGCGACGTGGGGTGGTGCCCGTGGCGCGCGCAGTGCGCGTCGATGATGCGGCGCTTCGCGACCCAGTCGACGGTTCGGGCGGCGAGGGACTGGTCCCCGCCGAGCGACTCGAGGACGGCATCCCATGCATCGAGGACGCAGGTCCCGACGCCGTCTCCCCCGACCGATTCCAATCCGTACCGAGCCGCCCACGAGCGCGCCGCAACGAGGATCCGGCGCTGGAGGTCGAGGGCGGAGATGCGCCCTCCCCGTGCGAGTCGGACCGTGGCGGTGAGGGTCGGGTCGGCCGAGATGATCCTGATCGCCGTCACCGGATCCTCGAGCTCCACGCCGTCGGGGAGCGCTCCGTCCTCGATCATCGCCAGGACGATCGCGGTCGTGCCGACCTTCAACAGGGTCGCCGTCTCCGACATGTTCGCGTCGCCGAGGATGACGTGGAGCCGCCGCCACAACGTCGGATCTGCGTGCGGCTCGTCGCGGGTGTTGACGATCGGCCGCCGGATGGTGGTCTCGAGACCGACTTCCTCCTCGATGAAGTCGGAGCGCTGCGAGATCTGGAACTCGACCGACGAACCCGCTTCCGACCCCACCTTCCCCGCCCCGCAGAACACCTGACGGGTGACGAGGTGGGGCGTCGCCCCGCGCACCACGCTGGCGAACGGGATCCCGCGGTCGAGCAGGTAATTCTCGTGGCACCCGTACGAGTTCCCCTTGCCGTCGGTGTTGTTCTTGTAGACGACGAGTTCGGAGCCGACGGGGAGCGCCGACGCTGCGCGTGACATCGCGGAACGGACGACTTCCTCCCCCGCCCGGTCCCACGTCACGACTTCCATCGCGTCGCGGCACTCGGGGGAGGAGTACTCCGGGTGTGCATGGTCGACGTAGAAGCGCGCTCCGTTGGTCAGCACCGTATTGACGAGGTGCGGCTCGATCGGTGCGTACGCGTGGTCGGAGACGTCGAAACCCCGTACGTCGGCCCCGGGGCGCTCCGAGGCGAAGTCCCACCCGACCTGTTCGAGCCCGCCGGCATAGGCGAGGACGAGCATCGACGACGCAGCCATTGGTCCGAGATCCGCGCCTCGGGCTGCGATACCGAACTCCGTCTCGATGCCGCACACCTTGGGGACCGCCATCTAGAGGTACTGCCCCGAGCCTGATCGGTCGATCGATCGCCCTCCGGTTGCATCCGACCCCCTCCGTCGGAGCGTCCGGATGTAGACGATGCGCTCCCCCTTTCGTCCGGAGATCTTCGCCCAGTCCTCGGGATTCGTCGTGTTGGGGAGATCCTCGTGCTCAGCGAACTCCTGGCGGGAGGCTTCGACGATGTCCTGCTCGCAGACGCCGGGACGACCACCCGAGATCGCCCGCTTGATGGCGCGCTGCTTTGCGCGCCTCACGACGTTCTCGATCATCGCCCCCGAGACGAAGTCGCGGAAATGGAGCACCTCTTTCTCGCCCTTCTCGTAGGTCACCTCCAGGAAGGCGGTGTCGTCCGTCCGCGAGTACATTGCCGAGACGCCGACCTCGGTCAGGCGGCCGAGCGCCGAAGCCGGCGTCCCGGTCCGGTGCTCGAGGTCGGCGTCGACCGGCAGATCCTCGTGGAGGTACCGCGCGAAGATCTGTCGCGCCGCCTGCTCGTCGGGCCGGTCGACCCTGATCTTGACGTCGAGGCGGCCGGGCCTGAGGATGGCGGGATCGATCAGGTCCTCCCGGTTCGTGGCGCCGATGACGATCACATTGCGCAGGCTCTCGACGCCGTCGAGCTCGGCGAGCAGCTGCGGGACCACCGTCGACTCCATGTCGGACGAGATTCCGCTCCCCCTCGTGCGGAACATCGAGTCCATTTCGTCGAAGAAGACGATGACGGGCCAGCCTTCCTCGCTCTTCTCCCGGGCCCGCTGGAAGATGAGGCGGATCTGTCGCTCGGTCTCCCCCACGTATTTGTTCAGCAGTTCGGGACCCCTGACGTTGATGAAGTAGCTGCGAGCCTTGTCCTGACCCGACTTCTCGCCCACCTTCCTGGCAAGGGAGTTCGCGACGGCCTTCGCGATCAGGGTCTTTCCGCACCCAGGGGGCCCGTACAGGAGGATGCCCTTCGGTGCGGGCAGTCGGTACTCGGCGAACAGCTCCGCGTGGAGAAAGGGAAGCTCGACCGCGTCCGCGATCCGCTCGATCTGCCCGTCGAGGCCGCCGATGTCCGCGTACGTGACGTCGGGGACGACCTCCAGCAGCAGTTGCTCGGACTCCCTCCGTTCCAATCGTTCGAGGAGCAGACCCGAGCGCGGGTCCATGCGGAGCGCGTCGCCGGGTCGGAGCGCCGACCCCCTGAGATCGGCGGACAACTCGCACACGCGCTGGGAGTCGTTGCCGGTGTCGACGACCGCGCGGATGCCGTCCGCGAGGACGTCCACCAGCGACACCACCTCGCCCGCGCGGTCGACCGGCCGGACGCCGACGATCGCCGAGGACTCGTTCAACGACACCTGGGCACCCACCCGGGCGTCGGATTGCCCGAACTCCGTCCCGAGGACGACGCGGATCTTCCGTCCGTTCACGGCGACGTCGACGCTGCCGTCGCCGTTGTCGGCGACGATGGTCCCGTACGTGGTTGGCGGGGTCGTCAGTCGGTCGACGCGCTCGCGAAGCGCGACGATCTGCTCCCGGGCGTCGCGCAGGGCCGCTTCGAGCCGGTCGACGCGCGCTGCGGCAGCGTCGGGCGCTCCGCTGGCGTGCGACGCGCGATCGCCGAAGGAGTCGCTCCCCAGAGACCCGTCCTCGGCACCGGCCGCCACGGCCTCAACTTAGTGAGGCGCCCTCACCACCCCTCATCGGTCGACCCCGCGACCCGAGTTCCCGCACGAGTCGGCACGGAGCGCGTCGCGGCGTGTAGCCTCGCGGGTGTTCGGGCGGTGGACGTCCGTGCACCCCAGGACGGAGAGGAACAGTCATGAAGGTGTGGATCGATCAGGACTTGTGCACCGGGGACGGCCTGTGCGAGGAGATCGCTCCCGACGTCTTCACGCTGCTTGACGACGGTCTCGCCTACGTCCGCGAGAAGGACAAGATCTTCGCCGCCGCGAAGGGCAACCCCCAGGGCGCGGAGGGCATGGCGGAGATTCCCGAGGGTCAGCTCGAGGCGGTCATCGAATCCGCCGAGGAGTGCCCCGGAGAGTGCATCTTCATCGAGCCGTAGTCGGCGACCGTCGAGCGACGGTCAGAAACGCAGTGTGGGCGACCATCCGATGGTCGGGTCGCACCGCGGGGCCTTCGATGTGCCACCCGCGGTGGAGCACCTCGAGCGTGCGGACGTCGAACCAGCCGGATGACATCGACTGCCGCACTGCGGCCGCCTGTGTGATGCTCGGGGTGTAGGCGCAGACGACGCCCCCCGGGACGAGCGCTTCCGCGAGGTGGGGAACGACCTGCCACGGCTCCGGAAGGTCGAGCATCGCGCGATCGAACCCCCCGTGGACGAGCGGCTCGTAGCTGTCGCGGAGGTGGACGTGGTACCGCTCCTCCACTCCGGGGCCGAGAAACAGCCGGACGTTGCGCCCCGCTCGCGTCGCGAAGTCCTCCCGGATCTCGTACCCGGTGACGTCGGCGCCGAGGCGGAGGAGGGCGATGGAGAGCGCGCCCGAACCGACCCCCGTCTCGAACACCCGCATTCCCGGCCCCACGTCGGCGAGCGTGCACATCGCCGCGAGGTCCTTCGGGTAGATCACCTGCGCCCCACGGGGCATCGTGAGGACGAAGTCCTCCAGCGTCGGTCGCGCGACCATCCACCTGGCGCCCTGCGAGCTGCGGTGCTCGCTGCACGGAGGACCGCCGATCACGTCGTCGTGGGGAATGGTGCCGGCGTGGCTGTGGAACTGCCCACCGGTCTCCAGCACGACGAGTCGGCGGCGCTGCCGAGCGTCGACGAAGAGCGCCGGTTCTCCGGGTTGGAATGCGTCCGGCGTCACGGCCACCGCACCGTTCCCGTGCACATCAGGATGTGGCACCGCGCCGCGAGGAGCGACGGCTCAACAGGAGCACCGTCGCGAGCGCAAGCACCGCAAGCACCGCCATGCCTCCCCCACGCGCGCGCCGCGCCATGCGCACCCCGGGGAGCGACTCCTGCAGCTGGGTCAGGCGCGTCGTCAGGTCGTCGCGTGTGACCCGTCGCCCGTCCATGTCAGGACAGCCGGTCGCGGTCGATCCGCGAGAGCACCATGGCCGTCCACGCCACTGACGCCGCGCTCGAGACGACGTACGGCACCACCGACCAGGCCGCTCCCATCTCCGAGAGGAGATCCTGCGACAGACGCAGCACCCCCAGCACGGTCATCACCGTGCCAATGACCACTGCGACGGACGCCACCAGCCCGACGCCCAGCCAGCGGAAGGCTCCCCGAAGCGGGCCCACCGTCTCCTCGCGGATGTAGGCGACCGTCAGGTCGATGGTCTCCTCGAGGTCGCGTCGGGACGGCATCACCATCCCGACATTCAACCAGCATCCCCGGCGCGACCCCCGTCACCTGCCGAGATCG
Organism: Acidobacteriota bacterium; assembly: GCA_018969685.1. Classification (GTDB taxonomy): domain Bacteria; phylum Actinomycetota; class Acidimicrobiia; order Acidimicrobiales; family Ilumatobacteraceae; genus UBA3006. Next base: position 8,102 of record JAGWXX010000034.1, on the reverse strand, counting down.
TTGCGAGAAGCACGGCGCGGACGTCCGCGAGGAGCTCCGAGAACCGCCGGCACCGGTCATCGAATGCACGCACGGCGAGGAGATCGTGACGGTCGTAGTGGCCGAGCGGGGACGAGTCGATCATGTGCCAGAGATCCCTGACCGCGTCGCCGGTGGGGGCAAGTTCGAGGTCCCCACCTGCCGAACCGCATTCCACGGCCAGCGCATTCACGCTGCGCACCTCGCCACGGAGTCGTTCCACCACGTCGACGCACTCGTCCACCGGCGAATCCGGCACGAGGCGGACCGACGCAGCGGGATACGGGAGGCCATCCGCCCACGACTCGACCTCGAACCTCGTCGTTCCCCCCGCCACCAGCGCGTACCGGCCATCTGCAAAGCGCCTGCACTGCAGGACCCTCGCGACCGTGCCGTGGGCTCCGCGGACCTCTCCCCCGCCGACCTCGCTCCCCCGCTCGATGAGCACGACGCCGAACACGGGATCGTCTGCAGCAAGGACGTCGACGACCATCGACCGGTACCGGTCCTCGAAGACGTGGAGCGGGAGGCGCCCGCCCGGCAGCAGCGTGCAGCCGAGCGGAAACACCGGCAGGATCATGGGAGCGGGTCGGCCTCGGCGGTGGTGGGCGAACCGGAGTACAGACCGAGTGCGGTGGCCAACCCGTTCCAGATCGGTCCGTATACCTCCTCGTTTGCCACCTTCTCGCCATTGAGCACGAGGGTGAACACGAGTGCGTCGGACTCGGTGTACGGCAGGAAGCCCGACAGGGCCTTGACGCCCGTGAGCGTCCCCGTCTTCGCACGGAGGCGGCCGACGGCGGCGGTCTCCGTGAAGAACCGGCGCAAGGTGCCGCTCTGACCGGCGACCGCGAGACCGGACCCCAGGGGACCGAAGCCGCCGTCCTGTTCGAGGATCGACTGGATCAGCGTGCACGGCACGCGGTTGCCGCGATCGAGCCCCGATGCGTCGCTGAGCGAGAGTCCATTGACGGGGAGACCCTGCTCGCCGAGGTACCGGACGACGGCTGCGATGCCCCCGGTCCGCGTCGCCCCGTCGCCGGTCTTGAGGCCGATCTCCTTCAGCAACAGGTCGGCGGAGTTGTTGTCGCTGTTGGTGAGCATGTCGGCGATGTACTCCGTGAGCGGAGCCGACTTGAGCTCCGCGACCTGTGCGACGTCGGGGGGGACCGCTCCCACCAACGGCTCGCCGCCGACCTCGATGCCGCCCGCCCTGAGCACGTCGGTGATCTCACGGGCGGCTGCAAACGCGGGATTCTCGTCCTTGATCTCGTCGCCGGTCACCCAACCGTCGTTGACGAGCAGGGCCCCGAGGGGTCCGCTGTCCGACCCCTTGACGCCCAGACCGAGGCTCGGCGTGTACCGCTCGGTGTCGTACCGGGATTCGTCCCCGACCACGGATCCGGTGACCCTCGTCACTCCCCGCGTCTGCAGAAGCCCGACGATCTGCTCGATCCGCGTCGGCACGGTGCTGGGATAGATCTGGCGCTCCTCGTATCCGTCCCGCGCAAGGAGGGCATCACCGCCACCGACGACCCAGAGATTGCCCTGGATCACGCCATCCGTGAGGAAACCGTGGAGGCCGGTGGTGAAGGTGTAGTCGGACCCCAACACCTCGAGGGCGGTGGCCGCGACGAGCAACTTGAGGTTGCTGCCGGGCATGACCACTGCATCGGACGCCACCTCCGCGACGCGGGTTCCCTCGGCATCCACGATGAGGCAGGAACCGGGTGGAATCTGGGCGACGATCGGCGCGAGGCTCGCACGGAGGCGGCCGAGCCGGACAGAGCGCGACGTGATTGCCGGGATCCTGCGCACCGACACGATGGGGGCGAGCACCGAGCCCGCGGGCGTGCGGTCGGCGCGGACGGGTACGACCTCGGCGGCGGCGCGGGCCACGAACGCGTGGGCCACCAGCAACGTCACCGCACCGATGACGCCGAGCACGACGAGCAGGCTCGGTGACGCGCCATCGGGCGGGGCCTGCCGGCGCACCGGACGATACGGCGTGGTCCTCACCGCTCCTTCCTCCGCTCCGCGTAGCTCGCCATTCCAGCGAGTGCGCGCACCGCGCGCACGCCCGACGGAAAGCAATGGGAACCGATCGACCTCGCCGTGGCCGGGCCCGGATTTGACGGATCCGTGAGCGCAAGTTCGGTCGCCAACACGACCGGCTTGCTGTGGCGCGTCGATGCATCCCGCGCGCACTCGGCATAGCGGGCATCCTGCCTCCGGTGGAAGTCCGCGATGCGCGCGACGTCGGGGTCCTGCGAGAACGGACCCTCTGCCATGAGCGCCGCCTGGTTCGACTGGATGCCCAGTCCGAGCAGCACCACGGCATCGACCCCGGGATGGGCTGCGACGGCCTCGATCAGGGCGGGAACCGTGTCCCGTGTCTCTCCACCGGCGCAGTCGATCGGGTTCGACCGGCTCCATCGTGGCGGCAGCAGGCCGTCGATCGTCGCGGCGAGATCGGACGGCAGGTCGATGAGGTCGAGGTCGCCGTTGCGTGCGATCTCGTCCGCGGAGAGCACGCCCCATCCCCCCACGGTCGTGAGGATCACGACCCTCCTGCCACGCGGGAGGGGCTGAGTCGCACACACTGCAGCGAGGTCGAATGCGTGCTCGGGGTCGACGGCGGGCAGTGCGCCCGCCGATCGAACCGCGCCCTCGAAGACGCTCGCGTCGCTGGCCAGCGCACCCGTGTGGCTGGCGGCCGCCCGGGTTCCCGCGGCGGTGGTGCCGCCCTTGACGACGATGACCGGCTTCCTGGCAGACGCCGCTGCGAGCGCGTCCCTGAGCTCGGCGCCGTCGCCGGGATCCTCGACGTAGGCGACGACGACGTCCGTCGCATCGTCCTCTCCGAAGAAGCGCACGAATTCCGCGACCCCGACCTGCGCACTGTTGCCCACGCTCACCGCCCTCGCGATGCCGACGCCGCTGGCCACCGACATGTTCTCGAATGACGACACGAGGTTGCCGCTCTGGGACACGACGGAGACCCGACCAGCCGGCGGGTACGGGGCCACGATCTGCGCGCACAGGCGGGACGTCGTGCTGACGACGCCCTGCCCGTTCGGCCCCACCATCATCACGTCCAGCGACGAGCACAGGCGCGCGAGCCGTTCCTCCGCCCCGGGGTCGCCCGATTCCCTGTACCCCGCCGACGCCACGAAGACGGCGCGGGCGCCGCGTGCAGCGCACTCCTCGACGATCGACTCGTTCACTGACGACGGCGTGCAGATGACGGCGAGGTCGACGTGTTCGGGCACGTCGGACACCGACGGCACGGTGTGGACTCCGAGGATCACCGGCGAGGCGGGATTCGTCGCCCAGACCCGACCGCGAAATCCCGCCGCGATGACGTTGTGGAGCGTCACGAACCCGAACTTCCCGGGGTGTGACGACGCACCGACGACCACCACTGACGTGGGATCGAACAGTGCCCCGAGGTGCGCCGGTCCGGGACGAAACGCGCGGCGAGGGCGGGCCTTCGCCGGCTCGCCGAGTTCGACGAGGCAGTCGACCGCGACGAGCCGACCGTCCCTCCCGATCTTCAGCGGATTGACGTCGATCGAGGAAATGTCCGGCCGCTGCTCCATGGCCTCCCCGAGCGCACGGACCACGCCATGGAGCGCCGCACGATCGACGGATCCCTCGCCGCGGACATCCCCGAGCAGGCGGTCGAGTCCGGCCCGCCGGCACAGGTCGTCGAGGTCCTTGCGGACCACGGGGAACGGCGTAGACGCCGTGCGATCCATCGCCTCCGCGAGGACGCCGCCCCATCCCACCACTACCACCGACCCAAACGATGCATCGCGGCGCGCACCGACGATCAGTTCGCGGCTGCCCGAGACCATCTCTCCGACGAGCAGCTCGGTCTCGCCGTCCGTGGGGAGCAGGCGCGATTGCAGTCGATCGACGGCTCGCTCGACCGCCTCCTCGTCGGACAGACCCAGCTCCACGAGTCCGCGGTCGCTCTTGTGGGCGAGGCCGCGACCCGAGACCTTGACCACGACGGGGAACCCGATCTCCCGTGCGGCGGCTGCCGCCTCCCCGGACGTCTCGACGGAGCGTTCACGGGGAAACGGCACCCCGAACGGAGCGAGCAGGCGCATCGACTCGAGCTCGGAGAGCACCGACGAAGGGCGCACGCTCCGAGAGTACCTCCCGGTCGCTTCCGGTACCGGACGGATCATCCGCACGGCAACTACTCTCGGCGCGTGACCGAGCGACTCACCCCGGAGCAGGATCGGCTCGCGGTCGCGGTGATCCGGGGCATCGCGATGGACGCGCCATTCCTCGCGCGCAGCGGCCATCAGGGGACGGCCATGGCCCTCGCCCCGCTCGGGCACGTCCTCTACAGCCGGGTGATGCGGCACGACCCGGCCTCGCCACGATGGGAGAACCGGGACCGCTTCGTGCTGTCCAACGGGCACGCGTCGATCCTCCAGTACGCGCTGCTCGCGCTGTCGGGCTACGGGATCGAGCGGGAGGATCTCGCGGCCTTCCGTTCGTGGGGTTCCTCCACCCCCGGCCATCCGGAGGTCGGCGTGACGGCGGGCGTCGAGGTGACGACGGGGCCGCTCGGCCAGGGACTCGCCAATGCGGTGGGCATGGCGATCGCGGAACGCCATCTTCGCGAGCGACACGGCGCGGGTGCGGTCGATCACCACACATGGGTGATCGCAGGTGACGGCTGCCTGATGGAGGGGATCAGCCACGAGGCGGCGTCGCTCGCGGGCCACCTCGGACTCGACCGGCTCGTGTGCGTCTTCGACGACAACCGCATCACGATCGACGGCTCGACGGACCTGGCCTGCTCGGACGACGTTTCTGCCCGGTTCCGGGCGTACGGCTGGACCGTGATCGACGCCGGAGAACCGGGTGACGACCTCGATGCGATCGAGACGGTCCTGCTCGAGGCCCGCGCCGCCCGTGGGAAGCCGGTCCTGTGCAGGTTGCGGACGCGCATCGGCACACCTTCCCCCGACCTCACGGACCGGCACGAGGCCCACGGCAATCCGTTCACTGCCGAGCAGATCTCGCGGACCAAGGCGCTGCTCGGCATCCCTGACGAGCCGTTGTGGATGCCGGATGACCTCGTCTCCGCGTACCGGCGCGCCATGGCCGGTCGCGGCCGCGCGTTCGTCGCGGAGCACGAGCGCACGTCGTCCGCCGATCCTCCCCGTCCGCGTCGCGGCGCCGACCCCGCCATCGAGGAGGTGCGCGCCGCGCTGCCGCCGATCGACCGGACGAAGCCGCAGGCAACCCGGCAGTCGCTCGCTGCGGCGATCGATGCATCGACTGCCGTGCTCCCCGACCTGCTCGTCGGGTCGGCCGATCTCACCGGCAACACCGGCGTCAAGGCACCGTCCCTCGGGCGGCACTCCGCGGCCGACCCCGGCGGGCGGCAGATCTACTTCGGCATCCGCGAGCACGCGATGGGCGCGGCACTCGTCGGCATGGCGCTCCACGGTTCGGTGCAGCCCGTGGGCGGCACGTTCCTCGTCTTCGCCGACTACATGCGGCCGTCGATCAGGCTCGCCGCGCTGTCGCACGCGCGGGCGGTCTTCGTCTTCTCGCACGACTCGGTCGGCGTCGGGGAGGACGGCCCGACCCACCAGCCCGTGGAGCACCTCGCGTCGCTGCGCGCCATTCCCGGGCTCCAGGTCATCCGTCCTGCAGATGCAGCCGAGACCCACGAGGCATGGCTCGTCGCGCTCGCAACCCCCGGGCCGACGGCGCTCATCCTGTCGCGGCAGAATCTGCCCCAGGTCACGGACGGTTCTGCCGTCGCGCCAGGTGCCGCGGTCATCCGCGACGAACCGACGCCGCGCGCGACGATCGTCGCGACCGGGAGCGAGGTCCACGTCGCACTGGACGCGGCCGATCAGCTGTCGCGGACGGGCGTCGGCATCCGGGTGGTGTCCATGCCGTCGTGGGAGCGGTTCGCTGCGCAGCCGCCTGCCCGTCGGCGCGAGGTGCTGGGTGACGGGATCCCCGTCGTGTCCGTCGAGGCGGGCTCGACGTTCGGATGGTCGACATGGGCCGACGCGTCGGTCGGGATCGACCACTTCGGGGCGAGCGCGCCCGGCGAGATCGTCATGGACCGCTTCGGCGTCACTGCCGAGGCCGTCGCCGGCGTGGTGCAGTCGCTCATCGACCCGTCCCCGGTGCAGTGAGCCGACTCGTCGATCTCCACGCGCGGGGGGGACAGAGTCCCTGGCTCGACTACCTGCGTCGTGACCATCTCGAGGACGGAACGATCGCCGCACTCGTGTCGCGCGGCGTCCGCGGTCTCACGTCGAACCCGTCGATCTTCGAGGCGGCGCTGCGCTCGACCGGCGCCTACGACGCGCCGATCGCGCAGGCCGCCCGTGCCGGCGGGGACGCCGAGGGCACCTTCTGGGACATCGCGTGCGGGGATGTCGGCGCGGCCGCGGATCTCTTCGCGGACCTCTACCGCGAGAGCGGCGGCGAGGACGGGTACGTGAGCATCGAGGTCGATCCACGGCTCGCGCACGATGCGGAGGGGACCGTCGAGCAGGCCGTGTCGCTGTGGAGCCGCCTCGACCGGCCGAACGTCATGATCAAGGTTCCGGCGACCCCGGCGGGGGTTCATGCGGTCGAGGAGCTCCTCGCACGCGCAGTCAACGTCAACGTGACGCTCATCTTCGGTCTCGCCCGGTATGCCGAGGTCGTCGGTGCGCACCAGCGGGGGCTCGAGCGCCTGGCGGCGTCCGATCCCGGGGCGCTCCGGCACACGGCGAGCGTCGCCAGCTTCTTCGTGTCGCGGGTCGATTCACTCCTCGACCCACAGCTCCCCGGTCACCTGCGCGGACGCGCAGCCATTGCGCAGGCCACCCTCGCGTGGTCGCTCTTCCGCGAGCGGTACTCGGGCGGCTCCTGGCGTGCGCTCGCCGATCGGGGGGCCATGGCCCAGCGCCCGCTCTGGGCGTCGACGTCCACCAAGAATCCCGCCTATCCCGACACCCTCTACGTGGACGCGTTGGTCGCGCCCGGAACGGTCAACACGCTCCCCCTCGGGACGTTGCAGGCCTTCGACGACCACGGTTCGCCCGAGCCGGTCCTTGAGGACGGACTCGCGTCCGCGCGGGACGCATGGGCCGAGGTCTCGTCCGTCGTCGACGTCGCGGCCGCTGCCTCGCGCCTGGAGTCGGAGGGAGTCGCGGCGTTCGAGTCGAGCATCGACTCCGTCCTCGCCGCCGTCGCGTCCCGGCTGGCGCAGGGACGATGACGCGACCCGACCCCGTCGACGGGGCCGTCGCTGCGTTGATCGAGGAGTTCGGCGGCGGATACGACCACGAGTACGTGTCGACCCTCGTCCGCACCGCAATGGCGATGTCGTCGGACGGCCATTCCACGCTCGACATGAAGATCGCAGCATCGGTGCTCCGGGAGATGCGCGAGGCGTTCCTCGTCTTCAAGGCGCACCGGCACGAGCGCAAGGTGACGATCTTCGGTTCGGCACGTGTGACGCAGGACGACCCGCTGTTCGTGCAGACCGTGGCGCTGTCGGCGGAACTGGCCCGGCGGGGCTGGATGGTCGTCACCGGGGCGGGACCGGGCCTGATGGAGGCCGGCATGGTCGGTGCGGGGCGGGCGCGGTCGATCGGCGTCTCCATCCAGCTTCCGTTCGAATCGAGCGCGAATCCCGTGATCGCGGGGGACGCGAAGTACGTGTCCATGCGCTATTTCTTCACGCGAAAGCTGATGCTGGTGAAGGAGTCGCAGGCGTTCGTCTGCATGCCCGGAGGCTTCGGAACCCTGGACGAGATGTTCGAGCTGCTGACGCTCACCCAGACGGGCAAGGGCATCCCCGTCCCCATCGTCCTGATGGAGCTTCCAGGGGACCGCTTCTGGCACGCCGTCGAGACCTTCATCGAGGACCAGCTCGTCCCCCGCCGGCTCGTCTCACCCGAGGACGTGGCGTTGTACCGGGTCTGCAACGACGTCGACGAGGCCGTCGGCGAGATCGAGGGGTTCTACCGGAACTTCCACTCGATCAGGTTCGTCGGACGCCGGCTCGTCGTGCGGCTGCTGCACGAACCGACGGACGA
>JAGWXX010000033.1 GCA_018969685.1 Acidobacteriota bacterium | reverse complement strand
CATCGTGGTGGAGGGTGTGCGCCGCGGCGACCGGAACGATGTCGTAGTCCCCGCGCACGACGCCGATCCGCGACGCGGTCCACGCTCCGACCGGATCGTCGCCGCAGGCGAGCCACGAGGCGAGGTGCGCGTGCAGGCACTTGACGCCCTCGCGCGTGCCGCCGACGCCGCCGCTCGGCCTCGGCCCGACGTGCGACGCGGGCACCGCGGCGTCGCGCTCGGCGGCGTGCCGGCGGTGCGCTGCGGCGACCTCGTCCGGCGGCACGGCCGCCTCTGCCCGCGCGACGCCGCCGTCGGACTCGAGGCGACCGACCATCGCCGACTCGTTCGCGCCGACGAGCCAGTAGCGCGTGGGCATGGGCGTGCCGTCGTCGAGCAACGGATGGTTCTGGATGACGACGGGGTCGCCGTCCCGGCGGCGGACGACGACCTCGTACCGTCCGGTGGGACGCCGTCCGAGCAGCTCGGCGACCCGGTGGTCGTCGGCGTCAGCGGAGGAGTGCACCGATGAGGACGGCGGCGACGGCCGCCACGACGAGCAGCACGGGGACGAGGCGCCTCAGCACCGGCGCGCCGGCGACGGCGAGCAGGTCGACCGGTGCGGCATCGGGCGCGACCGGCGCGGCGTTCGCCGTCGCTCCGTCGTCCGGATCGGCGGCGATCAGCGCGTCGAGATTGGCGACGAACTGCGCGAGGAGCTTGTCGCTCACGTCGGCGAGGGCGCCGCGCCCGAACTGCGCCACCTTCCCCGAGATGGTGAGGTCGGTGCGCACGGTGCACGCCGTCTCGCCGTGGCCCGCGTCGGAGAGCGACGCCGTGATGGTGGCCGAGGCGGACCCCTTGCCGCCGGTGTCGCGCCCCTCGCCGCGCAGCACCGCCACGTGCGCGGCGTCGTCCCGCTCGACGAACGTGGCCCTGCCCGCGAATTGGGCGACGATCGGCCCGACCTTCACCTTGACGTGGCCGGTGTACGCGTCGCCGTCGACGCCGGTGAGCTGGGCGCCCGGCATGCACGGGGCGATGCGCGCGACGTCGGTGAGCACGGCCCACGCGCGGTCGACGGGCGCCTTCACGGTGAAGCGGTGGTCGAGCTGCATTGCGTCCTCCTAGGGTCCGGCGACGAGCAGCCGCTCGACGCGAGCGAGGTCCTCGGCGGTGTCGACGTCGGCCGGCGACCCGGCACAGGGTACTTCCGACACCAGATCGGGGCGCCCGCGGAGCAGCCCGCGCGCGCCCTCGTCGCCGTCGACGGGCAGCGACGGCCACGCCGACTCGGCGATCCGGACGGGGTTGCCGCGCACGCCGTCGTAGGTGGCGACGGCGAGGTCGGTGGTCGCGGCGGCGACGCGCCGCCACGCGTCCGCCCCGACGCACGGCTGGTCGCCGAGCCCGACGACGATCGCGTCCGCCCCGTGCTCACGTGCACGGAACACGGCGAGCCGGAGCGACCCCGCCAACCCGCCCTGCCATCCCGGGTTGTGCAGCTCCTCGACCTCCTCGGGCAGCGCGAGCGCGGCGCAGCCGGTGACGACGAGCACGGGTCCGATGCCGGACTCGACTGCCGCATCGAGCGACCAGCGCCACACGGGACGCCCCGCGACGACGGCGAGGAGCTTGTGGGACGGCCCCGAGAACCTCGTGCCGCCGCCGGCGGCGAGCAGCACCGCGAGGGTCCGCGCGCGCGGCGCATCGCCGGTCACGGCCGGTGGATCGGTCCGTCGCCGTCGCGCAGTGACGGCGCGCCGCGGCCCGTGCGACGGGCGATGATCTCGCCGCAGATCGAGACGGCGGTCTCCTCCGGGGTGCGCGCGCCGATGTCGAGGCCGATCGGCGCCATCAACCGCGCGAGCGCCGCGGGGTCGTCGATGCCCGCCTCGGCGAGCCGTTCGAGCCGCGTGGCGTGCGTGCGCCTGCTGCCCATCACGCCGATGTAGCCCACCTGCGTGTCGAGCGCGCCCGCGATGGCGGGGACGTCGAACTTCGGGTCGTGGGTGAGGATGCAGACCGCATCGCGCGCGCCCAGTGCCGCGCCGCGCTCCGCGAACACCGGGCCCGGCCAGGACACCAGCACTTCGTCGGCCATGGGGAACCGGCGCGCGGTGGCGAACACCTCGCGCGCGTCGCACACGATCACGCGGTAGCCGAGCAGCTTCGCGGCGCGGGCGAGCGCGGCGGTGAAGTCGACGGCGCCGAAGATCCACATCTGCGGCGGCGGTGCGAACGAGTCGATGAACACGCGGATCGTGGGCTCGTCGCGGAGGTCCTCGGGCGTCACCTGGCCGCGCGGCCCGTACCGGCGCACGCCCGTGCGGCCGGCCTCGAGCTCGCCCACCGCGTCGCGCGCCACGACGCGGTCGAGCTCCGGGTGGCCGAGCGTGCCCTCCGGGTCGCCGTCGGGCACCACCAGCATCGTCGATCCTGTGCGCTCGCCGTCGAGCACGGTGACGAGCGCGACCGGACGGGCTGCGCGCACCAGCCCGGAGAAGCGCCCGAAGAGCGGCACGTCCCGGCTCACCAGTCGAGCGGCTCGATCAACAGGTGGATCGTGCCGCCGCACGTCAGGCCGACCGCGAAGGCCTCGTCGTCGGAGTAGCCGAACCGTGCGAGGCGCGCGGCGCCGTCGCGCAGCACCTCCAGCGCCTCGCCGACGACCGCACCCTCGACGCAGCCGCCGCTCACGGAGCCGACGACCTCTCCGTCCTCGTTCACGGCCATCGCGGCCCCGGGGTCGCGCGGGCCCGAGCCCTCGATGTCGACGACGCGCGCCAGCGCGACGCGCTTGCCGGCGGCGCGCCAGCGGTCGAGGTCGTCGAGGAGGTCGCGCACGTCCCCAGTCAACCCCGTGCGAGCACCGTTGCGAGGCGCTCCAGCGAGCCGAGCGAGTGGCCCTCCACGAACTCGTCGACGTGGGGGAGGGCCGCCGCCATCCCGCGGGCGAGCGGCGCGTAGCCCGGCGTCGACTTGAGCGGATTGACCCAGATCGTGCGGTGGGTCACGCGTCCGAGCCGCCCCATCTCGCGCGCGAGCTCGGCGGGGTCGCCGCGGTCCCAGCCGTCGCTCAGGATGACCACGTCGGCGCCGCGGGCCATGCCCCCCGTGCCCCAGCGGTCGTTGAACTCGCGGAGGCAGCCCCCGAGCCGGGTCCCGCTGCTCCAGTCGGGCACGGCCCGCGATGCGCGCGAGATGGACCGGTCGGCGTCGCGGCCGGCGAGGTCGCGGGTCAGGCGCGTGAGCCGCGTCGAGAATGCGAAGGCCTCGACGCGCCGCCGCCCGGCAACTGCGGCCTGCGCGAATCGCAGCATCGCGCGCGCGTACGGCTCCATGCTGCCCGACACGTCCAGCAGCAGGACGAGGCGACGCGGCGCCTCCGTCCGTGCGCGCCGGTGCAGCCGCAGCGGCTCGCCGCGCGTGCGCAGGGAGGCGCGGAGGGTCGCCCGCTGGTCGTGGTGCGAGCCTCGGCCGCGCACGGGGTGGAGCCTCCGTGAGCGGCGGACAGAGCCGTGCACGCGGAGCGCCGCGATCGCGCGCGCCGCGTCGCGGAGCTCGTCGGCCGTGCACGCCGCGAAGTCCTTGTCGCGCAGCGACTCGACCGGCGACCACCGGAGCACGATGGTGGTGCCGTCGTCCGAGGTCGCTCCGCCGGGATCCGCGCCTGCATCGTCGCCATCGTCGAGGGCGAGCACCGCGGTCTCGACGGGGTCGTCGGCGGCACCGGCGGACCGCTCCCGGCCCTCCCAGAACGACTCGAACGTGCGGTCGTACGCCGCGAGGTCCTCCGCGCGGCGAACCAGCACCGTGCGGCCGGCCCAGTACGTGCCGTCGCGCGTGCCGAGTCCGGTCCGTCCGAGCGCGGCGACGAAGGTCGCCACCGAGTCGGTCGGCACCGACAGGCCCGCGCCGCGGAGTTCGCGCGCGAACGCGGCCGCGAGCAGGTGCGGGTCGTTCACGGCTGGGCGGCGCGCGCGGCGGCGGCACGGACGAGCTCGCCGATGCCGTGCTCGCGCACGAGTTCCTGGTCCTCGCGGTGCTTCAGCACGGCGCCGAGCGCGGACGTCGCGGCGCGCTCGTCCAGGGTCGCGAGCGCGAGGGCGCCGAGCGCCTCGGCCCAGTCGATCGTCTCGGCGACGCCCGGCGGCTTCGCCAGGCCGAGGCCGCGGAGGACGCCAGCCGCCGCCGCGAGCTGCCGCGCCAGCTGCGGCGGCACGGTCGGCACCGCCAAGTGGAGGATGGCGACCTCGCGCTCGAACGACGGGTGCTCGACCCAGTGGTAGAGGCAGCGGCGCTTCAGCGCGTCGTGCAGGTCGCGCGTGCGGTTCGACGTCAGCACCACCACGGGCGGCACCGCGGCGCGGATCGTACCGAGCTCGGGCACGGTGACCTGGAAGTCGGAGAGGACCTCGAGCAGGTAGGCCTCGAACTCGTCGTCGGCGCGGTCGACCTCGTCGATCAGCAGCACCGGCGGCACCGGAGCGGGCTCGAGCGCGCGCAACAGCGGGCGCTTCACGAGGAATCGCGCGTCGAACATCGACCGCTCGAGCGCGGCCGTGCCGGTGCCGCCGGCTTCGCCCGACGCCTCCGCGGCGCGAAGGTGCAGCAGCTGGCGCGCGTGGTCCCAGTCGTAGACGGCCTGCGAGGCGTCGATGCCCTCCCAGCACTGCAGGCGGATCAGCTCGCCACCCGTGAGCGCGGCGAGCGCGGTGGCGAGCGACGTCTTGCCGGTGCCGGGCTCGCCCTCCAGCAGCAGCGGACGGGGCAGTGCGAGCGCGAGGAACGCGGCCGTCGCAATGCCCTCGTCCGCGAGGTAGCCGTGTTGGGCGAGCCCAGAGGCGACGTCGGCGGCTCCGGTCGGCGTGGATCCGGTGCGCAACACGCCGCAAATCTACGGCGGCGCGACGGCTAGGTGTCGAAGCCCAGCCCGAGGCGGTCGAGCAGGCGCAGCCACGCGTTGCGACGGCCGCTGCGGTCCTCGCGGTCGAGCGACCACTTCGTCAACTGCACGGCGAGGAACCGGAAGGGCTCGGGCGGGAACGGCGTCGGCTTCGTCCGTGCGAACGACGTGCGGGTCGCCTCGGTCTCGCGGCCGTCGAGCATGTCGAGCATGACCTGGGCTCCGAAGCGCGAGCTGCCGGTGCCGAGGCCGGTGTAGCCGAGCGCGTACGCCACGCGTCCGTCGAGCGCGCGTCCCCAGAACACGCTGAAGCGGCTGCACGTGTCGATCGCCCCGCCCCAGGCGTGGGAGAAGCGCACGCCGTCCAGCTGGGGAAAGGTCTCGAAGAAGTGCTGCGAGAGCGTCGCCCACGTCTCGGGCCGCGACTCGAGGTCGCGGCTCATCTTGCCGCCGTAGTGGTAGATGGCGTCGAAGCCGCCCCAGAGGATGCGGTTGTCGGCGGTCAGCCGGTAGTAGTGGAACTGGTTCGAGATGTCCGACAGTCCCTGCCGGTTCCGCCATCCGACGCTCTCGAGCTGCGCGGGCGTGAGGGGCTCGGTGGTGAGGCAGTAGTCGTAGACGGGGATCACGTAGTTGTGGATCCGCCGCAGCAGCGGCTTGAACGCGTTGGTCGCGATCGCGACGCGGCGCGCCTCGATGCGGGCGAGCGCCGTGTGCACGGTCGCGCCCGTGCGGCTGCGCTCGAGCGACGTGGCCCGCGTGTCCTCGTAGATCCGCACCCCGAGCGATGCGGCCGCGCGCTTCAGGCCCCATGCGAGGCGCGCGGGATCGACCAGCGCGGTGGTGTGCTTCCGCCACAGGCCGCCGGTGAAGATGGGGGACGCGACCTCGCGGCGCACGGCGTCGGCGTCGAGCAGCACCGCCTCCTGGCCCATGGCGAGGAGCTGCTCGTGGTCCTCGCGCAGCTCGTCGAGGTACGACGCCGAGTGGCGGGTGCTGGCGATCTCGATCACGCCGGGGCGCTCGAAGTCGCAGTCGATGGCGTACCGGTCGATCGCCGCCGCGATCTCGTCGAGGTTGCGCGCGCCGAGGCGCTCGAGCAGCTCGACCTCGTCGGGGAAGCGCTGCTGCGCGTTGGCGATGCCGTGGGTGAGGCTCGAGTCCATGAACCCGCCGTTGCGGCCGCTGGCCGCCGAACCCACCTCGTGCGCCTCGATCAGCACCACGTCGCGCGAGGGGTCGCGCTCCTTGGCGAGGATCGCGGTCCACAGGCCCGTGTACCCGCCGCCGACGATGCAGAGGTCGCAGGTCTCGTCGCGGACCGCCATCGGGTTCGCATCCGGCTCATCGGCGTCGTCCAGCCAGTAGGGGGACGGCTCCGCGTCGGCGATCGCCTCCAGATACCGCGAGTTGCGCTGGCCCGTCATGGGCGTTCCCACCACCTAACTGTCGTCCCAATCTACCAGTGCCCCGCGGCGCGGTTCTATGCTCTGCGCGCATGATCCAGCACGTCGCGGCGTTCACGTGGAAGCCGGGCACCCCCGACGGGCACGCGGATGCGGTGACGGCCGCGCTGCACGACCTGGTCCGGCACATCCCGGAGGTTCGCGACTACCGCTGCGGGTCGAACCTCGGCATCTCGCCCGCGGCCAACGCCGACTACGTGGTCGCGGCGTCCTTCGACGACGAGGCCGGCTGGGCCGCCTACGACCGCCACCCGATGCACCACGAGGTGCGCGAGCGGCTGTTCGTGCCGTGGGTGGCGTCGCGCACGTCGGCGCAATTCCGCTTCGACGGCTGAGCCGCCGCGAGGTCAGGTCGCCCGGCCCTCGAGCGCCCGGCGCACCAGCACGCGCGCGAGGTGGGCGCGGTACTCCGCCGATGCGTTGACGTCGGACGACGGATCGGTGCCGTCGGCCGCGCGCTGGGCCGCCTCGTCGGCGCCGGCACCGTCGCGGAGCGCGTCCATCGTGGAGCGTGCGAGCAGCGGCGTCGGGCCCATGTTCACCAGCGCCACGCCCGAGTCGCGGCCGCGGCGCCACGCGGCGACGCCGACGATGGCCCAGTCCTGTGCGCGCCGCACGAACTTCTGGAAGCCCCACTCCGCGCCGGCCATCTTGGGCACGCGCACCTCGACGAGCAGCTCGTCGGGCTCGAGTGCCGAGTCGAGGAACCCCCGGTAGAAGTCGGACGCGGCGATCGTCCTCGTGCCGCGGGGGCCCGTCGCCACGTAGGACGCGCCGAGCGCGAGCGTCGTCGCGGGCAGGTCGCTCGCAGGGTCGGCGTGGGCGATCGACCCGCCGATCGTCCCGCGGTGGCGCACCTGCGAGTCGCCGACGTGCGACGCCGCCCGTGCGAGCAGGGGCGCGTGCTCGCGCACCAGCGGGGAGGTCTCGACGTCCATGTGCCGGGTGAGCGCGCCGATCGCGAGGTGGTCGCCGGCGTCGCGCACGTAGGAGAGGTCGCGGATCCGGCCCACGTCGACCAGCACCGACGGCTGGGCGAGCCGCAGCTTCATCAGGGGCACGAGGCTGTGCCCGCCGGCGAGGAACTTGGCCTCGTCGCCGTGCTGGGAGACGAGCGCGACCGCCTCGTCGGCCGATCCGGCGCGGACGTACTCGAACGGCGCGGGGATCACCGTCCGCCGCCCCTTGCCGCGGCGGCGAGCACCGCGGCGACGATGTTGTGGTACCCGGTGCAGCGGCAGAGGTTGCCCTCGAGCCCCGTGCGCACCTCGTCCTCGGTGGGCGCCGGGTTCTCGCGCAGCAGTCCGACGGCCGCCATCACCATGCCCGGCGTGCAGAAGCCGCACTGCAGGCCGTGGTGGTCGGCGAACGCCTGCTGCATGGGGTGGAGGCCGTCCGGTCCGGCGAGGCCCTCGATCGTCGTCACGGCGCAGCCGTCCGCCTGCACCGCGAGGATCGTGCAGCTCTTGACCGCCTCGCCGTCGAGGTGCACGGTGCACGCGCCGCAGCTCGAGCTGTCGCACCCGATGTTCGTGCCGGTGAGGCCGGCCTGTTCGCGCAGCCAGTGGACGAGGAGCGTGCGCGGCTCGACGTCCGACTGCTGGACGGCGCCGTTGACCTCGATGCTGATCCTCATTGCCCCTGCCTCCCCGTCCTCATCCTGCCCCGTCGCGCAGGCACGGCGCCACCGGCGCCCGCTACCGCGAGAGCCGGTCGAGGCTGCGCCACGCGAACGTCAGCGTCAGCGCGGACAGTGCGACGATCGCCACGAGGCCGCCCCAGGTGTTGGCCCAGGCGACGTTGCCGCCGGATGCCGACGTCACGAGGCCCTCCCGTGCGAGGCGGAGGATGTTGGTCATGGGGTTGATCCTCGCCACGGCGTGCAGCCAGCCGCTGATCAGTGCGAGCGGCATCTGCGCCGACGACAGGTAGAGCACGACGAACATCGTGAGCTGCATGACGGCGGCGGCGCGCATGTCGCGGAACCGGTAGGCGAGGCCGAGCCCCCAGCCGAGCGCCATGGTCGCCGTGCCGAGCGAGGCGGCGAGCAAGGTGAGGATGCCGAGGAGCCCGCCGGTGAAGCGCACGCCGAGCAGCACGCCCACCGGCACGACCACGAGGTTCAGCAGCAGTGCACGGAACCACGAGGCGAGGAGCGCGCCGAGGATGATCGAGGCGCGGGGGGCGGGCGACATGCGCAGCCGGTCGTAGAACCCCGTCTGGATGTCTCGGATGGCGGAGAATCCCTGGCCGATGCCGCTGAACGCGGACCCGAAGCAGATGCCGAGCGGCATGAACCAGTTCACCGAACGGTCGGTCGGGAAGCCGGGCAGCTTGGTGATCGCGGCGAAGGTCCCCGCGAAGGCGATCATCGTGAAGATCGGCATCATCAGCGCGGGCATGAATGCGCTGGGCAGGCGCACGATGCCGCGCAGGTTGCGGACCGAGATGGCACGGGCGCTGCGCACCGTCTCACGGAGGGATGCGCCGCTCATCGCGCCGCCAGCTTCCTGCGCAGCGAGCGGAGCGCGAGCATCACCGCGGCCGCGCACGCGACGAGCGGGATCAGGATCGCCTGCAGCACCGCGGTGCCCGAGTACCCCGTCAGCACGAGCTCGCGCAGGCCCTCGACGAGGTACGAGATGGGATTGGCGTCGGCGATCGCCCGGTAGGCGCCGCTCATCGTCTCGCGGGGGAAGAAGGCGCTCGAGAAGAACAGCAGCACGAACAGCAGCGGGAACGACCCCTGCACGGCCTCGGCCGAGCCGGTGCGGATGGCGACGGCCGACATCAGCGACCCGATCGCCAGTGCCACGATGCCGCCGCTGAGCACCATCACGGCCGCTCCGGGGACGCCGGACCGCACCGTTGCGCCGAACGGCCACAGCACCGCGATGAACACGGCGGCCTGTGCGGCGCCGAAGATCGCGCTGCCGGCCAGTCGCCCGATGAGGATGCCCGTGCGGGGCGTCGGCGCCGCCAGCAGGCGGTCGAGGAATCCGTTCTCGATGTCGGTGGCGAGCGCGGCCGCGCCCGTCACCGAGCCGAACAGCACGCCCTGCACGACGGTCGCCGCGAGCGAGAACTGCAGGAACGAGTCGACCTTGGGGAACCCCGGCAGCGACGTCGCGCGGTTGAACGACGACGCGCCGAGCGCCGCGAAGAACAGGGGGAAGATCACGCTCGGTGCCACCAGTGCCGGCTGGCGGAACGTCTCGCGCGTCGAGCGCCGGGCCAGCGCCGCGACCTGACGCAGCGCGAGGCCGGGGGAGTGTGCGGCGGCGACGGTCACTCGCCCTCCAGGCGGTGGCCGGTCGCCTCGGCGAAGACGTCGTCGAGGCTCGGCTCGTTGATCTCCAGGTGCTGCAGGCGCACGCCTGCCTCGTCGAGCCTGCGCACCACGTCGGTCACCGCGCGCGCGCCGTCGCGGAGCCCGACGCCGAGCGTGCCCTCCGCAGTGGGGCGGGACTCGCCGAACTCCTGCAGCACGGCGCGCGCGGCGTCCGCCTGTTCGCGCGGCACCGCGACGAGCAGCGTCGGCGACCCCACCTCGGCCTTCAGGTCGCGCGGCCGGCCCTCGCGCACGATCCGGCCCTTGTCGATGATCGCGATGCGGTCGGCGAGCTGGTCGGCCTCCTCGAGGTACTGGGTCGTGAGCAGCACGGTGGTGCCCTCGCGGTTCAGGCGGCGCACCTCCTCCCAGAGCGTCATGCGGCTCATCGGGTCGAGCCCCGTGGTCGGCTCGTCGAGGAACAGCACCGTCGGCTCGTGGATGAGCGACAGTGCGAGGTCGAGCCGGCGGCGCATGCCGCCGGAATAGGTGCCGACCCGCCGGTCGGCCGCGGCCGTCAGCCCCACCCGCTCCAGCAGTTCCGCCGCGCGCGACTTCACCTTGCCCGACGGGATGCCGTAGAGCACGGCCTGCAGCCGGAGCAGCTCGTTGCCCGTCATCAGCGGGTCGATCGCCGCGTCCTGCAGCGCCACGCCGATGCGGCGCCGGACTTCGTCGGGGTGCGTGGCGACGTCGAAGCCCGCGACGATGGCGCGCCCGGACGTGGGGCGCAGGAGCGTGGTCAGCATCCGCACCGCGGTGCTCTTGCCGGCGCCGTTCGGACCGAGGAAGCCGAAGATCTCCCCTGCGTCGACGGTCATGTCGATGCCGTCGACGGCGCGGAGGTCGCCGAAGGTCCGCACGAGCTGCTCGGCGACGATGGGTGCCTGCACCGGGTGCCCGCTCATGGCGCGACCGTCGTTCCTGCGGCGCCGCCGGAAACCGTCGTCGTGGCGGCCTCCGACTGCGCGCGCTGCAGCGTGCGCACCAGCATCATGCCGGACACCACCGTGTACGGCCAGCGGTCGGGCATGTCGGCCGAGAGCTCCGGCACTTCCATCATCGGGATCCTCCGTTCGTCGGGCTTGAGATAACCGAGCTGCGCACGGATGGCGGCGCGCAGACCCTCGGGCGACTGCAGGTACGCGATGTCGTTCTGCAGGCGTTCGATCGTGTCCTCGTACATTGCATACTCGCGGGTGCGGCGCTCGAGGATGCGCCGCTGCTCCAGCCACGTGCCGACCGGCACCGTGAACAGCGCGGCGGCGATCACGGCAAGGAGCAGGAGCACGAGCGGCGTGGCCCACCGTCCCCTCCGGTGCCGCGTCACGGGCACCGAGATGGTGGGGTCGCTCACGGACCCCATTGTGCCGTGCCGACGCGCGCCGACGGGGCTCGGAGGATCAGGCGGGACGCGGAGCCAGCGCCGATCGGCCGGGGTAGCGCGCAGCGGCGCCGAGCGACTCCTCGATCCGCAGGAGCTGGTTGTACTTCGCGACGCGGTCGCTGCGGGCCGGAGCACCGGTCTTGATCTGGCCGCAGCCAGTGGCCACGGCGAGGTCGGCGATCGTGGAGTCCTCCGTCTCGCCGCTGCGGTGGCTCATGACGCACGTGTAGCCGTGCGCGGCCGCGAGGCGCATCGTCTCGAGCGTCTCAGTGAGCGTGCCGATCTGGTTGACCTTCACCAGCACGCTGTTCGCCGTGCGCGACTCGATGCCGCGCTGCAGACGTCTCGCGTTGGTGACGAACAGGTCGTCTCCGACGAGCTGGATGCGGCCGCCGAGCCGGGCGGTGAGCGCCTTCCATCCGTCCCAGTCGTCCTCGGCCATGCCGTCCTCGATGGACACGATCGGGTAGCGGTCGGCGAGCGACCCCCACCACGCCGCGAGCTCGTCGGCGCTCAGGCTCCGGCCCTCGCCGTCGAGGTGGTAGCGCCCGTCGCGGAACAGCTCGCTCATGGCCGGGTCGAGTGCAATGGCGACGTCGCGCCCCGGCGAGAACCCCGCGGCCTCGATGGCGTCGACGAGCACGGCGATCGCAGCCTCGTTGTCCGGCAGGTCGGGGGCGAACCCGCCCTCGTCGCCGACGGCCGTGGAGAGCCCGCGGGACGCGAGGATCGCGCGCAGCGCGTGGTACGTCTCGGTGCCCCACCGCAGCGCCTCGCGGAACGACGGCGCGCCGACCGGCATGACCATGAATTCCTGCAGGTCGACCGAGTTGTCGGCGTGGGCCCCGCCGTTCAGCACGTTCATCATCGGCACGGGCAGCACGGCTGCCGCGTCCCCGCCGAGGTGGCGCCACAACGGACGGCCCGCATGAGCCGCCGCCGCGCGCGCGGTCGCGAGGCTGGCGCCGAGCATCGCGTTCGCACCGAGCCGCGACTTGTTGGGCGTGCCGTCGAGCGCGATCAGCGCGCGGTCGAGCCCCTCCTGGTCGTCCGCGTCGCGACCGCGCAGCGCCGCGGCGATCTCGCCGTCGACGTTGCGCACGGCCTGCTCGACGCCGCGTCCCCGGTAGCGCGGGCCGCCGTCGCGCAGCTCGACGGCCTCGTGCTCTCCGGTCGATGCACCGGAGGGCACCATCGCCCTGCCCGTCGCGCCGCCCGCGAGCTCGACGTCGACCTCGACGGTGGGGTTGCCGCGCGAGTCGAGGACCTCGCGCGCGTGGATGCGTTCGATGGAGGGCACGGCGGGCAACCTACCCGTCGGTGCCGCCGCCCCGCAGATCCGCCTTTGCCTCGCGCCACAGGGCGTCGAGCGCCTCCTGTGCCACCGCCGCGGTGTCGAGGCCCCGGGCCTCGGCGAGTGCGATGGTGCGCTCGACCCGGTCGCGGAACCGGTTGGCGGCCCTGCGCAGCGCGGCCTCCGGGTCGATCCCGAGGTGGCGCGCGGCGTTGACGGCGCTGAAGAGCACGTCGCCGAGCTCGTCGCCGGCGTCGCTGGTCCCCGCCGCGCGGCGCAGCTCGGCGAGCTCGTCGGCGATCGCGTCCAGCGGGCCGTCGGTCGAGCGCCAGTCGAAGCCTCGCGACGAGGCGCGCTGCTGCAGCTTCTCGGCAAAGGACAGCGCGGGCGCGGCGCCGGCCACCCCTGCGAACGGCGACGGGGCCTCGCCGCGGTCGCGCCGTTCGTCGCGCTTGATCCGCTCCCACGCAACCTCGACGTCGCCTGCGGTCGCGGCATCGGCGCCGCCGAAGACGTGGGGGTGGCGCCGCACGAGCTTGTCGTGCACCGTGCGCGCGACGTCGGCGACGGTGAACAGACCGGCCTCCTCGCCGAGGACCGAGTGGAACTCGACCTGGTAGAGCACGTCGCCCAGCTCGCCGACGAGCGCGTCGACGGTGGCTGGATCGTCCGGGTCGAGCGCGTGCAGCGCGTCGACGAGCTCGTATGCCTCCTCGACGAGGTAGCGCACGAGCGACCCGTGCGTCTGCTCGCGGTCCCATGGGCACCGCTCGCGCAGCGTGCGGGCGAGCGAGTGCAGCCGCGCCATCTCGCCGGCGACGGGGGCGGCGAGGCGCGGGATCCAGATCGCGGTGAGGTGGTCCGGCTCGATGGTGCGGTCGATCTCGCTCCAGGTCGTGTGGATGACGCGCTCGTCGGGCAGTCCGAGGTGGTGGAGGATCGCGACGGGTTCGTCGCCGGCCGCGTCCTCGTGCGCGAGCTTGACGCGCGAGAGCACGTCGCGGTCGTGCACCTGCGCCACCAGCAGCGGACCTCGCTCGCCCGCGGCGTCGACCTCGAAGCGGTGCCCGTCGACGAGCCGCACCCCAGCCGTCACCGGATCCACGCCGATCGCGCGCCACGCCAGGTCGAGGAAGCTCACGGCGGGCACGATCGCCGTCGCGACCCGCGGATCGCGCCGCAGCCGGTCGACGGCGTCCTCGAGGACGAGCGGAGATCCGGGCACGGCGTAGAGCACCTCGCCGTGGTCCCGGGCGGCCGCGACGAGCGCCTCGACGATCCCTGCGTACACCTCGTCGAACGTCGCGCTGCGCTCGTAGAGCCCGTCGAACGACGTCGCCGAGGGAACGAGCCCAGCTGTGGGGTGGCGCACCGTGCGCACGAAGCGCACCTGCACGCGCGCGATCTCGGCGGTCGCCGCGGCCGTGACGAGGCCGGGGTCGCCCGGTCCGAGGCCGACGACGACGACGCGCGGCGTCACGTCAGAGCGGGACGACGGCGCCCTGTGCGGGGTTCCAGCGCCCGTAGCGCGAGGCGACGTCCACGCGCTGCGTCACGAGCCAGCCGCCGAGCAGCATCTCGCCGGGCGCCTGCCGGAGCAGTGCGGCGAGCGAGTCGGAGACCTCGTCGTACGGGCGCGCGACGATCACGTGCCAGCCGAACTGCGTCTTCACGGGATCGGACGGCGCATCCGGCGTCACGCCCAGGGCACCGGCGACGAAGTCGGCGTCGAACTGCGCCTGGTAGTCGGCGAGGCGGATGCACGCTCCGTCCTGCCCTTCGAGCGCACCGCCGCGCTCGGCGGCGCCGGGCTCGGTGGACCACCGTGCGACGACCTCCGCGACGTCGGCACCACCCTTCAACTCGGCGACGACCGTCCGGGCGGTGGCCTCGTCGGCGACGAGGACGTGCCGCAGGCACATGGCGCCGAGGCGCGCGGGGTTCGATGCGTAGGCGTCCTCGATGCCGGCGGCGTCTGGTGCGGGCACGCGCGCAAGCGCGACGTCGGCGGCGTTGACCTCGATGAGCAGGTCCTGCAGGTCCTGCCCGAGGGCGTCGAATCCGGACTCCGCGTCGTACTGCGTCGTGACGACCGCACGGTCCTCGTCGGTCACCGAATCGCCGTTCGCCGCGAGCAGTTCGCGGATCGCGCTCGCGCGGATCATCGCGCCGAGCACGGCGCGCACCGTCTCGCCGTCGGCGACGCCGTTGGACATCTCGACCTGTTGTGCCTCGGCGAGCTGCGCGACGGCGGCCTCGACCTCGTCGATCGTCGCGGACTCGTCCCCGAGGGAGTAGGCGTTCGAGCTGCCGGCGCACCCGGAGGCGGCGACGGCGAGGATGGCTGCAATCGACGCGAGTCGCAGGTGGGTTCGCACCCGCGCAGTCTATTGCGCGGGGTCGAACAGCTCCCCGAGCAGGCCGGTGAGCCACGCGACGAACTCGGTGCCGCCACCGGCGACGGGCACCGTGAGCACCGACGTCTTCTCGTCGTGGCGCGCGGACGGGGAGATCCGGGCGAGGCGCATCTTCTGGCTGGCCCGCAGCACGACGGGCGCGACCGTCGCCGCGCGGCCCGAGACCGCGACGTCGCGGACGCCGGTCCGGCGGCACTCGGCGCGCAGCCGCGAGATCGCGACGAGCGCCTCGGCGGGGGCGGGAAGCGGGCCGTAGCGGTCCTCCCATTCGGCACGGATGTCGTCGACGTCGGCCGGCGACGCCACGGCCGCGAGCCGCCGGTACGCCTCGAGCCGCGCCTCCTCGCGCGGCACGTACTCGGCGGCGAGGTGCGCGGCGACCGGGACGTCGATCGTCACCTCGGGGGCGGGCTCCGCGGCCGGCTCGCCCTTCATCTCGGCGACGGCCTCGGTGACGAGCTCGCAATAGAGGTCGTAGCCGACGGCGGCGATGTGGCCGCTCTGCGTCTCGCCGAGCAGGTGGCCCGCGCCGCGGATCTCGAGGTCGCGCATCGCGATGCGGAAGCCGCTGCCGAGATCGGTCGACTCGCCGATGGTGCGCAGCCGCTCGTAGGCCTCCTCGCCCAGCGCGCGCCCCTGCGGATGGAAGAGGTACGCGTACGCGCGCGAGCCGCTGCGACCGACGCGCCCGCGCAGCTGGTGGAGCTGCCCGAGGCCGAGCAGGTCGGCGCGCTCCACGACGAGCGTGTTGACGGCGGGCATGTCGATGCCGCTCTCGATGATCGTCGTGCAGACGAGGACGTCCGAGCGCCCCTCCCAGAAGTCCGTCACCGTGCGCTCCAGCTGGGTCTCGTCCATCTGGCCGTGCGCGACGGCGATCCGCGCGTCGGGGACGAGCACGCGCAGCTCGGCGGCGCGCTCCTCGATGCTCTGCACCCGGTTGTGCACCCAGAACACCTGGCCGTCGCGCAGCAGCTCGCGGCGGATCGCCTCGGTCGCGACGCGCTCGTCGTACTCGCCGACGAAGGTGAGGATGGGCTGGCGGTCGGCGGGGGGCGTCTGCAGCAGCGAGAGGTCGCGCAGTCCGACGAGGCTCATCTCGAGCGTGCGGGGGATGGGCGTCGCCGAGAGGGTCAGGACGTCGACCCCCGTGCGCAGCCGCTTGATGGCCTCCTTGTGGGAGACGCCGAAGCGCTGCTCCTCGTCGACGACGAGGAGGCCGAGGTCCTTGAAGGCGATGCCCTCCTGCAGCAGGCGGTGGGTGCCGATCACGCAGTCGACCTCGCCCGATGCGAGCCCCGCAAGGACCGCGCGCGCCTTCGCCGGCGCGACGAACCGCGAGAGCACCTCGACCCGCACGGGGTAGCCGGTGAAGCGCTCGGAGAACGTCTGGAAGTGCTGCGAGGCGAGCAGCGTGGTCGGCACCAGCACCGCGACCTGCTTGCCGCCCTGCACCGCCTTGAATGCGGCTCGCACCGCGACCTCCGTCTTGCCGAAGCCCACGTCGCCGCACACGAGGCGGTCCATCGGCACGTCGCGCTCCATGTCGGCCTTCACTGCGGCGATGGCGGTGAGCTGATCGGGCGTCTCGACCCACGGGAACGCCGCCTCCATCTCGTGCTGCCACGGCGTGTCGGGGTCGAACGGGTGTCCGGGGGCGGTGGCGCGACGCTGGTACAGCACGACCAGTTCCTGCGCGACCTCGCGCACCGCGGAGCGCACCTTCGCCTTCGAGCGCGCGAAGTCCGAGCCGCCGAGGCGGTGCAGCACCGGCTCCTCGCCGCCGACGTAGGGACGGATCGACCCGACGCTGTCGGTCGGGACGTACAGGCGGTCGTTGTCCTTGTAGGCGAGCTGGAGGTAGTCGCGCACCGATCCGCCCATGGACTTGGTGGTGATGCCCTCGTAGCGGCCCACGCCGTGCACCTGGTGGACGATGTACGACCCGGGCTTGAGGTCCTCGAACACGGTGCCGCCGGAGCGCTTGGTGGGGCGCGCGGCGCGCGCGCGGCGCCGGCCCGTGAGGTCGGACTCGGCGAGCAGCGCGACCTTGCAGCGGTGGAGCAGCGCGCCGTGGTGCAGCGCCGCCTCGACGACGTACGCCCCCGGCGCGTCGATCGGCCCGTCGGCGCCGGTGCGGTCGATGACCGCGACGCCCTCGCCCTTCAGCGCCTCGGCGATGCGCCGCGCCGACGAGGCGGTGTCGCCCGCGACCACGATTCGCCAGCCCTCGCCCACCATGCGCACGATGCGGGGCGCGACGGCGGACGGGTCGCCGCCCTGGAAGCCCCATGTCCCGGCGTCGACGACGGGTTCGCCGCGCGACTCGGCCGGCGAGATGAGGCTGGTCACCCGCGCGGCGGCCGCGCCGGCGAGCAGCCGTTCGGGCGGTGCGTGCAGCGCGGGCACCTCCACGCCGGCATCGCGGGCCCACGTGGAGGCGAGCGCGCCCGCGAGGTCGGCCTCCTCCGCGAGCACGTCGTGCCCGCGGGCGGCGAGCCGACGCTGGTCGACGAGCACGAGGTGCAGGGCGGCGCCGCGCGCCGCGGCGCGCTCGGCCGCGACGTCGACGAGCAGCCGGTCGTCGGCGAACCACGGCAGCCAGCTCTCCATGCCGTCGAAGACGGAGCCCTCCGCGAGTCGCTCCCACTGCTCGCGTCCCCACGGCTCTGCCGACACGAGCGACGCGGCCCTCGCGCGCACCGCGCCGTCGGCGACGAACTCCCGCGCGGGGAGGATCGCCGCCGACTCGAGGTCGCGCGTGCTGCGCTGGTCGCCGACCTCGAAGGCCGTCAGGCGGTCGACCTCGTCGCCCCACAGGTCGATGCGCACCGGATGGTCGCCCGTCGACGGGAACACGTCGATGATCGACCCGCGCCGCGCCACCTCGCCGCGGTGCTCGACGACCGGCTCCCGGCGGTAGCCCTGTGCGACGAGGCGCTCGAGCACGGTGTCGGCGTCGAGGACGTCGCCGCGCCGGACGACGAGCGCCTCGGTGCGCTCGGTGCCGGGTGCGAGCCGCTGCAGGACCGCGCGCACCGACGAGACGACGACCTTCGGTGGCGCGGCACCTCCCAGGCGGGCGAGCACCCCGAGCCGGCGGCCCATCGTCTCGGTCGCGGGGGAGACGCGCTCGAAGGGCAGCGTCTCCCACGCGGGGAAGAGCAGGACGTCGTCGCGGCCGAGGAAGCGTGCGAGGTCGTCGGCGAGCACGGCGGCACCCGTGCCCGTCGGCGTGACGACGACGAGCGTGCCGCCGTCCGCGCGACCGGCGATCGCGGCGAGCACCACGGCCCGCGCGTGCTCGGCGCAGCCGAGGACGGGCGCGGTGAGGTCGGCGAGCGCCGGTTCGTCGGCTGCCTGTCGGGCGATGTCGCGGAGCAGCACGGTCAGCGCGCGTTGAACCTGCGCATTGCGGCGTCGGCTCCCTCCGCGACGATCGCATCCACGGCGTCCGCTGCGCGCTGCGCCGCGGCGTCGAGGACCTCGCGGTCGCGCCTCCCGAGCCGTCCCAGCACGTGGGCGGCGCCCTGCTCCTTCGTCGGGGGCTTGCCGACGCCGACGCGGACGCGGACGAAGTCGAGGGTCCGAAGGTGCCGCTCGATCGAGCGCAGTCCGTTGTGCCCGGCGAGTCCGCCGCCGCACTTCACCCGCACGTCGCCGGGCTCGAGGTCGAGCTCGTCGTGGACCACCACCACGCGCGCAGCATCGTCGATGCCGAAGCGCCGGGCGAGCGCGCCGACGGCGGCCCCCGAGTCGTTCATGAAGGTGGTGGGCTTGGCGGCGACGACGCGCGCGTCGCCGATGCGCAGCTCGCAGACGAGTGCGCGGTCACGGCCGGCGCGCAGCGTGCCGCCATGGCGCGCGACGAACGCGTCCAGCGCGTCGAAGCCCACGTTGTGCCGGCTGCCCTCGTACTCGCGCCCGGGGTTGCCGAGCCCGACGACGAGCGCGTCGATCGGCGTGCCCCGCCGCTCGGGCCGCGCGGTGCGGCCGAACAGCGCCATCCGCGGCTAGGCGCCGGGCTTGGTCTCGCCCGAGGCGGCCTCGCCGGCGCCGGCCTCCGGCGCGGCCTCTCCCGTCGGCGCGCCAGACGGCGAATCGGCCTTGGTGGTGAGCACCGTCACGACGACGAGGTCGGGGTCGGCCACGGCCGTGACGCCCTTCGGGAGCTGGATGTCGCCGAGGCGGATGATGTCGTCCATGCCCATGGCGGTGACGTCGATGAGGATCTCGTTCGGGATGTTGTTCGCGGATGCGCGCACCTCGATGCGGTCGACCGCCGGGTCGACGAGGCCGCCGCCCTGCACGACGAGCTTCGCGGTGCCGGTCAGGTGCACCGGCACGGCCATGACGATCTCCTCCGAGAGGTCGATCTGCATGAAGTCGACGTGGTTGACGCGGCGCTTGATGGGGTCGCGCTGCATGTCCTTCACGATCGCCGGATAGGTGGCGCCGCCGACATGGAGCTCGAGGATCGTGTTCACGCCGGCTGGGCCGGACAGTGCCTGGCGCAGCTCGCGGCGCTCGACGGTGATCGACACCGGCGACATGCCGTGTCCGTAGATGACGGCTGGGACGTGGTCCTCGCGACGCAAGCGGCGGGACTCGGCGCTCCCCGTCGTGCGGCCCGTGTGGGTCTTCAGGATGGTGGTCATGCTCGGCTCCCTGGCTGCGGCGTCAAACGGCGGCACAGCCTACCGGCAGCCCGGCCCCGGCCGGTCAGGACTGGTTTTCGCCGCCGAACAGCTCGCTCACGCTGGTCTCGTCGAACACGGCCGAGAGGGCGTCGGCGATGATCTTGGCCACGGACAGGACCTCGATCTTGGCGATCCGCTTCTCGGCGGGCAGCGGCAGGGTGTTGGTGAGCACGACCCGGCTGATCGGGGCGGCCTCGAGGCGCTCGATGGCCGGTCCGGACAGCACCCCGTGGGTCGCCATGGCCCAGACCTCGCGGGCGCCGCGCTCGATGAGCAGCTCGGCGGCGCTGACGATCGTGCCGCCGGTGTCGATCATGTCGTCGGTGAGGATGCAGAGCCGTCCGTCCACGTCGC
Source organism: Acidobacteriota bacterium (assembly GCA_018969685.1). GTDB lineage: Bacteria > Actinomycetota > Acidimicrobiia > Acidimicrobiales > Ilumatobacteraceae > UBA3006. The sequence continues at coordinate 999 of JAGWXX010000033.1, read as the reverse complement.
CGATGACCTCCTTGGCCACCGCCACGTTGTCGAGGCCCTTGGGACGGCGCTTGTGGACGAAGGCGACGTCGGCGTTGAGGTCGACGAGGTGCTGGGCGAACCGCTCGGCGACCTTCACCCGGCCCGCGTCGGGCGACACGATGACGACGCCGTCCGTCACGTTGCGGCGCACGTAGTCCTCCAGCACGGGGACCGCGGTGAGGTGGTCGACGGGACCGTCGAAGAACCCCTGGATCTGGCCGCTGTGCAGGTCGATCGACACCATCCGCTTCGAGCCCGCGGCCTTGAACATGTCGGCGACGAGCTTCGCGGTGATCGGCTCGCGACCCTCGGCCTTGCGGTCCTGGCGCGCGTAGCCGTAGAAGGGGCACACGGCCGTGACGCGCTTCGCGGAGGCGCGGTACGCAGCGTCGATCATGATGAGCTGCTCCATGATCGAGTCGTTGACGCTGCGGCCGTCGGCGGCGCCGTGCGTCTGCATGACGAAGACGTCGCCTCCGCGGACGCTCTCGCCGAAGCGGGCGCGCATCTCGCCGTTGGCGAACTGCACGATGTTGGCCTCGCCCAGCTCGACCGACAGGTGCGCCGCCACCTCCGCGGCGAGCGTCGGGTGCGTGCGCCCCGAGTAGATCGCCATCCGCTTGGTGGTGACTTTGTCGATCGTCTTGTTCATCGGCGCGACAACCTTAGACGGGCGCGCCGGAGCGGCTCCCGGGGCGGTGGTCCCGACGGCGCGCACGCACGTCACTCGGTGGGTTGGTTCCGGGGAGAGGATTCGAACCCCTATACACGGGACCAAAACCCGTTGTCCTGCCAGTTGAACGACCCCGGAGCGGCGCCTCTCACCGTACTGATTCGGGCTGCCGGACGGGGACGTTGCGCGGCTAGCGTGTCGCCCCGTGGGTTCGTTGGTCAAGCGCCGTCGCAAGCGCATGCGCAAGAAGAAGCACAAGAAGATGCTTCGCCGTACCCGCCACCAGCGCCGCAAGTAGCCGCGCC
>JAGWXX010000101.1 GCA_018969685.1 Acidobacteriota bacterium | reverse complement strand
TCGACGGCGACGGCGAGCTGGCCCTTGCCGCCGTCCACCAGCAGCAGCTGCGGCGGGTAGGCGAACTTCGCCCTCCGGTCCGTCGGCGGCGCGTCGCGCTCCTCGAGGTACCGGCGCAGCCTCCGTCCGAGCACCTCGCGCATCGCCGCGTAGTCGTCGTTGCCCGGCACCGCGACGGTGAAGCGGCGGTAGTCGCGGCGGAGCGGGAGTCCGTCCTCGAGGACCACCATGCTGCCGACGTAGTCGGTGCCCTGCAGGTGCGCCATGTCGTAGCACTCGATCCGCAAGGGAGCCTCCGGCAGACCGAGCAGATCCTGCAGCTCCAGCAGTGCCCGGCTGCGGGCGGAGTGGTCGGAGGCCCGCTTCATCCTGTGGCGCTGCAGCGCGTCGGCCGCGTTGTGGACCGCGATGTCGAGCAGCGCCCGCCGGTCGCCGCGCTGCGGGGCGGCCACCGACACCGTTCCGCCGCGCCGCTCGCCGAGCCACGCCGTCACTGCGTCCGCCTGGTCCGGCAGCACGGGAACCAGCACCGTCTCCGGCACGCCCATCGCGGGATCGTCCGAGTAGAGCGCGTCGAGCACGCGGCCGACGAGGCGGTCCTCGCCGATGTCCTCGACCTTGTCGAGGATGAAGCCGTGGCGGCCGATGACCCGCCCGTGGCGCACCGTGAGCACCTGGACCGAGGCCTGCAGCTCGTCCTCGGCGAGCCCCACCGCGTCGAGGTCGTCATCGGGGCGCCCCACCATCTGCTGCTTCTCGAGGACGCGGGACACGGCCGAAATCCGGTCGCGCAGGCGCGCGGCGCGCTCGAAGTCCTGTCTCGACGATGCGTCCACCATGTCGGCCGAGAGCGACGCGACGATTTCGTCGCCCGCCCCGGAGAGGAAGCGCATGAGGCTCCGGACGTGCACGGCGTAGTCGTCGGCCGTGACGGCCCCGACGCACGGACCCGCGCACTTCTCGATGTGGAAGAGCAGGCACGGCCTGCCGAGGCGCTGGTGCTCCTTGAACTTCACCTGCGAGCACGTCCTGACCGGGAACGTCTTCGTCACGTGGTCGAGCACCTCGCGGATCGCCCACGCCTGCGCGTATGGCCCGAAGTACCGCACGCCCTTCTGGCGCCTTCCCCGGACGACGGCCGCCCGCGGCCACTCCTCCCCCGTCGTGAGCGCGAGGAACGGGTAGCTCTTGTCGTCGCGCAACCTGACGTTGAACCGCGGATGGTGCCGCTTGATGAGGCTGTGCTCGAGCATCAGCGCCTCGAGCTCGTTGGTGACCTCGATCCACTCGACGGTCGCCGCGGTGGCGACCATCGACGCGGTCCGCGGATGGAGCCTGACGGGATCGGCGAAGTACGAGCCGACCCGCGACCGCAGGTTCGTGGCCTTGCCGACGTAGATCACCCGTCCGTCGGCGTCCCGGAAGAGATACGACCCCGGCGACTCGGGGATGCGCTCCGGAGGGCGCTCCATGGTCAGCGCGCGGCGAGCACCGGGCCGAGGAACCGGCCCGTGTGGCTTCCCGCGGTCGACGCGACCTTCTCGGGCGGCCCCTCCGCGACGACCCGGCCTCCGCCACTGCCGCCCTCCGGGCCGAGGTCGACGAGCCAGTCGGCGCTCTTGATGACGTCGAGGTTGTGCTCGATCACCAGGACCGTGTTGCCCTGGTCCACGAGGCGCGACAGCACGGTCAGGAGCCTGCGCACGTCCTCGAAGTGCAATCCGGTGGTCGGCTCGTCGAGCAGGTAGATCGTGTGCCCGGTGCTGCGACGCGCCAGCTCCGCGGCGAGCTTGACGCGCTGGGCCTCCCCGCCCGACAGCGTCGGAGCGCTCTGCCCGAGCCTGACGTAGCCGAGGCCGACGTCCTCGAGCGTCTGCAGGTGGCGGGCGATGCGCGGCTGGTTCGCGAAGAAGCCGACTGCTTCCGCAACCGGCATGTCCAGCACGTCCGCGATGTTCTTCCCCTTGAACTCGATGTCGAGCGTGTCGCGGCTGTACCGCGCACCGCGGCACACCTCGCACGGGACGTACACGTCCGGCAGGAAGTGCATCTCGATCCGCAGGGTGCCGTCGCCGGAGCAGGATTCGCACCGTCCGCCGGGCACGTTGAAGCTGAAGCGCCCCGGTTGGTAGCCGCGCACCTTCGCCTCCGGCGCCGACGCGAAGAGCTTCCGGATGTCGTCGAAGACCCCCGTGTAGGTGGCGGGGTTCGACCGCGGCGTCCTGCCGATGGGCGACTGGTCCATGTCGATGACCTTGTCGAGGTTCCCGGAGCCGTCGACCGCGGTGTGGCGCCCCGGGGACGCCTTCGACTTGTAGATCTTCTGCATCAGTGCCGGGAGGAGGATGTCCCGGACGAGCGTGCTCTTCCCGCTGCCCGACACCCCCGTCACCGCGACGAGGCAGCCGAGCGGGAGCTTGACCGTGACGTTCTGGAGGTTGTGCTCGCGTGCACCACGGATGGTGAGCCAGTTCGCACCGGGCTGCCGACGGACGGTCGGCACGGGGATCGTCCGTGCGCCGGACAGGTACTGGCCGGTCAAGGAATCCCCCACCTTCGCGATCCCCGGCACGGGCCCCGAATACACGACCTCGCCGCCGTGCTCGCCCGCACCGGGACCGATGTCCACGATCCAGTCGCTGGCGCGGATCGTGTCCTCGTCGTGCTCGACGACGAGCACCGAGTTGCCGAGGTCGCGGAGGCGGTGGAGCGTCTCGATCAAGCGGTGGTTGTCGCGCTGGTGCAGACCGATGGACGGCTCATCGAGCACGTACAGCGTGCCGACGAGGCCGGAGCCGATCTGGCTCGCGAGCCTGATGCGCTGCGCCTCTCCGCCCGCGAGGGTCGCCGCGGCGCGGGACAGGGTGAGGTAGTCGAGGCCGACGTCGACGAGGAAGCCCAGACGGGCGTTGATCTCCTTCGTCACCCGTTCGGCGATGATGCGGTCGCGGTCGCCGAGCTCGAGCCCGCGCAGGAACGCCGCCGACTCGCTGATCGGGAGGTCGCACACCTCGCTGATGTTCCGCCCACCGACCGTCACCGCGAGCGAGGCCGGCTTGAGCCGCGCTCCCCTGCACTTGCGGCACGGCACTTCGCGCATGTAGCTCTCAAACTGCTCCCGCGTGCCGTCGCTCTCCGCCGTCTCGTGGCGGCGCTTGATCCACGGCACGACGCCCTCGTACGACGTCGTGTACTGGCGCTCGCGCCCGTAGCGGTTGCGGTACTTCACGAGCACGGCCTCGCCCGCGCCGTTCAGCACCAGCGTGCGGTGCTTCTCCGCGAGCTTCGACCACGGGCGGTCCATGTCCATGCCGTGCTCCTCGGCGAGGGACTGCAGCATCCGGACGAAGTACTGGGTGTGCGCGGAGCGCCACGGCGCGATGGCGCCGTCCGACAGGGAGAGCGACGGGTCGGGCACGACCAGGTCCGGATCGACCTCGAACCGCGTGCCGAGTCCGAGGCACGA
>JAGWXX010000003.1 GCA_018969685.1 Acidobacteriota bacterium | reverse complement strand
CGGATGGACAACGAGAGCCCGCGCAGCACGGGATTGGCGTCGTCGCCGTCGGGTGGCGACGCATAGGCGAAGTCGACGTCCTCGAAGTCGATGCCCAGGGGACCGCGGGGGAGGGCGGTCGGATTGCGCGGCGGCGGTGGTTCCTCGGGCGTGTCCAGGACGCCGAGCACGCGGCCGAGGCTGGCGACCGCGCTCTGCGTCTGGTCCATGATCTCGGTGAACTCGGCGATCGGCTCGAGGAACCGGTAGGTGAGGAACACGAACCCGACGAGTGCGCCGGCCGTGAGCCCGCCGCCGGCCCCGATTGCGACCCCGGTCGCCGTCACCGCTGCGACCGTGAACACGGCGAACACCTCGCCCGAGGGGAACAGCAGCGCGCCGATGAAGCCGGCGCGGACGTTCGCGCGCGAGCGATCACGCAGCACGCGGTGCGCTGCGTCGCGGTAGCGGCCGGTCGCCCCGTAGATGCGCAGGGTGTCGGCACCCTGCAGCAGTTCGCCGACCGTGCCGAGCGTCTCCGCGGTGGTCTCCCGCGCGCGCTGGTGGGCGCGCAGCAGCCGCCGCTGCACGCCCCGCAGCACCGCGATGAGGGGTGCCGACACCGCGAATGCGACGACGGCGAGGCGCCAGTCGTAGGCGAGCATCACGGCCGACACGACGACGACCTGCGTGCCGTCGATGAGGAGGGTGAGGCCTCCCCACGAGAAGAACTGCGTGAGCGTCTCGACGTCGCTGGTGACCCTCGAGACGAGTGCACCCCGGCGGGTCTCGCCGTGCTGCTCGAGGCTGAGCCGGTGGATGTGGCGGAAGAGCCGCAGGCGGACCTCGAAGAGCCCCCGTTCGGCCTGGACGCCGAGCCGCAGCGCAGCGGCACGGAGGCAGATCGAGGACGCGACGATCGCGACTGCGCCGACGACGCACATGCGGGCGATCAGCCCGACGTCGACGCCGCCGTGGAGGCCGCGATCGATGGTCTGCTGCACGAGGATCGGGACCGCGATCCGTGCGCCCGTTCCGGCGAGGGCGAAGCCGACCGTGCCCGCGAGGCCGTCGACGAGCGCCGGCACGGTGCGCACGCCGCGCCCGATCGTCCGTGCGGGTCCGAGCGAGCGCTCCTCGTCGTTCATCGCCGTCCCCCGCTCATGATGCCCCGTGCGCCTCGACGATGGCGCGGTAGCCAGGATCGCGCTCGAGCAGGTCGGCGTGGGATCCCGTGGCCCGGACCTCGCCGTCGACCAGCCAGACGACCTCGTCGGCGAGCGCGATGGTCGACGGCCGCGAGGCGACGACCACGAGCGTCCTTCCCGACGCCCTCAACCGCTCGACGACGGTCGATTCGGTCTGCGGGTCGAGCGCCGAGGTGGTGTCGTCGAGCAGCACGACGTCGTTGTCGTGGGCGAGCGCCCGCGCGAGCGCGATGCGCTGCCGCTGGCCGCCGGACAGGCCTGCGCCGCGCTCGCCGACTTCCGTTGCGGTGCCGGCGGGCAGGGCGTCGACGAAGTCGTCGGCCACGGCCGTCCAGAGCGCGCGCCGCACCCGGGCGTCGTCGATTCCCGGGTCGTCGAGCGTGACGTTGCCCCGGAGGGACTGCTGGAAGAGGAAGGGCTCCTGCTGGACGAGCGCGGCCCGTCCGCCCGCCACGGCGATGCGCCCCGAGTCGGCGGTGATCAGGCCTGCGATCGTCGCGAGCAGCGTCGTCTTGCCCGATCCCGTCGGGCCGACGACCGCGACGGTCGTGCCGCGGCGGATTGCGACGGACGCGTCGCGGAGGGCGGGACGGTCGGCGCCAGGGTGGGTCACGGTGACGCCGTCCACCACGACGGCGAATCCCGGAGGGGGATCGGCGATCGATCCGGCGGGGTCGGGCCTGATCGGGTCGTCCACGACCTCCGCGACCCGGGTCCAGCCCCCGAGGGAGTGGGGAAGTTCGCTGAAGACGTAGCCGATGATGCGCAGGGGGAAGAGCAGGAGGGTGAAGAGGTAGATGAACGACGACAGCTCCCCGACCGTCAGCGCACCGTCGCGGACCCGGACCGCGCCGAGCAGGATGATGCCCACGTTGATGATCGCGGGAGCGGCGTCGAGGATGCCCTCGAACGTCGCACGACCCCGCACGGCGCGGATGCGGGCGTCGCGGAGCCGGGACGCGATGGTCGCGAGACGCGCGGTCTCGCGCTCCTCCGCGCCGAACGCCTTCACGACGGCGACGCCGTCGAAGCTCTCGAGGACGGCCTCGGAGAGCCGTCCGAGTTCATCCTGTGCGCGCGCGTAGTGCCGGTCGATGCGGCGCTGGTAGCCCACGTTCACGGCGAGGAGCAGCGGGATGACTGCTGCTGCCGCGGCGCCGAGGGGCCGGTCCACCACGACGAGCCATGCGCCCGTGAGCACCAGGAGCAGCAGGACGGAGGTGCCGAACGGCATCGGTCCCATCACGATCACGGCGGTGTCGCTGTCCGCACCTGCACGCGCGACAAGGTCGCCCGACATCCGCTCGCGGCGCCATGCCGGCGGCTGGGCGAGGATGCGCCCGATCACCCGCCGTGCGAGCGTCTCGGCGGTGCGCCACTGCGCGAGACCGGCTAAGGACCGCCGCCCGACGACGGCGACGGCGCGCACCAGGCCGATGCCGACGGTCAGGGCGCACCCGACGGCGAGACGGGGGCGGCCGCCGGCTTCGAACGCCGGCAGGATCACCTCGTCGACGACGAAGGAGACCGCCACGCTCGACGCGATCGTGCCCGCCGAATAGACGGCCGCCGAGCCCGTGGCGACCCAGAAGGGCAGCGGGTGGACGGAGACGAGCGCCCGGAAGAGCTCGAGCGACCGGGCGAGGCGCGTGCCGCCCTCGGGGGCGGTCACCCTACGGTTGGACGGGGAACGCGGCCGAGGTCCACTCGGCCACGACGGCGCCGGTCGGGCCGAGCGCCGTCACGGTGACCGTCCACGAACCCGTCTTCAGCGGCGTGAACTGGGTGCGTTGCACGGACGGACCGGCGACGAGTGGCACCGGCTTCGTGAGGAAGGAGCCGCCGATGCGCGTCGCCTTGACCGTGTACGACGCCACGGTCGGATTCGACGCCGTTCCGGAACTGGCGATCGCCACCCCGATGAGCTTCGACCTGGTGATCACGCTAACCGAGCAGGCGAGCGCCTTGGTGGAGAACTGCGACTGCGCCGCGTCGATCCGCTGCCGCGGTGCGCGACCGGGGAACGTGATCCCCGGGCAGGTCGACGACGGCGACGCGGTCGTTGGCACTGTAGTGGTCAGTCCGGCGCCTGTCGAGAACATCCAAGTCGTTTCGGTCTGAATTGCGTACCGCTCGCCGGTCGACGCCGTTGTGAAAACCGTTTCATCAATAAGTACGTAGTACCACGTGTTGGCCTTGAGTGGGTTGATGGTGATGCGAACCCACCTGTCAGGATTGCTCCCGTCCGATCGGGGAAGTTGGGAGCCGTCGCTCCGCTTGTCGCCCATGTTGACCTTCGGCCATACCGGTTGGCCGGAACTGTCGAGGGTCCAGAGCGAGCCGGGTCCAGCGTCGATGGACTCGATCTTCTTGCTTCCGTTCTTGAGCTGGAACGCGGTCGTCGAGGCGGTAACCGGAATCGTCACCTCGTAGATCTCGATCTTTCCCGAGTTGGCCTTCATGATCTCGTCGAACTTGATCACCAATTGCGTGTCGAGGGGCACATTTGTCGCTTGATTGGCCGGACTCAACATGGTGGCCACCGCCTTTGCCTGAACGCCCTGGGTGGGAGCCCACAGCGACACTCCAACGAGGCATGCGACAGCCAAGTGGGACAGGCTGCGCAAGGCCGGACGTGAGGGTTCGGACATGTCGGAAACACTAGTGGAGGGAGCCGGACTGCGCCTTCCGCCGAGCGCTTTCAAGTGTGACACGATCTGCATCGTGTCGCGCCCCGTCGTGCTGGTTCCCGGGCGATTGTCGGACTGCGCGGCGGGTGTGAGGGGTGCGGCGTTCAGATCCGGTCACCGGGCCCATGAGGCGGTCGCCCGGCTCGCGATTGCCCGAGATCTCCCGACGCTCGCGATCTGCCGGGGCTGCCAGGTCCTAAACGTGGCGTTGGGTGGATCGCTCCACCAGGATCTGGGCACGTGGGCGGGTACCGACCCTACGTCCCACCGAGACACCTACCACCCGATCGTCTTCGAGGAGTGCTCGGTCGTCCCGACGGCGATGGGCATGACCGGGTTCGGTTCCGGCCACTCGTGGCACCACCGTGCGATTGACCGGCCCGGGAACGGACTGGTGGTCGTCGGGCGGGCGCACGACGGGGTGGTAGGGGCCGTGGAGCGTGCCGGTGCGAGGTGAGCCGTCGGCGGATAGCGGCATCCAGAGGACGACGTCGAGTCGGTGCCCAAACAACAGCGGATCTTCGACACCTTCATAACAGCGGCGCGGGGCTGATTCAGGCTGATCAATCGGCCGCTTCCCGCCGGATGCGCACCGACAGGCAGGTGACGCACCCCTCGAGCTTCTCGAACTCGCCGATGTCGACGGCCACGGGTTCGTAGCCGAGTGCGGAGAGCAGGTCGATGCTGCGGGGGGCTGCCGCCGAGACGATCAGGCGGCGCTCGTCGACGACGACGACGTGCGCGCCGGGCTCCTCGGGCATGGAGCGGTACGACGGAAACGCACTCCGGTCGTCGACGACGGGGTCCCAGCCGATCACGGTTCCGTCCGGCAGCGCCGTGACCGCGGACTTGAGGTGCAGTGCCTTCGTGACGGGGACTGCAACGGTGCGCAGATCGAACTCGGCAAGGAGCGAGGCGAGCTGGTCGATCCCGGCGCGGTTGGTCCGCCCCCCGAGCCCGACGTACGCCGTGTCGCCCACCGTGAGGACGTCGCCCCCGTCGAGCCTTCCCGGGGGCTCGATGCGCGCGGTGCGCAATCCCATGCCGCGCAGCAGGGCGTCGAGGCCCTCGGTCTCGGGGACGCGCGCGTCGTTGCCGGGGTGCGTCACGACGGCGAGGTCGCCGTGGACGACCATGGTGTCCTCGACGAAGACGCTGTCGGGGCAGTCGTCCCGCAGCGGCAGCACTTGCACCGGCCATCCGACCGAACGGAGCGCGGCGACGTAGCCGTCCCACTGCCGGCGTGCGGCGCCGAGGTCGATGTCGGTGCGTTCCCGATGCGTCAGCAATCCCTCCGCGAGCCGCGAACTCGGCGGTCGAACGAGGGTGAGGGTCACGGATCGCTTCGGGCGGGACTCAGCCCCGGTAGTCGGCCTCGGCGATCGACGGCTTGAGACAGGTGGACGCCACGGCGAGACCGGGGAACGCCGCATTGCTCTTCTGGAGAGCCGCATCGTGGAAGGCCTTGAAGGCCGGATTGCCGAGCAACTGCGGGCACACGTAGAAGTTGCCCTTACTGCTGTGCTGGTCCCGGATCTGGTTGACCTGCAGCTCGAAGTCGCTGTAGGTCCTCTTCACTCCGATCTTCTGTCCGGCCTTCACCTTGTCGCCTGCCTTCACCGACACCTCGTCAAGGTGGTCGTAGGCGATCTTCCAGACGGCGTTGCGGTCGTTCGTGAACACAATGAGGAGCACCTCATAGTCGTTGGTCTCCGGCTGTGCCTCCACGAAGACCAGGTCGGCGTCGGTGACCGCGTACACCTCCGTGCCGGGGGCGAGGATGTACTGGTGGCTCGGGAGCGTCTTGGATTCTCCGGACGGCTTTGAGAAGGTGTACCCGTACGGCCGGAAGCACGATGCGGGGATGTCGGACGGGCCGTGGTCGCTGCAGTCGAGGGCTTCGGCTCTGAATGGTGCGACGGTGAGCAGGGGGCCCTTGTCGATGGTGACCTTCCCACCCTTCGTTCCCCCCGGCTTTGCCCCGGACTTCCCGCCCGCATCGGAGGCGCCGCCATCGACCCCCATCACACGCCAGATCTTCTTGCTTCCTTCCTTCGTGCAGATCAACTTGGTCCGCGACCCGCCGCTCGTCGACACCGCCACCTTGCCGGTCGACGTGCAGGGGGCGCCATCCTGGGTGCCCGCTCGTGCGACCGACCCGACGGCGGCGAATGACGCCGAGGCAAGAGCGAGGACGGCGACACGACGGCGCAAGGAACGGTTCGGCATGTCGCCGAGGATAGCGACGGCCGCCAGCGGCCGTGGCAACCGCCGGCCTGCTGAGGGCGGGTGTCGGGAATCGAGCCCGCATGGCCGGCGTGGATGGCGGGAACACCGGCAATCGGGCGTCGCCCGCGTCATGCGAGATCCGACCGCCCGGTGCAACAACAGTTGCCGACGAAGCCGACTCACCCCTCGTCAACCGTGCGACCCGCGAGGAGCACGATGACCTCGGAGGGGACCGGTGCTCTCACGCGCGGCGCGGTCCCACGAGGGCGACGGTCACGGACGGGAGGGTGCCGAACGGGTCCGGTGGCCGACCTGGCGGCCCCGACGCAGAACCCCGCGGCACCCGTGGGCAATACTTGGGACGTGTCCGACGCACGATCGACCAGACGACGCACGCCGTTGCTCGCGGCCGCGCTCCCGGTGGCCGCTGCGCTCATCCTCGCCGCGCTGCCGGCGGGCGCCGTCCGTGCCGTGGCGGACGCAGACGGAGACGGGTCGACTCCATCGACGACGGCACCCGAGTCGATCGACTACTCGCGGGTGCTGCGCGAGTTCGCACCGGGGGCCCAGTGGTCGCTGAACGGCGACGGGTGCTGCGACCAGCTCACGATGCACGACGGCACGCCGATGCCGACCAAGGAGCAACTCGATGCCTTCTGGGCGACGAGGGGCAGCCGTCCCGCGCCCGCTCCGCCTGCGCCTTCCCCGATCCCCGAGTCGTTGAGCCTCGACTACTCGAAGATCCTCGCGCGCCGGTTCCCCGGGATGCAGTGGTCGTTGAGCGGCGACGGGTGCTGCGACCAGTTGACCATCCACGACGGATCCCGGAAGCCGTCGAAGGCCGAGCTCGACGCGCTGTGGCCATCGGTCGAGCAGGACCTCCTCGAGGAGATGCGCCGTTCGCAGCGCCGCGATTGGCCCGACGCGCGTGCAGAACCAGCCCCTGAAGAGTCGGTGGCGGCGTCGTACGTGGTGGCCGCGAACCTCCCGCGCGGAGCGGTGGTGGACGTGGGTCGCGTGCTCGCCGTGCGGAACGGTTCGATCGCGCTGGCCCCCGGATGGTCCGTGCCGGAGTCGTCGAACGTCGTGCTCCGCGCCACCGACGGCCGGACGACGTTCGTCTGGTTCCTGTCCGAGCGTGCTCCGACGCGGCTGGGCGGCCTGCGGCGCTTCGCTGGGTTCCGGTTCGTGCTTCGCGTGGATGGACGGGTGGTCGAGACTGTCCGCATCGCGCGCTGAACCGGGGTTCCTGGAGCGGGTGACGGGAATCGAACCCGCATAGCCAGCTTGGAAGGCTGGAACTCTAGCCATTGAGCTACACCCGCGTACTCGGGAGAAGCCTACCGGTGCGCCGCGCATGGACGGGTTCCGTGAACCGTGCGGCGCGCAACTATCGTGTCGCCGAACGTCGGACGCGCGGAGGCGGACCATGAACAGCGAGCAGCTCGAGCGGATGCGCAGCGGGAAGGGCTTCATTGCGGCCCTCGACCAGAGCGGCGGCAGCACGCCGAAGGCCCTGAAGCTGTACGGCGTGCCGGAGTCGGCGTGGACCGACGAGGCGGGCATGTTCGACCTCATCCACCAGATGCGCACCCGGATGGTGAAGAGCCCCGCGTTCGGCGGCGACCGCGTGCTCGGTGCGATCCTCTTCGAGGGCACGATGGACCGCGAGATCGACGGCCTCGGCAGCGCCGAGTACCTCTGGTCCCGCAAGCAGGTGGTGCCGTTCCTGAAGGTCGACAAGGGGCTCGCCGACGAGGCCGACGGCGTGCAGGTCATGAAGCCGATGCCGGGTCTGGACGCGCTCCTCGACCGTGGGCTGGCGAAGGGGATCTTCGGCACCAAGATGCGCTCGGTGATCAAGCTGGCGAACGCAGGAGGCATCGGCCGCGTGGTCGACCAGCAGTTCGAGGTGGGGCGCCAGATCCTCGCCAAGGGGCTCGTGCCGATCATCGAGCCCGAGGTCGACATCCACAGCCCCGAGAAGTCGCGTGCGGAGGACCTGCTCAAGGCGGCGATCCTGCGCCAGCTGGCCTCGCAGCCCGCATCGGCCCCGGTGATGCTGAAGCTCACGCTCCCGGACACCGACGGCTTCTACGCCGAGCTGGTGTCGCACCCGTCGGTCCTGCGGGTGGTTGCGCTGTCGGGTGGGTATTCGCGCGACGAGGCGAACGCGAGGCTCTCGCGCAACCGGGGCATGATCGCGAGCTTCAGCCGCGCGCTGACCGAGGGCCTCTCGGCTGGCCAGTCGGACGCCGAGTTCGACGCCGCGCTCGACGCGGCGATCGCCGGCATCTACGCCGCGTCGCTCACCTGACCACCTCGTTCACGAGCGGCTGACCGGCCGTCCACCGGCGGAGGTTGTCGAGGAAGAGCGCGTGCGTGCGCTCCTCGGCGCGCCTCGACTCGCCCGAGCTGTGCGGCGTGACGATCACGTTCTCCATGGCCCACAGCGGGCTCTCCGCCGGCAGGGGCTCCACGGCGAAGACGTCGAGACCGGCTCCGCCGAGGTGCCCCGATTGCAGCGCAGCGACCAGCGCCGGCTCGTCCACGAGGTCGCCGCGGCCGACGTTGATGAACCTCGCGCCGCGCCGCATCGCGGCGAACTCGCCGGCGCCGAAGAGCCCCCGGGTCCCCTCGACCAGGGGCAGCGCGCACACCACCCAGTCGGCGCGGCCGAGCACCCCGTGCAGCTCGCCGAATCCGCGGGTTGCCCACGGCTCCCCGGGTGCCCCCGGGCGGCGGCGCACCGCCTCCACCTGCATCCCGAGCGCGGTGCCGAGTCGCGCAACCTCGGTGCCGATCGGCCCCATGCCGACGACGGCGAGGGTCGCACCGTCGAGCTCCCCGATCTCCCGGGTGGCCCAGCGGCGCGCATCCTGGTCGCGCATGAACCCGCGCAGGTCGCGGCTGAGCGCCAGCATGTACATGACGACGGTCTGGGCGATCGGGGACGCGCTGGTCCCGGAGGCCGTGGTGAGCCGCACGCCGTTGCCGATCAGCCTCGTGAACACCTCGTTGTCCACGCCGGCAGAGAACGACTGCACCCAGCGGAGCCGCTGCACCGACGCGCGCAGGAGGCTGCGCGCCATGCCGGCGACGGCGCGGGGCCACGTGTCGCCGCTGAAGTAGCCGATGGTCACCTCGGCGAGCTCCTCCGCCGGCAGCGGATCGGGACCGCCGTAGACGACCGGCCGGATGCCGGGTGCGGCCGCAATTGCTCCGTGCCGGATCTCGTCCCACGCGCGGGCTCCGACGAGCAGGACCGGAGCACCGGTCGGTGCCGCCGTCATCGGGGATCAGCCGCGCGGATGGTGGCAGGCGACGTACTGGCCGGGCGACACCTCGCGCAGCTCGGGCTCCTCGGCCGCGCACCGGTCGCTCGCGGCGGGGCACCGGGTGCGGAAGCGGCACCCGCTCGGCGGGTTCATGGGCGACGGCGGCTCGCCGCGCAGCGGGGTGCGTCCGGTACGCCGGGTGGGGTCGGGGATCGGCACCGAGCCGATGAGGGCGGAGGTGTAGTGGTGCGCGGGACGCGAGTAGATCGCCTCGGGGTCGCCGACCTCGCAGATCTTCCCGAGGTACATCACCATGATCCGCGTGCTCACGGCGCGCACGACCGCGAGGTCGTGGCTGATGAACACCATGGTGAGGCCGTAGCGCTCCTTCATGTCCTGCAGCAGGTTGAGGATCTGCGCCTGGATGCTGACGTCGAGCGCGCTCACCGGCTCGTCGCAGATCAGCACGGCCGGCTCGAGGGCGACGCTGCGCGCGATCGAGATGCGCTGGCACTGGCCGCCGGAGAACTCGTACGAGCGCCGGTCGAGCACCAGGTCGGGCTCGAGTCCGACGGCGTCCAGCAGCTCGCGCACCTTCGCGTCCCGCTCGTCCTCGCTGCCGCGGTTCCACACCCACAGCGGTTCGGCTACGAGGTTGCGGACCGTCATGCGCGGGTCGAGCGAGGAGATCGGATCCTGGAAGACCATCTGGATGGAGGTCCGCGCTGCCCGCAGCGCCTCGCCCGACAGCGACGTGAGGTCGGTGCCGTCGAGGACGACGCTGCCCGAGTCCGGCGGGGGCAGCTGCAGGATCGCCTTGCCGAGCGTGGTCTTGCCGCAGCCCGACTCGCCGACGATGGCCAGCGTCTCGCCGCGCATGATGTCGAACGACACGCCGGACACCGCCTGCACGGTGCCACCGGGCACCTTGAATCTGACGTTGACGTCGGTCGCCTTGAGGACGGCGTCTCCGCCACGGAGGTGCGCGGTACCGGTGCCGGCCATCAGGACCTCCTCGCGGGTGCCGCAAGCGGGAACCAGCAGCGGTAGAGGTGCCCGTTGCCCGCGTCGACGAGCGGCGGGTGGTCCTCGCGGCACCTGGCCTGCGCGTACGAGCAGCGCGGGGCGAAGCCGCATCCTGCGGGCCGGTCGGTCGGGTCGGGCAGTCGCCCCTCGATGACCGGCAGGCGCCCGGCGGGGCGCGCCTCGACGGTGGGGATCGACTTCAGCAGCGCCTCCGTGTACGGCATCTTCATGTTCGCGAAGAGCTCGGTCGTGGGGGCCTGTTCGACGATCTCGCCCGCGTACATCACCGCCACGAAGTCGGTGTTGTTCGCCACCACGCCCAGGTCGTGCGTGACGAGCACCATGGCCATGCCGAGGTTCGCACGCAGGCCGGCGAGCAGCTCGAGGATCTGCGCCTGCACGGTCACGTCGAGCGCGGTCGTGGGCTCGTCAGCGAAGAGCAGCTTGGGCTTGCAGGCGATGGCGATGGCGATCATCACCCGCTGGCGCATGCCGCCGGAGAGCTGGTACGGGAATTTGCGCATCGCCGCAGCGGGGTCGGGGATGCCGACCATGGCGAGCAGTTCCGACGTCCGCGCGGCCGCATCCTTCCGGGACATCCCGAGGCGGATGCGCAGACCCTCGGCCACCTGCACGCCGACCCGGCGCACCGGGTTGAGCGCGGTCATGGGGTCCTGGAAGATCATCGCGATCCCGGTGCCGAAGTGCTGGCGGACATGGTCGCGCGGCAGCCCCACGAGTTCGGCGCCGTCGAAGGTCACGCTGCCCGAGCGGTCGACGTTGCTGCCGGACAGCAGTCCCATCGCCGCGCGGGAGAGCACCGTCTTGCCGGATCCCGACTCGCCCACGATGCCGACGCTCGCCCCCTCGGGGATGTCGAGCGTCACGCCCCGGACGGCCTCGAGGACGCCCCGGGGCGTGCGGAAGCGCACCACGAGGTCGCGGATGGACATCACTGCACTCACAGGCGGCCCTCCCTCAGGTCGAGGCGCGAGCGCAGGTAGTCGCCCAGCTGGTTCGAGGCGATGACGGTGAGCGCGAGCACCGTCACCGGCACGTACATCGAGTGCGGAACGAACGTGAACTCGCCGGCGACGCGTGAGATCATTGCGCCCCAGGACACGCCGTCGACGACACCGACGCCGAGCAGCGACAGGGCACCCTCCGCCACGATGACGACGCCGACGGCGAGGAACCCCACGGAGTAGATCGCGGGCAGCACGTTCGGCACGATGTGCCGGAGGATGATGTGCCGGTCGCGCATGCCCATGCTGCGGGCTGCGACCACGAACTCGCGGTTGATCCACGTGAGCGTGGCGCCGCGGGCGATGCGGCCGAGCACCGGCAGGACGACGCACGTGAGGGCGATCATGATCACCACCACGCGGCGCGATGGCGAGATGACGACCGAGGGGTCGGAGCTCGTGGCCAGGATCGCCACGAGGGCGAGGCCGAGCACGAGGTTGGGGATCGACAGCACGATGTTGAAGAGGAGGTTCACGACCCGATCGATGCGGCCCCTGCGGTACGCCGAGACGATGCCGATGGCGGCCCCGAGTGCGCCGCCGACCACGACGGAGACGAAGGCGATCATCAGCGAAGTGCGCGCCCCGTTGACGACGTTGGAGAGCAGGTCGTAGCCGTTGGAATCGGTGCCGAGGACGTGGCCCGGCGAGAAGAGTCCGACCGCGGAGGCCTCGAAGTCGGCCTCGCGGGGGTCGGGAAGGGGGAGGAACGGCCCCACGACCGCAAGCAGGACCATCAGCGACATCCATCCCGCGCACGCGCGGGTGAACACGTCCATGCCGCCGAGCAACCTACGCACTGCGACGCTCCCTCGTTCGGGGGTCGACGAAGCCCACGACGATGTCGGCGAGCATGTTGAAGACGATGAAGCCGACCGCGATCAGCGCGACGTAGGACTGCAGGGCGAAGAACTGGCGGGAGAAGATCGCGATCCCGATCTCCTGGCCGATGCCGGGGATCGTGAACACCTGCTCGATGACGATGGTGCCGCCGATGAGGGCGCCCATGTTGAGCGCGAAGCTCGTGAACAGCGTCACCGAGCTCGGGCGCAGCACGTGGGAGAACAGGATCCGCCGCGTGCTGAGGCCCTTCGAGACCGCCATGGTGACGTAGTCCTCGCGCAGCGTGGCGATGACGTCGGTGCGCAGCAGGCGCGTGTAGGTGGCGATGAGGGGGAACGACAATGCCGCCACCGGGAGCACCATCGACCGGATGTGCTCGCCGAGGTTCTCCGTCGGTGCGACGTAGCCCAGCGGGGGGAACCACGCGAGGGTCACGCCGAAGAACGAGGCCATCAGAAGCCCGAAGACGAAGTTGGGGATCGACGACGCGGTGAAGAGGCCGTAGCTCAGCGCGCGGTCGCTCCTCCGGCCGGCGCGCAGTGCGGTGAAGATACCGAGCGGGACGGCGACGACCAGCGAGACCGCCTGCGCATAGAAGACGAGCTGGAGGGAGACAGGCAGTGCGCGGGAGAGCCGGCCCGACACCGGCTCGGAGAGCCCACCGCCCTGGACGTACCAGCCGAGGTCGCCGCGGACGAAGTCCCAGAGCCACAGGACGTAGTAGGTGAACGGGTCGCGATCGAGGCGCAACTCGTGCGCGAAGGCCTTCCGGGAGGCCTCGTTCTCGCCGACGACGTAGAGGTCCTCGAGACCAACGGGAAGCAGCCGGAGAAGGAGTGAGAGCAGGAAGGTCGCCCCGATCACGACGAGCCCGGCCTGCAGCAGCCGGCGAAGTGCGGACACGACCGTCAACCTCAGCATCCCCACTGCCCCCGATTCACGACTGCTGCCCCGGTGCGCCTGCGCGCAATGACGTCAGCATAAACGAAACGGGGCCCGGGTGGACAATCCACCCGGGCCCCGTCGTCAGCGTGACGAAGGAATCGTCGCGCTTAGTTCTGGATGTAGACGCCCGTCCAGTTCGGTCCGGCGTTCGTCATCGCGCGGCCCTGACCGCCCGACGCGAGGATGAACTTGTCGTAGCCCGCGAGCTTCTTGTTGAAGCCGTAGGTGTACTGGATGGTCGGCACCGGGAGGACGTTCGCGTTCTCCTGCATGAACTTGGTGACGGCCTTCAGGTTCTTCACCCGCGTGCCGGTCGTGTCGAACTGCGCCGTCCACACCAGGGTGTCCTGCGCCGGGTCGCTGAAGCGACCCGGGTTGATCAGGGCGCCGAAGGCGAGGAAGGTCGGCGCGTTGGCCGCTCCCACGACAGCGGCGATGTTGATGCCGGGGGCGCGGAAGGAGTTCGACTGGATGAACGGCAGCACGAAGTACGCGCCGGTGCCCTCGAAGAGGGTCGTCGGGTACATCTGGTACGGGTTCAGGCCGGTGCCCGGGGTCGGGAACGCCTTCGCCGTGATGGTCGCCGTGTCCTCCGTCGCGATGGTGACGGTGATGCCGGCCTTCTTCAGGATCTGCGCAAAGGCCTTCGAGCTCGCCTGCGAGTCGGCGCTGGTGTCCGTCGGCAGCGAGAACGCGAGGTCCTGGCCGGTCTCGGCCTTGTACGCCGCGACGAACTTCTTCGCCTTGGCGAGGTCGTAGGTGATGAACCCGGCCTCGTTGAACATGATGTTGCGCTTGCCGACCATCGACGACGGCTTGGTCCCGACGCACTTGCCCTTGAAGCAGTTGCGCTGGTTGTAGAAGGTGTCGAGGTCGAACGCGTACGCCACTGCGAGGCGGGCGTTCTTGTTGTTGAACGGCGCGATCGCGGTGTTGAACATGTTCATGGCGTAGTAGTCATCCGGGCTGGAGATCGTCGAGACGTTCGGGTTCGCCTGGACGTTGACGATCTGCTTGATCTCGCCGGCCGACGTGAAGCCCGCCGCGTCGAGGGTGCCCGACTTGAGGCCGTTCACGCGCTGGGCAGCCTGGTTGACGTACTTGAACGTGATGCTGTTCAGGTACGGCAGCTGCACGCCGTTCTTGTCCTTGCGCCAGTAGTTCGGGTTGCGGACGACCTTCACCTCGGTCGGGGACACCGACTGGAACATGAACGGTCCGGTGCCCTTGCCACTGGTCGCACAGAGCTGTGCGTTGCCCATGGTCGAGAGCGAGCGCATGAAGAATCGACCCGAGGCGTACAGCCACTCGTCGAAGTCCTTCTGGCCGTTCCACAGCTCGATGGTCACCGCCGTGGCCGAGGCCGGACGGACGTCCTTGATGTTGGCGACGAGCGGAACGCCCGAGCCGAGGGTGTGCCGCCCGAGGGCCGCTGCGGTGAGGCCGCGGATCGCCTGCAGGTTGGTGACGACGGCCTGCACGTTCATCGGGGTGCCGTCGTGGAAGGTGATTCCCGAACGGAGTCCGATGGTCCAGGTCTTGTAGTCGGCACTCGGGGTGATCGATTCGGCGAGGTACGGCACGATCTTGCCGTCCGCGCGCTGCTCGACGAGGCCCTCATAGACGGTGCGCATCACACCGAGCGCCGAGTTGGCGGCGTTGGGCGAGTAGCAGGTCGAAAGCAACTGGTTGAAGATGCCGACCGTGATGTCACCGCCCTGTGTCGGGGCGCTGACCTTGGCTGCGCTCGTCGTCGGGCTGGCCATGGCGGTCATCGCCACTGCCAGGCCGATGCCCACGCCCAAGGCGCGCAGGCGTCGACGCGTTGTCTGCTGTGTCATTGGTGGAATTCCCCCTGTCCGGACGCCCCAGTGGCTTCCGCGACGAGGGTCAGCCTATGGGCGGGTGCACGGAGCGGCAAGAGCGGCGTGACGCCGGGAATGGGCCTTGGTGCGGAAGTAACCGGCCGGTCAGGCAGTGGCGGCGCGGCTGGCGGAGCCCAGTTGCCCCACGTCGAGATGGCAGCGGATCGCGTGGCCCGGCCCGATCTCCCGCAGCGGCGGCTCGGTCGACGTGCACAGATCCTCGACGCCGCTGCCGATGCGGCGCGGGCAGCGGGGGTGGAGGACGCAGCCCGTCGGCGGTGCGGCCGGGCTCGGCACCTCTCCGCCGAGCCGCACGCGCACCCGGGTCTCGCCGTCGACGTCGGGGATGCTCGAGACGAGCGCCTCGGTGTAGGGGTGGTGGGGGCCGTCGAAGACGTCCTGGGCGGGCCCGATCTCCATGATCCGGCCGAGGTACATCACCGCGATGCGGTCGGAGAGGTACCGCACGACGCCGAGGTCGTGCGAGATGAAGATGTAGCTGACGTTCTCGCGTGCCTGCAGGTCGGCGAGCAGGTTGAGGATGTTGGCCTGCACGCTGACGTCGAGGGCGCTGGTCGGCTCGTCGCACACCACGACGCGCGGACTGCCCGCGAACGCACGGGCGATCGCGACGCGCTGCTTGAGCCCGCCCGAGAGCTGGCCGGGCCGCGCGCTGTGCAGCACCGGGTCGACGCTCATGGAGTCGAGCAGCGACTGGGCGCGCTCTTCCGATGCCTGCGGGGTCGCGCCGGCGAGCTTCTGCACGGCCCGTGCCACGATCCGCGTCACCGAGTGGCGGCGGTTGAGGGCCGAGTCGGGGTTCTGGAAGACGATCTGGATCGACGCCACCTCGTGCGCGGTCCGGTCGTCGATCGTGCTCCCGAGCGCCTTGCCGTCGATGGCGAGGATGCTGCCGTCGTCCGGAGGGTGGATGCCGAGGAGGGTCTTGGCGAGCGTGGTCTTGCCCGAGCCGGACTCGCCGACGAGCCCCAGCGTCTCGCCGTGCCGCAGCGACAGGGTGACGTCGGAGAGCACGCGGACGTCGCCGTCGCCCTGGGCGAAGGTCTTCGACAGGTGCGCGACCGTGACCAGGTCGCGGCCGCGCTCGGCGCGGTGCTCGTCGCTGGCCGTGACTGGCTCGCTGGCGACCACGCGCGGCATCGATGCGGCCTCGGCGTGGTACGGGCAGCGGGTGGTGTGGCCGTTCCCGAGGTCCGTGACCGGCGTCGGGGCGGTGGCGCACGACTCGCGGGCGATCGCGCAGCGGTTGACGAAGACGCACCCGGGAAGCGGGGTGCCGAGCGGGGGTGGCGTCCCCGGGATGGTGTCGAGGTGCGAGTCGTACTTGTCGAGTCCGCCGCGCGGGATGCAGCGCATGAGTCCGACCGTGTACGGGTGGCTGGGGCGCTGGATGATCGTCGCCGTCGCGCCCTCCTCGACCAGTGCGCCCGCGTACAGGACGCCCACCCGGTTGCACATCGCCCGGATCACGCCGAGGTTGTGGCTGATGAACAGGATCGACGTGTTCGACTCGGCGATCAGCGACCTGAGCAGGTCGAGCACCTCTGCCTCGACCGTCGCGTCGAGGCCGGTCGTCGGCTCGTCCAGCACCAGGAGTCGCGGCGACGAGGCGAGCGCCATCGCGATGACGACGCGCTGCGCCATGCCGCCGGACAGCTGGTGCGGATAGCGGTCCATCACCTTCGAGGGGTCGGCGATCTGCACCCGCCTGAGGGCCTCGACGGCGAGCCGCCGGCTCTCGCTGCGGCCGTTCCCGAGCAGTGCGAAGGACTCCGCGACCTGCTCGCCGACACGGATCGTCGGGTTCAGGGCTGCAATGGGGTTCTGGTACACCATCGAGATCGCCGCGCGCCGCAGCTCGCGGATCTCGGCCTCCGGAACGGCGCTGATGTCGCGGCCCTCGAAGAGGATCGAGCCCCCGGTGATCGCGCCGTTTCGCGGCAGGTAGCGCATCGCCGCATACGCCGCGGTGGACTTCCCGCAGCCCGACTCCCCGACGAGCCCGTAGGCCTCGCCGGGCTGGATCGCCAGCGAGACGCCGCGGAGCACCTGGCGGTCGATGCCGCGGACCCGGTAGGCGACGGAGAGGTCGCGGAGCTCGAGGGTCGGGGCGCTCACTGCTCGAACGACTCCACGATGCCGTCGGCGACGAGGTTGATCGCGATCGCGAGCGTGGCGATCGCGCCGGCGGGGAAGGTGGTGGACCACCAGTTGTCGGCGAAGATGCGCCCGTAATTCTCCGCGACCTGCGAGCCCCAGTTGGGCGATCCCAGCTGCACGCCGACGCCGAGGAAGCCGAGGGTGGCGATCGCAAAGACGGCGTAGCCGAGGCGCACCGTGAACTCGACGATGATCGGCGGCAGGACGTTCGGGAGGATCTCGACGGCGAGGATGTGCGGCGCGCGCTCGGTGCGCAGGCGCGCGGCGGCCACGTAGTCCAGCTCCGCCTCGGGCAGCACCGCCGCCCGCACGGTGCGCGCGATGATCGGGGTGAAGACGAAGCCGATGATCAGGATCGTGACGGGCTGCGAGGAGCCGCCCACCGCGGCGAGCGCGAGGAGCGCGATGACCAGCACGGGCAGCGCGCTGATCGCATCGAGGATGCGCATGATGATCACGTCGGCCCAGCCCTTGAAGTAGCCGGCGACGAGGCCGATGACTGTGCCGAGCACCGTGCCGATGACGGTGGCGAGGAAGGCCATGACCAGCACGGGTCGCGCCCCGACGATGACACGGGAAAAGACGTCGCGGCCGACGACGTCGGTGCCGAACCAGTGCTCCGACGACGGTCCCTTGTTGGTGGAGAGAATGTCGACGAGGGCCGGTTCGTGCGGCACGACGAACTCGCCGATGAGCGCGCAGACCACCCAGATGCCGAGGATTACGGCGCCCACGACGAAGGCGGGGTTGCGGCGGAGCTGGCGGAGCCGCTCGCTGCGGATGCGGTCGCGCTCGGCGCGGGCGACGGCCCGGAGGTCGCGCTCGGCGCTCACTGCGAGACCTTCTGGCGGATGCGGGGGTTCAGCACGGCGAAGAGGATGTCGGCGACCAGCTGCACCCCGACGATGACGACGGAGATGATGAGCACCGCCGACTGGAGCATCGGGTAGTCGCGGTACTGCACGGCCTTCAGCAGGAGGCCCCCGAAGCCCGGGTAGTTGAAGATGATCTCCACGGCCACGAGGCCGCCGACGAGGTACGGCACCATTGACGCGGTCACGGCGATGGTGGGCAGCAGGGCGTTGCGCAGCACGTGGCGCCGGATGGCCGCCGGGCGCGACAGGCCCTTCAGGAACGCGGTGCGGACGTAGTCCGACTCGATCGCCTCGACCACGCCGGCACGTGCGATGCGGGAGATGTAGCCGAAGAGCACGAGGATCAGGGCGACCGACGGCAGCAGGAGGTGGTGGACGATCTCGGGGACCGATGCATCGGTGCCGGGGAACGCGTTGGTCGGCAGCCAATGGAGGTTCACTCCGAGCACGAGCACGAGCAGCACCGCCCACACGAACTCGGGCACCACCGCTGCGGAGAGGCCGCCGACCGTGATCGCCCGGTCGATCCACCGTCCGCGGAAGACGCCCGCGACGATGCCGCCGATGATGCTGATCGGGATCGTCAGCAGGAAGGCGACGAGGGCGAGGCGCAGCGAGTAGCCGACCGACGGAACCAGGAGCTTCTCGACGGGCACGCGGTGCTGGATCGACTCGCCGAAGTCCCCGCGCACGGCGTCGCCGAGCCACGACGTGTATTGAACGAGCACCGGCTTGTCGAGGCCGAGCTGCTTCTCGAGCAGGAGCACGTTCTCCCGTTCGGCGAGGTTGCCGAGGATCCGCTCGGCGGCGTTGCCGGGGAGGATGTGGGTCATGAAGAAGATCGCCGTGGTCACGAGGAACACGGTGACGAGCGCGAGCCCCACGCGCCTCAGGATGTACGCCCCCACGGAAGGCGATCCTAGAAGGACGGACCGGACCTTCCGTCAGGGACGGCCCCGGAAACGGCGAAAGGGCCGGCGCACCGAAGTGCGCCGGCCCCTTCGGACCGTGACTGTCGCTGGATCAGGCCGGACGGACGGCTGCGGACTCGAACTGCGCCATGCCGTTCGAGTAGAAGCCGGTCAGCCCCTTCCTGACGATGCCGATGGCCGTCTGGAAGTAGATGATGATGTACGGCGAGTCCTCCAGGGCGATCTCCTGGACGGTCTTGGCCGCGGCCTTGCGAGCCTCCGGCGTGGTCGCCGTCTTGAACGTGGTGATGGCCGCGTCCATGTCGTCGCTCTTGTACTGGGCCGCGTTCCAGTCGCCGGTGGACGCGAAGACGCGGGTGAGGACCACGTCCGGCGAGCCACGGTGACCGAAGTCGGTGATGCCGAAGTTCGACTCGAGCCAGATGTTGTTCTCGACCTGCTTCGACTCCTGTGCCGACCACGGCGGGCTGTAGTACGAGTCAGCCTGCTTGATCGTGACGGTGATCCCGATCTCGGCGAGGGCGGACTGCAGGTACGGAGCCAGCAGGTTGATGTCGTCACGGCTGTAGCTCGACAGGTCCACCTCGAACCCGTCTGCCGCACCGGCCTCCTCCATCAGCGCCTTGGCCTGCTCGAGGTCCTTCTCGCGCTGCGGGACGGACGCGTCGATCAGCGTCTGGTAGGCGCTGGTCGGGCTGTCGTTGCCGAGCGAGCCCTCGCCTGCCAGCACGCCCGACAGGTAGTCGGCGCGGGCCAGGGTGAGCGCGGCGGCCTTGCGGATCCGCTTGTCCTGGAACGGACCGAAGTCGTTGCGCATGTGAACCATCAGGGTGCCCGACGACGGCACGCGGACGATGTCCGCGACGCTGGTGTCGACCGAGGCGACCGACGAGGCCGAGACGAACGACACGATGTCGAGCTCGCCCGTCGCCAGCTGTGCGATCGCCGCGTCAGCCGAGTCGAACTGGATGAGCTCGAGGGTGTCGAACGCCGGCTGGCGGTTCGTGTCCCAGTAGTTCGCGTTCTTCGTGAACGTCGCGCCGGTGCCCTCGGTGTAGGACTCGAGGACCCAGGGGCCGCACGAGTTCATCGTGGCCTGCCAGCCGTCGCCGCCCTTGTCCCCGTTCTTCATCATCACGAGGCCGTAGGTGGTGGAGCTGAGCAGGTTCGGCAGCGCGCCCGTCGGGGCGTCGCAGACGAACTGCACGGTGGAGTCGTCGACCTTCGTCACGCCGGCGGCCGTGAGGACGCCCGCGAACGTGCCGGCCTGCGTCGAGGCGTTCGCCTCATCGAGGTGGCTGACGATCGACCACACGACGTCGTCCGCGGTGAGCGGCGAGCCGTCGTGGAACGTGATGCCCTGGCGGATCTTGTAGGTCCAGGTGGTGCCACCGTCGGTGGACTCCCAGCTCTCCGCGACGCGCGGCTCGACCTCGCCCTTGTCGTTCTCCCATGCGAGGTACTCGCCGACGCAGCCCAGGATCTGGAGGCTGCCCTGGTCGTTGGTCGTGAACGGCGTCGGCGGGTTGGCCACCTTGCCGATCGCGATCTTCAGCGGTCCGCCGACCGGCGCCGCCGTGGTGTCGGTGGCTTCGTCGGTCGCTGCGCCGTCGGAGTCCCCGCCGCACGCGGCGAGGCCGACGAGGCCGGCGCCGATGCCCGTGGCAGCGACGCCCTGAATGAAGCGACGGCGCGAGAGGCCCTGCGGACCCGACGCGACGTTGAGCTTCTCCTGCTCAATGTCTGACATGCTTCCCCCTTTGTTGGTGTGGACTAGCGGGGACAACCCTAGCGAGCAGGAGTCGCACGGTGCGACGGGCGGACGACCCACCCGAGGGTCGGGACACCCGTCGGGCGGGCCGGGGCCGGGGCGGTTCCGTACCCTGACGCCATGAGGCTCGGAATCCTGACGGGCGGCGGCGACTGTCCCGGGACGAACGGGGTGATCCGGGCGCTGGTGCGACGGGTGTCTGAGCGGCACGGCACGCCGGTGACGGGCTTCCTCGACGCATGGGACGGCGTGATCGAGGGGCGGGCGATCGCCCTCGAGGCGGAGGACGTCCGCGGCATCCTGCCGCGCGGCGGCACGATCCTCGGCACGCGCAGGGGCTCCCCGTTCGACCATCCGGACGGGCCGGTGCTCGTCCGGCAGGCGCTCGACTCCCAGGGGCTCGACGCCCTGGTCGTCGTGGGGGGAAACGGCTCGCTCACCGTCGCCTCGATGCTCGCGGACGACCACGGTCTGCCGGTCGTCGGCGTACCGAAGACGATCGACAACGACATCGAGGGCACCGACGAGTGCTTCGGGTTCGACACCGCGCTCCAGATCGCGACCGACGCCATCGACCGGCTGCACACCACCGCGGAGAGCCACGACCGCATCATGGTGATCGAGGTGATGGGTCGCGACGCGGGGTGGATCGCGCTGCACGCGGGGATCGCCGGATCGGCCACCGCCATCCTCGTGCCGGAGGTGGCGTTCGACATCGCGCGCGTCGCCGAGCTCGTCGCACGCCGGCACGCACGCGGCCGCTACGCCTCGGTCGTCGTGGTCGCGGAGGGTGCGACTCCCGTCGAGGGCACGATGTCCGTCCCGGACCGGCCCGTCGACCGCCACGGACACCGCGTGTACCGCGGCCTCGCCGCAGCCGTCGCCGCGGAACTGAGCGCGCGGACGGGCTACGAGGCGAGGGTGACGCTGCTGGGTCACGTGCAACGCGGAGGGACGCCGACGGCGCACGACCGCGTGCTGGCGACCCGCCTGGGGCTCGCAGCAGCCGATCTCGCCGAGGGCGGTGGCGCCGGACGGATGGTGTCGGTGAGGGGCGCGGACATCGGGTCCGAGCCGATGTCCGTCACGCGGGGGCGGACGAGGACCATCGACCTCGGACTGCTGGACGGGGTGACCGCCGCGCTCCTCGGCTGATCAGGAGGTCAGTGCGGGGGGCCGAATTGGCGGTCGCCGGCGTCGCCGAGACCCGGCACGATGAACGCCTGCTCGTTGAGCCGCTCGTCGACCGATGCGGTGACGATGTGCAGCGACATCTCGGATGCGTCGAGGTGCGCGATGCCCTCGGGCGCGGCGAGCACGCACGCGATGGTGAGCGGCTGCGGCGCCCCCCGGTCGGCGAGGATGCGGCAGCCGTGCGCGAGCGACCCGCCGGTCGCGAGCATCGGGTCGAGCACGATGCAGTGCCTGCCGTCGAGCCGGGTGGGGAGCTTCGCGACGTATTCGCTCGGCGCGTGCGTCGCCTCGTCGCGCTGGACGCCGACGACGGCGATGTCGGCGTCGGGCAGCAGCTCCATCGCCGCGGGCAGCATGCCGAGCCCCGCGCGCAGGATCGGCACGAGCACCGGCCGCGACGCGATCACCGCGCCGTCGGTCTCGGCCAGCGGGGTGCGCACGCGCACGGGGCGGACGGGCACCGTGCGCGCGGCCTCCGCGATGACGATCAGCGAGAGCCGCCGCATCTCGGCGCGGAACAACTGGTTGGACGAGCGCTCGTCGCGGAGGTTGGTGAGGGCCTCCGCCGCGACGGGATGGTCGACCACGGTGACGGTGACGGGCATGGGCACATTGTGTCGGATCGGTAGAGTCGGCTCCGGTGATGGCGCGCGGCACGACGCGACCCGCCGAGGTGCGGCTGGTCCGGGATGCGGCCGGCGCCGAGGCGCTGGCACGGGTGTGCGACGCGGTCTGGGGGGGAGCCGGTTTGGTGCCGGTTCCACTGGTCGTCGCAGCGATCCACGTCGGTGGATACGGCGCAGTCGCATGGTCGGGGGACGAGCCGGTCGGCGCGAGCTTCGCCATCGCGGGTCGCGGCGCGATCCTGCACTCCCACGTGACGGCGGTGCTCCCGTCGGTGGCGGGCTGCGGCCTCGGTACGGCGCTCAAGCGGCACCAGTGGCGCTGGGCGGCGGCAGAGGGATTCGAGGCGATCACGTGGACGTTCGATCCGCTGGTCCGCCGCAACGCGTCGTTCAACCTCGCGAGCCTGGGGTGCGAGGTGGACGGGTACCACCCCGACTTCTACGGTCGTCTCGTGGACGACATCAATTCCGACGGGTCAAGCGACCGGCTCGTCGTCCGGTGGGCGGTCGCCGGCCGTGGCGAGCCGCCCGTCGGACGGCGCGTGGAGGTGCGCGCCGGCGACCTGACGATTCCCACCCCCGACGACGTCGGCGCGCTGCGCGCGGGCGACCCCGGCGCCGTCGCCGAATGGCGCGCGCGGCACCGGGAGGCGTTCGGCGCCACGCTCGGTGGGGGACGGATCGTGCGCGGGTTGACCGATCGCGGCGACTACGTCGTGGGTGCCCCGTGACGCTCCGTGCCGCCGAGATCGTGCGCGCGCGGATCGACCTCGTGGCGCCCTTCCGCACGTCGTTCGGCACCGAGACGGCGCGGAGCCTGCTCTACCTGCGGCTCATTGGCGACGACGCCGAGGGGTGGGGCGAGTGCGTCGCGATGGCCGCACCCGTGTACTCGTCGGAGTACGTCGACGGCTGCGAGGACGTCATCCGTCGGTTCCTGCTGCCGGAGGTGGGTCCGGACACGACGGCGGAGGAATTCGTCGCGTCGGTGTCGCCGGTGCGCGGGCACCCGATGGCGAAGGCGGTCGTCGAGGCGGCCCTGCTCGACCACCAGCTCCGTGCGCGCGGCGTCTCGCTCGCCGGCCACCTCGGCGCGGTGCGCGACCGGGTGCCGTCCGGCGTGTCCGTCGGCATCCACGACTCCGTTCCCGAGCTGCTCCGCACGGTCGAGGGATACCTGCGCGCCGGGTACCTGCGGATCAAGCTGAAGATCGAGCCGGGCTCCGACATCGGGCAGGTCCGCGCGGTGCGCCGCGAGTTCGGCGACGCGCTGCTGCTGCAGGTCGACGCCAACGCGGCGTACCGGATCGACGACGCGGCCCACCTCGCGCAGCTGGACGATCTCGGCCTGCTCCTCATCGAGCAGCCGCTGCCGGAGGACGACCTCGCGGGCCACGCGGCGCTCGCGCGGCGGATCGCGACCCCGGTCTGCCTCGATGAATCGATCACCTCGCTCGAGTCGGCGCGCGGTGCGATCGAGCTGGGCGCGTGCAGCGTGGTGAACATCAAGCCCGGGCGCGTCGGCGGCTACCTCGCGGCGCGCGCGATCCACGACCTGTGCCTGGAGCGCGGCGTGCCGGTGTGGTGCGGCGGAATGCTCGAGACCGGCATCGGGCGGGCGGCGAACCTCGCGCTGGCCGCGCTCCCCGGATTCACCCTGCCCGGCGACACGTCCGCGTCGGACCGCTACTTCCTCCGCGACGTGACGGCGCCGTTCGTGCTGGAGGACGGCCACCTCGCGGTGCCATCAGGCGCCGGCATCGGCCGAGAGCCCGATCCCGAGGTGCTGTCGGCGATGACGGTCCGACGCGACACCGTGCCGATCGCCTGACGCGGCGCGCCGAGTCGGGGAGGGGGGACTTGAACCCCCGGCCTCCTGGTCCCAAACCAGGCGCGCTACCACCTGCGCCACTCCCCGGAACCGCAGAGGCTACGGGCGACGGCGCGAACCGTCAGCGCGCAGCGCGCGCCGACTTGCGCTGCTCGCGCGCGATGCGCCGGGCTGCACGGCCGACCGGCCGCAGCGTGCGGTGGTCGAGGTCACCGAGCTCGGCGCCGTTGGAGAACCGAACGCGGTAGCGGAGCCAATTGAAGCCGTTCGCGAGGATCACGGTGCCGCGCATCCCGGCCGCGACGCCCTCGAGTTCGACGGACGCCTCCACCTCGTCGCCCGTCACCAGTGCGATCTGTCCCTCGTGCGGCTTGGCGAGCGAGTGCGGGTTCCACGAGGTGCTCACGGGGGCAAAGGGTACACTCGGCGCACTGTGAGGACGGCGATCGCGGCGCTCGAGGGCAACAAGGTCAGGTTGACCGTCGAGGTGGACGAGGTCGAATTCGACCGCAGCATCGACCAGGCGTTCACGCGGCTCGCGAAGGAGATCAACCTCCCGGGCTTCCGCCAGGGGAAGGCGCCGCGAAAGGTGATCGAGGCGCACATCGGCACGGGGATCGCCCGTTCCCGCGCCATCCAGGACTCGCTGCCCGAGTACCTGGCCGAGGCGGTTCGCGAGCACAACGTCGACTTGATCGCCACGCCGGACATCGCGGTCACGTCGGGCGAGGAGTCCGGACCCGTCGTGTTCGACGCGACGTGCGAGGTCCGGCCGGAGATCGACATCGCCGGCCACAAGGGTCTGCGCGTGGAGATGCCGGCGCTCTCCGTCGACGACGCCGAGATCGACGAGGTCATGGCGACCGAGCGGCGCCGCCACGGCACCCTCGTCGACGTGGACCGTCCCGCCGCGACGGGCGACGTGCTCACCATCGACCTGACCGGCACGCGCGACGGGACGCCGGTTCCGGGCCTCAACACCGCCGACTGGGTGTACGAACTCGGCAAGGGGTGGGTGTCCCCCGGCTTCGACGGCCACCTGGCTGGAGCCACCGCGGGCTCGCGAATCGAGTATTCCGAGGCGCCGAACGGCACCGAGGACGTCGCCGATCTGGTCGCCGTGGTGAAGAAGGTCCAGCAGATGGATCTCGCCGACCTGACCGACGAGTGGGTGGACGGCCACGTCGCGGACTGCGCGACGGTCGCCGAGTGGCGCGGCTCGGTGCGGGCGCGGCTGGAGGAGTACAAGCTCAACCAGGCCCGTTCGGTGCTCGTCGACAACGTGTCGACGTCGGTCGCCGCGTTGGTGGCGATCGACCTTCCCGAGGCGATGGTGGAGGGCGACTTCCGCTCCCGCGTGCGCTCGCTCATCGAGCGGTTCGCGGCGCAGGGTATGTCGCTCGAGCACTGGCTGTCCGCGACGGGGCAGCCGCCGGAGGGGTTCCTCGAGGCGGTGCGCACCGAGTCGCGCAAGGCCGTGCGGGTGGACCTTGCGCTGCGCGCGGTCGCGCGGCAGGAGGGCATCGAGGCGGACGACGACGACGTGGAGGCGGAGATCGCGCGGATTGCGATGCGCGTCAACCAGAAGGCCGACAAGGTCCGCAGGCTCTACGACCAAAACGACGCGATCGAGGACCTGCGCGCGCAGATCCGCAAGTCGAAGGCGCTGGACTGGCTCATCGAGCACGCCGCGCTGGCCGCTCCGGACGGCTCGCCGATCGACGCGTCGCTGCTGCTGGCCGAGGACACAGGAAAGGACGAGGCGTGAACCCGAGGAACTACTACGTCCCCACCGTCACGGAGCAGACGAGCCGCGGCGAGCGCGCCTACGATCTCTACTCGCGGCTGCTGAAGGAGAACATCATCTTCCTCGGCACGCCGATCGACGACACGATCGCGAACCTGGTGTGCGCCCAGTTGATCCACCTCGAGAGCGAGAACCCCGACCGGGACATCAACATCTACATCAACAGCCCCGGTGGCGACATCACCGCCCTCTTCGCGATCTACGACACGATGCAATTCATCAAGAACGACATCGCCACGATCTGCCTGGGGCAGGCCGCCTCCGCCGCGGCGGTGCTGCTGGCCGCGGGGACGAAGGGCAAGCGGCTCGCGCTGCCGCACTCGCGCGTCCTGCTGCACCAGCCGTACGGGCAGGTCGGCTACTCGCAGGTGACCGACCTCGAGATCGCGGCCCGCGAAATCCTGCGGATGCGCGAGCTGCTCGAGCAGATCCTCGCCGTGCACACCGGCCAGTCGATCGCGCGGATCCACGAGGACACCGACCGTGACTTCGTGATGGAGGCCGATGCCGCCAAGGAGTACGGGGTGATCGACGAGATCATCACGACGCGCAGCGCCGTCGACCGCACCGGCCCGATCCGCTGAATTGCGGGTTCCCATCGCCTAGTTTTGGGGCGTGGCGAAGTTCGGGGACACGGCTGAGCTGGTCAAGTGCTCCTTCTGCTCCAAGTCGCAGAAGCAGGTTCGCAAGCTGATCGCCGGACCCGGCGTCTACATCTGCGACGAGTGCATCGAGCTCTGCAACGAGATCATCGACGAGGAGTTCGAGCAGTCCGCGGGCCAGGGACCGGACCACCTCCCCACGCCGAGGGAGATCCGCTCGTTCCTCGACGAGTACGTGATCGGGCAGGACCAGGCCAAGACCGTGCTGTCGGTCGCCGTGTTCAACCACTACCGCCGGATTCGCAGCCGCGGGGCGGGGAAACGGGACGACGTCGAGCTGCAGAAGAGCAACGTGCTCCTGCTCGGTCCCACCGGGTGCGGCAAGACCCACCTCGCCCAGACCCTTGCCCGGATGCTGAAGGTGCCCTTCGCGGTGGCGGACGCGACCGCGCTGACCGAGGCGGGCTATGTCGGGGAGGACGTCGAGAACATCCTGCTCAAGCTGCTGCAGGCCGCCGAGTTCGACGTCAAACGGGCCGAACAGGGGATCGTCTACATCGACGAGATCGACAAGGTGGCGCGCAAGAGCGAGAACCCCTCCATCACCCGCGACGTGTCGGGTGAGGGCGTGCAGCAGGCGCTGCTGAAGATCCTCGAGGGCACCGTGGCGTCGGTGCCGCCGCAGGGGGGCCGGAAGCACCCGCACCAGGAGTTCATCCAGGTCGACACGACGAACGTGCTGTTCATCGTCGGGGGTGCGTTCTCCGGACTGGAACAGATCATCGAGTCGCGGATCGGCCGGAAGGGGGTCGGCTTCCATGCGAACGTCGTCTCCAAGCTGGACAAGGACCCGGGCGAGCTCTTCGCGCAGGTGATGCCAGAGGACCTCGTGAAGTTCGGCATGATCCCCGAGTTCATCGGGCGCCTGCCGATGGTCGGCGCCGTGCACAACCTGTCCCGAGCCGAGCTGGTGCAGATCCTCACCGAACCGCGGAACGCACTCGTCCGTCAGTACGGCAAGTTCTTCGAGTTCGAGGACGTGGCGTTCGAGGCGACCGACGAGGCGCTCGGCGCGGTCGCCGACCTCGCAATCGCCCGGGGAACCGGGGCGCGGGGCCTGCGCGCGATCCTCGAGGAGCTCCTGCTCGGCACGATGTACGACGTGCCGGGACGCGGCGACGTCGGCAAGGTCGTGCTCGAACTGGCCGACGGAGCCGTGACCGCACGGACCGAGTCCCGCGCGCCGCGCACCACTCGGCCGCGTCGCGCCGCGTCCTGACCCTGCGGGGACCGATGGACATTGCCGACGCCCTCCGGTACCTCGACGACCACGCCAGCTACGAAAAGACGGGGCGCGTCGAGTCGCCGTCGCTGCGCAGCATCGAGCGGATGATGGACGCGATGGGGGACCCCCAGCGCTCCTATCCCGTGGTGCACCTGACGGGGACCAACGGCAAGGGATCGACGACGCAGATGGTCACGAGGCTGCTCGTGGCACACGGGCTGAAGGTGGGCACCTACACGAGCCCGCACCTCGAGGCGCTGAACGAGCGGATCTGCATCGACGGCGAGCCGATCGCGGACGACGAGTTCGCCGCGGCGATCGCGGCGGTGGCGGGGATCGAGGCCGTTGCTGGCGTCCGCCCGACGTACTTCGAGGCCGTCACGGCGGCGGCCTTCCGGCACTTCGCCGACGTCGCGGTCGACGTCGGCGTCATCGAGGTCGGGATGCTCGGCCGCTGGGATGCGACCAACGTCGTCGACGCGAAGGTCGCCGTCGTCACGAACATCGCGCTCGACCACACCGAGTTCGCGGGGCCCACCCTCGCGCACATCGCGACCGAGAAGGTGGGCATCTCCAAGCAGGGTTCGGTGCTGGTGGTCGGCGACGAGAATCCCGAGTTGTCGGCGATCTGGTCGCAGTCCGCGCACGCGTCGCTCGTGCTGCGGGGCGCCGATTTTTCGTGCGAGGACAACGCCCTCGCCGTCGGCGGACGGCTGCTCGAGGTGCGGACGCCGCGCGCCCGGCACGCCGACGTGGCCGTCCCGCTGCACGGACGGCACCAGGGCGACAACGCATCGATCGCCATCGCGGCGGTGGAGGAGTTCTTCGACGCGCCGGTCGACGACGGGGTGCTCGCCGAGGGGATGTCCCGCGTGGAGATGCCGGGGAGGTTCGAGGTGCTCGGCCGGCATCCCCTCGTCGTCATCGACGGTGCGCACAATCCCGCGGGAGGGGACGTCTGCGCCGAGGTGTTCTTCGGCGACTTCTCCCCTTCGGGGCGCCGGACGCTGGTCGTCGGTGCCCTCCGCGGACGCGACCCCGCCGAGATGCTCGGCGCGCTCCGGGCCGACGACTTCGACTCGGTGATCTGCACCACCGCGCCGTCGCCGCGGGCGGTGTCGGGCGACGAGCTCGCCGACGTCGCGCGGGCGATCGGGTGCGAGGGGGTGCGCACGACGCACGACGTGCCGCGGGCCTGCGACGCGGCGCTCGAAGGGGCGGGACAGGACGACGCGGTGCTCGTCGCCGGCTCGCTCTACGTGGCGGGCGCGGCGCGGACCTACCTGCGCCGTATCCTCTGAACGATGAGCAACCAGACCCTCGTCCTCCTGAAGCCCGATGCCGTGGAGCGCGGCCTCGTCGGCGCCATCGTCTCCCGCTTCGAGGCGAAGGGCCTGCGGATCGCGCGCATGGAGCTGCGCACCCTCGATGCCGGCGTGCTGGCGCGGCACTACGAGGAGCACGTCTCGAAGCCCTTCTACCCCGACCTCGTCGCCTTCATGTCGCGCGGGCCCGTCGTCGCGATGGTGGTGGAGGGACCGACCGACGCGTGGGAGGTCGTACGGTCCATGATGGGCGCGACGAATCCCGTCAAGGCCGCGCCGGGGACCATCCGGGGCGACCTCGGACTGGAAATGACCGAGAACCTCGTCCACGGCAGCGATTCGGCCGAGTCGGCCGCCCGCGAGATCGCAATCTTCTTCCCCCGCTGAACCTCGGGCCTCGGCCCGTCTCGGTACCCTTGGGGGACGCCGGATCCGCCCCGGGACGGCCGGGAGCACGGGCAGGCACACCAACTCCATGGCTCGGACGACGCTCTCCCTCGGTCGCGACATCGCCATCGACCTCGGGGCGTCGAACACCCTCATCTTCGTCAAGGGCGAGGGCATCGTCCTCGACGAGCCGTCGACCGCCGCAGTGGACAAGTCGACGGGCCAGATCGTCGCCGTCGGACAGGACGCGAAGCGGATGTGGGGACGCGTCCCCGCCAACCTGCGGTTGGTGCGCCCGTTGGAGAGCGGGATCATCGTCGACTTCGACGTGTGCGAGCAGATGCTCCGCGAGTTCATCCGGCACGTGACGAACAGCCGGTGGAGCAAGCCGCGCATGGTGATCGCGGTTCCGAGCGTGGTCACGGGCGTCGAGAAGCGCGCCGTGCAGGACGCCGCCGAGTTCGCGGGCGCCCGCCGGCCCGTCTACCTGATCGAGAAGCCGATGGCGGCGGCCATCGGGTGCGGGCTCCCGGTCGGGGAGCCGAGCGCCAACCTCATCGTCGAGATCGGCGGCGGCACGACGGAGGTTGCGGTGATCTCGATGGGCGGGATCGTCACCGTGAACTCCGTCCGGACTGCCGGGGACGAGATGGACAAGGCGATCGTCGCCGGGTTCCGAAAGGCGTACGCCCTCGACATCGGCGTGAACACGGCCGAGGAGGTGAAGATCCAGATCGGGTCGGCATGGCCGCTCGCGGAGGAGTTCTCGGCCGAGGTCGGCGGCCGTGACGCCGTGACCGGCCTGCCCCGCACGCAGGTGGTGACGACGGAGGAGGTGCGCGCGATGCTCGAGGATCCCGTCGCGACCATGATCGACGCGATCCGCACCACGCTCGAGCGCACCCCTGCCGAGCTCGCCGCCGACGTCATCAACAACGGGCTCGTCCTCTCCGGCGGCACCGCGCTGCTCGTGGGTCTGGCGGAGCGGATCACCAACGACACGGGCATCGAGGCGTTCACCGCCGAGGAACCGCTGCATTCGGTGGTGCTCGGCTGCGGAATGGCGCTCGACAACCTCGAGGCCCTGCGGAACATGTCGAGCCGGGACATCGCGGAATAGCTGCAGATGGCGGTCCTGTCGCAACGGCGGCGCCGGGCAGTGGTGCTGCTGGCGCTGGCAACGGTGTTCGTGATCACGCTCGACCTGGGCGGGGGTGCAGGTGCGGCCGCGGCGCGCGGCATCGTCTCGGGGCTCTTCAGTCCCGTCGAGCGGGTGATGCGGGTGGTGACGCGGCCGATCGGCGACGTGTGGCGGGCGGTCGGCGAGTACGACGCCCTGCTCGAGGAGAACCAGATCCTGCGCGAGAAGGTGGCGCAGCAGGAGGGCGCGGCGATCGCCGCAGCGGCGTCCGTGCGCCTCTCCCAGGAGCTCCTCGCACTGAACGGACTCCCCACGCTCGCCGGGATCAATTCCGTGTCGGCGCAGGTCATCGGTGAGGCGCCGTCCAACCTCTCGGCGACCGTCGAGATCAACCAGGGTTCGGACAGCGGCATCCGCGTCGGCATGCCGGTGCTCAACGCCGCGGGCCTCGTCGGGCGAATCACGCGCGTCGAGCGCGAGCGCGCCGTGGTGATGCTGATCAGCGACCCCAACTACGCGGTGTCGGTGAAGATCGTCGATCCCCCCGATCCGGAGGACTTCGTCGCGATCGGACCCGAACTTCCCGATCCCGGCGCCACCACGACCACGGTGCCCCGGCCCGTCGCGACGACGGCCATCCCCGGCTTCACGCCGGGCGAGCAGGTGGCGGCGTCGACGGTTCCGCAGGTCATCGTCGACGTGCCGTCCCTGACGGTGCCGGCCGGCACCGCCGACTCGGTGCGAGAGACGGGCATCTTCGAGGGGATGGGGTTCGAGAACCTCCCCGAGGTGCGGTTCATCGAGAACACCAAGCGATTCGGCGAGGTGAAGGTCGGATCGCCCATCGTCACGGCAGGGGGGTCGCAGAGCCTCGCGCCGCCGGACATCGTCATCGGGACGGTGCTGAATCCCGTCGGGCGGGCCGGCGTGGCCGGGAATCGCTACGTCATCCAGATCACGGCCGACCTGAAGAACCTCTCGTTCGTCCGGATCCTGCTCTACCAGCCGATCACGGAGCGCGGTGCGGCCGCGCCCGCGACGACGGTCTCGGCGCCATGATCGACCGGTTGCTCGCGCTGTTGACCAACCGGTGGACGCGCCTCGTGCTCGTCGCGCTGGTCGTCGGGGCCCTGCAGACCACGTTGTTCGGCGACGTGCGGCCGTTCGGCACGGTGGTGCAGTTCGCGTTCCTCTACGCCGCACTGGCCGGCGCCATCCACGGGTCGGAGGTCGGTGCCATCGCGGGCTTCGTCGTGGGATTCCTCTACGACACGGCGCTGACCACGCCGTTCGGGCTCACCGCGGCGGTGGCGGCCCTCGTCGGCGCGGGGGGCGGCCTGCTGCCGTTCCTCGTCCGCGACCCGACCTGGTGGTCGATCTCGCTCGCCGCGGCCGTGGCGACGGCGGGCGGGGTCCTCGCGCTTCCGGTGGCGATGATCCTCGTCGGCGCGCCGTCCGGCATCGGAGGGGCGGTGGTCGGCCTGGCGGCCGTCGCCGCCGCCGTGAACCTGCTGCTCTCGATCCCGATGATCCCCGCCGTGCGCTGGACGCTCCGGGACGCAAGACTGCCGGGCTGAGCGATGCCTGACGGTTCCGCGCGGAAGCGCCGCAAGAAGATCGACCCGATGATCGCGCTCGGCGTGGTCGCCACGGTGATGTTCACCGGCCTCGCCAGCCGCATGTGGTACCTGCAGGCGGTGCAGGCCGACGACAACCTGGCGATCGTGCAGCAGGTGCAGACGCGCAGCATCCGCGTGATGCCGGAGCGGGGCAGGATCTTCGACGCGAAGGGACGGATCCTCGCCGACAACAAGCGGGTGCTCGTCGTGTCGATCGACCGCAACTACCTCCGCGACGAGGACGGCCGAACCGAGCTGTTCCGGCGGCTGTCGGGGCCGCTGCAGATGACGATGGACCAGCTGGAGGCCCGGCTCGACGACGAGCGGTACGGACCGCTCGAGTTCCTCCCGCTGAAGGAGGGCGTCTCGGAGGAACTCGCGCTCTTCCTCGAGGAGCGCTGGGAGGACTATCCCGGGATCGTGGTGCAGGAGAGCTGGCGGAGGGTGTACCCGTACGGAGCCCTCGCGTCGCACGTGGTGGGCTACCTCGGCGCGATCCTCAAGGAGAACCTCGCCTACTACCGGGCGCTCCAGTACGAGCCCAACGAGCGCGTCGGCAGCTACGGCGTCGAGCAGTTCTACCAGACCGAGTTGCGGGGAAAGCCCGGCGTGCGCGTGTTCCGGGTGAACGCGCAGGGCCGCGTCGTGCGGGAGGACAAGCTGGCCGGAGTCGACGCGCAGCCCGGCAACGACATCCACCTGTCGATCGACCTCGACATCCAGTTGTTCGCCGAACAGGCGCTCGAGACGCAGCTGATGCTGCGCCGCCGCGTCGAGGGCGGCATCCAGCGGCTGCCCGACGGGACGCCCGACCCGGCGAACCCCGATCCGGTGCTGTTCAAGGCCCCTGCGGGATCCGTCGTCGTGCTCAACCACGAGACCGGTCAGGTGGTGG
This sequence comes from Acidobacteriota bacterium, assembly GCA_018969685.1. GTDB lineage: Bacteria > Actinomycetota > Acidimicrobiia > Acidimicrobiales > Ilumatobacteraceae > UBA3006. Next base: position 42,932 of record JAGWXX010000003.1, on the reverse strand, counting down.
CGATGGCCTCCTATCCGCGGTTCGACCTCCGTTGGTTCACCTCGGGAATCAGCAGCAAGAAGTTCGCGGAGATCTTCCCCCCGACCGACGACCCCGACCTCTCGGTGCTGGTCAACCGTGCCGTATCCGGCCGCTACAACCTCGGATCGTCGTTCAAGCCGTTGGTGGCGTACGCGGCGCTGAACACCGGCCAGTTGCCGGGAGGCGCCGAGTACGAGTTCCTCGACCGCGGCACCTACAAGCTCGAGAGCATCCCCAACTACCGGTGCCGCGAGGGCGTGAAGTGCGTGTTCCGGAACTCGCTGTGCCCCGCAACGGCGACGCCGTGCAGGTACGGCACGGTGAACGTGGAGTCGGCGCTGGCGGTGTCGAGCGACACGTTCTTCTACAAGATCGGCGAGCAGATCCTGACCGAGCGCGGCTACCAGCCGATCCTCGAGCAGGAGGTGCGGGCCTTCGGGCTCGGCTCGCCGACGTTCATCGACCTCCCCAACGAGTACGCGGGCACCATCCCCAACAAGGCCCTGAAGCGGCGCCTGGCCGACCTCGGCGTCATCGCGGAGGACGCCGGGCGCGCGTACTACGTCGGCGACCAGATTCTCTTCGCGATCGGCCAGGGGCTGCTCTCCGCGACGCCGCTGCAGATGGCCGTCGCCTACGGCGCCTTCGGCAACGGCGGTCGCGTGCTCATGCCCAGCGTCGCTGCGGCCGTGTTGCAGCGCACCCCGGATGCGGAGCCGGGATATGCGGACCTCACGAACGCCGATACGAGGTGCCCCGACGAGGGCGACGGCCTCGGCGGCGCCACCGTTGCGCCGGACGGCGGCACTGGTACCACCACCACGACCTCGCCCATGCGGGAGCTGCCGGGGTGCATCGCCGTGGGGCCGGTCGTCGTCAATGAGGACGACCGCATCCGGCTCGAGCCGCGGTTCGACCTGCTGCAAGGGGAGGCGCTCCGCTTCACGGACCTGCCGCCGGCGAACCTCGTGAACATGGAGCCGAAGGTGCGCGATCCCATCGTGCGCGGGCTCCAGCGGGTGATCAAGGGTCCGGGCGTCGACTATGACTACTACCACAAGGCGACCGGGGAGCAGTTGTTCCGGTCGTACCCGTACGAGACGCTGCCGATCGCGGGGAAGACGGGCACGGCCCAGGGGTTCGGGAACCTCCCGTGGAACGACTCGTCGGTCTTCGGGGCGTTCAGCCTCGATCCCGATCAGCCATTCACCGTCTTCGCCTACCTCGAGAAGTCCGGCTACGGCTCGCAGGCGGCCGCTCCGGTCGCCAAGTGCATCTTCCTCGCGCTCGCCGGCGAGTACCGGCTCGATCCCGTCACGGTCGCCGAGCCGCTGAACCTGGCGAGCACCACGCCCGCGCCGCCGCTGACGATGCGCAACCCGCTGTGCCTCGCCGGAACCCGGTCGGAGGGCCGCGACTGATGGCAGTGGCGGGGCGCCAGCCGGACGCCGGCGGCCTGTCGATCAAGGGGTTCGCGCGGGAGTGGAACAAGGCCTACTCCGATCCGATCCGCAACATCGACTGGATCCTGATTGCGGCGATCGCGTCACTCGCGGTGATCGGCGTGTTCACCGTGTACTCGGCGACGCACCTTCGCCTCATCGACCAGGGCTTCGACCCCTTCGTGTACACGCAGCGGCAGGTCATCTTCCTCATCGTCGCGGCGGGTGCGATGTCGGCGATGATGTGGCTGGGCCACGAATGGCTGCGCGCACAGGCCGCGCTGGCCTACGGCGGCATCATGCTCGGGCTCGTCCTCGTGCCAGTGTTCGGTGCCGTGACCGGGGGCGCCCGCCTGGCCATCGACTTCGGGCCCGTGTCCCTGCAACCGGCGGAGTTCGCCAAGCCCGTCGTGATCCTCCTCGTGGCCGCGTACGTCGCGGATGCGTCGAAGGACGAGGTCGACTGGCACCACTTCGTCATGTCGCTGATCGCGGTGATCCTGCCGGTGATGTTCCTCCTCATCCAGCCCGACCTCGGGTCGGCATCGGTGGTGATCGCCGGGTTCACCGGCCTCATGTACGCCGCGAACGCCCGGCGCCGGTACCTCCTGTTGATTGCGGCGATGACGGCGGGGTCGATCGCTGTGTCGATCGCCGCAATTCCCCGGCTCGCCTACCAGCTCCGCCGGTTCGATGCGTGGCTCAACCAGAACTCGTTCGACCCCGACCTGCAGAAGGTCGTGCTCCAGGTGCGCTTCGCCAAGCGGGCGGTGTCGACCGGCGGATTCGACGGCCAGGGGTATCTGCAGGGGCCGCTGACCAACGGCAAGTACATCCCCGTGCAGTTCACGGACTTCCCGTTCTCCGCGATCGGCGAGCAATTCGGCATGATCGGCGGACTCGTGGTGCTGTCGCTCTTCGGGGTGCTGCTGTGGCGGATCTGGGTGATCGCGCGGGCTGCGGGGGACCGCTTCAGCCAGCTCCTCGGCACGGCGATCTTCTGCATGATGCTGTGGCAGACGTTCCAGAACATCGGCATGGCCCTCGGCGTCACGCCGGTGAGCGGCATTCCCTTGCCGTTCATCTCCTATGGGGGATCGCACCTCCTCGGGAGCGCGATCCTGATGGGGCTGGTCCAGAGCATCGCCATGCGCCGCCGTCTCTGAACCGCCGGTCGAGGCTGTCGCAGGGGTAGGGTGGGGGGCACGTCGGGGGTGCGTCCCCGGCACGACATCGACGAGCGGCGACCGGGCGCGAGAGCGCAAAGGGCGCCCGGCGGCACGCCGGCCACGGGGCCGGGGCCGCAGACGGAAACGAGCGGAACATGAGCGAAGAGCAGGTCGGAGCCGAAGGCGGCTCCGCGTCGGGCGGGACCCAGGGTGGCCAGCCGGTGCGCAAGCGTCGGCGCGGGAAGCGGGGCGGCCGGAACCGGAGTTCCTCCCGGTCGGGCGGCGGTGCGGCGTCGCCCACATCGTCACAGCAGATGGAGCTCCCGGATCCGCCGGGCGAAGGCATGCCGCGACCGGTCGATGGCCAGGAGGGGGCTCCCCGTCCGAAGATCGGCGACACGCGTCCAGCCCCGAAGATCGGCGACACGCGACCGGCGCCGAAGATCGGCGACACGCGTCCCGGCTCGGCGCCGACCCCCCGTCAGGCTCCGGCGGGCGGCAAGTCGGCCAGCAAGGGCGACGGTGGCAGGGGCGAGGGCGGCTCGCGCCGTGGCGGCCGTGGCGGCCGATCCCGTCGCGGCGCCAAGTCGGCGCAGCCGGAGCGAACCGAGGCCGACCTCATGGAGCGCCGCCGCGGCAAGGAGCGCCACGGCAAGGCGGTGGGCCGCTACCTCATGTGCGTGCAGGTTCGCGAGGACGTCACGCAGGTGGCGGTGCTGGAGGGGCGCAGCCTGATCGAGCACTACGTCTCGCGGCCGGCGGACGACGAACTGCAGATCCACGGCAACATCTACCTCGGGCGCGTGCAGAACGTGCTGCCGGGGATGGAGGCGGCGTTCGTCGACATCGGCACGGCGAAGAACGCGGTGCTGTACCGGGGCGACGTGCAGTTCGACCGCGAGGACGTGGTGGAGCAGGGCCCCAACCCGCGCATCGAGCAGGTGCTCCGCGCCCGACAGCTCATCCTCTGCCAGGTGACGAAGAACCCGATCGGCGCCAAGGGCGGACGGCTGACGCAGGAGGTGTCCCTGCCGGGTCGCTTCGTCGTCCTCATCCCGGACTCCCGGACCTACGGCATCAGCAAGCGCCTGCCGGACGGCGAGCGCCGGCGGCTCCGCTCCATCCTCGACCGGATTAAGCCGGAGCAGCACGGCATCATCGTGCGCACGGCGGCGGAGAACGCCACGGAGCACGAGCTGACCACCGACCTCACGAGGCTCCTCGAGCAGTGGGAGGTCATCCGCGAGGCAGCCGCCAAGGCCAACACCCCGACCCTCCTGTACCGGGAGCCCCCGCTGGCGGTGAGGGTCATCCGCGAGGAATTCTCCAACGAGTACCGCGGGATCGTCATCGACGACCGTGCGCTCCACGACGAGGTGAAGTCCTACGTCACGGCGTTCAACCCGGAGTTCGCCGACCGGATCGAGTTCTACGACGCGGAGGCCGAGGGGCTGTCGCTCTTCGAGCAGCACCGGGTCCACGAACAGGTGCGCAAGGCCCTGGACCGGAAGGTATGGCTGCCGTCCGGCGGCTCGCTCATCATCGAGCACACCGAGGCCCTGACCGTGATCGACGTCAACACCGGCAAGAACGTCGGGCGCTCGAACCTCGAGGAGACGGTCTTCCACAACAACCTCGAGGCGGCCGAGGAGATCGCCCGGCAGCTCCGGCTGCGCGACATCGGCGGCATCATCGTGATCGACTTCATCGACATGGAGGTGCGGGAGAACCGCCGCCGGGTGATCGATGCCTTCCGGGACGCGCTGGCGCGCGACAAGACCCGCACCCACGTCTATGAGATCTCCGACCTCGGGCTGGTGGAAATGACGCGGAAGCGGATCGGGGAGGGCCTCCTGACCGCCTTTGCGGACCAGTGCGGCGCGTGCGAGGGCCGCGGGATGACCCTCGATCTCGCGATGCTCGATTGAGGTTGGGTCGGCCGAGGGCTGGGCAGTAGAGTCGGGAGACGTTATGTACGCAGTAATCGCATCAGGCGGCAAGCAGGAGCGGGTGTCGACGGGCCAGCAGGTCCAGGTCGAGCTGCTCGAAGCCGAGACCGGGTCCACCGTGACCCTGCAGCCCGTCCTCGTCGTCGACGGCGACACGGTGCTCTCCACCCCCGCCGAGTTGGCCAAGGCGTCGGTCACGGGCAGGGTCGTCGGCACGGTCGCCGGGCCGAAGATCGACGGGTTCACCTACAAGCGGCGCACCAACCAGCGCCGCCGGTACGGCCACCGTCAGCACTACTCGCTCGTCGAGATCACCGCGATCGCGAAAGGCTAGGGACCATGTCGAAGACCAAGGGCGGCGGCTCCACCAAGAACGGCCGGGACTCCAATGCACAGCGCCTCGGCGTGAAGGTGTTCGACGGCACCATGATCACGGCGGGCACGATCCTCGTCCGTCAGCGCGGCACGAAGGTGCACCCGGGGTTGAACGTCGGCAAGGGCAAGGACGACACCTTGTTCGCCCTCGCCGAGGGCAGCGTCAAGTTCGGCCAGCGCCGCGGGCGCAAGGTCGTCGACGTGCTGCCGCTCGCGGGCTGATCGCCCGCCGCTACCAGACGTCGATTCCGCGCGGCAGCCGTTCGCGCGTCCAGCCCAGGAGCGCCTCGCCCTGCCGGCAGGCAAACCGGTCCGTCATGCCGCCGACGTATGCCACGGCCCTCCGGAACGCGCCTGCCGATCCGGGCTCCTGCCCGTCCCGACCGGGGGGCAGCAGACTGGGCTGCGCGGCATAGGCCTCGACCAGTGCGCGCAGCAGGTCGATCACCGAGTTCGCCTGCGCGACCGACGAGTCGCGCATGTAGACGCGCTCGTAGTTGAACTGGCGGAACCCGGCGAGTGCGTCCGCGACCCGCGTCGTCATGCCGATGCGGCCGGTCGATGCGCTCGCGTCGATCATCGCCGTGATGAACGCCCGTAGCTGGCTCGCCCGCGTCGTGCCACAGTGCACACGGACCTCGGGCGGCAGTTCGTCCGGTCGGACGATTCCGGCGGCGACTGCGTCCTCGAAGTCGTGGCACACGTAGGCGATCCGGTCGGCCCACGAGACGACCTCGCCCTCGGGCGTCGCGGGTGCGGGCCTCGACCACGAATGGTTGCGGATGCCGTCGAGCGTCTCGGCGCACAGGTTCAGCGGCTCGAGCGTGACGTCGGCGCCCCAGGTCGCGTGGTCGTAGCCGCCGTCGACGAACGGGCTGAGCGCGTCCTCGCTGGCGTGTCCCCCCGGGCCGTGTCCGCAGTCGTGGCCGAGCGCGATGGCCTCGGTCAGTGCGACGTTCAACCCGAGCACGCGAGCGACGGAACCCGCGACCTGGGCGACCTCGAGCGCGTGGGTGAGCCGGGTGCGCTGGTGGTCGTCGGGGAAGACGAAGACCTGCGTCTTGCCCGCGAGCCTCCGGAACGCCGGCGAATGGAGGATGCGGTCCCGGTCGCGCTCGAAGCACAGGCGGAAGGGATCGGGCTCTTCCTCCTGTGCGCGGGACCCGGCACCGACCGAGCGCGTGGCGAGCGGCGAGAGCGCCGCGTCCTCGGCGGCCTCGCGCTCCTCGCGGGACGCGGCGGAAGCCGCGCCGGGGCCCGCCCACGAGTCGCGGTGCGCCAGCCGGATGGCACCATCGGCGTGGCCGTGCATCGTCGAGGCCCATGAGACGTGACGGTCGGGTTCCACGAGCCAACGCTAGGACACGGGTGGCGCAGTTAGCCTTGCAAGCCCCATGAGCGCATTCGTCGACGAAGCGCAGCTCAACGTCCGCGGCGGCGACGGCGGCTTCGGCTGCGTGAGCTTCCGCCGGGAGGGGCCCGTGGCGTTCGGCGGGCCGAACGGCGGCGACGGCGGCGACGGCGGCGACGTCTGGCTGGAGGCCGACCACAACGTCGCGTCGCTGCTCGCCTTCCGGGACCACCCCCACCGCCGGGCCTCGGACGGCGCCAACGGGATGGGCAAGGACCAGCACGGCCGGCGCGGGGGCGACCTCGTGGTGCGCGTCCCCGAGGGAACGGTGGTGCGCGAGATGTACACGGGCGAGGTGCTCGCCGATCTCTCCGCGCACGGGTCCCGGTTCCGTGCGGCCCGCGGCGGCCGCGGTGGGCGCGGCAACGCGCGCTTCCTGTCGAACCGCCGGCGCGCGCCGCGGTTCGCCGAGCAGGGGGAGCACGGCGAGGAGTCGTGGCTCGCTCTCGAGCTGAAGCTGATGGCCGACGTCGCGCTCGTGGGGTTCCCGAACGCGGGCAAGAGCACGTTCATCTCCGCCGTCTCCGCGGCGAAGCCGAAGGTCGCCAATTATCCCTTCACCACGCTCGAGCCGCACCTCGGCGTGGTGCGCCTCGGGGACGACGCAGAGTTCGTGATGGCGGACATCCCCGGCATCATCGAGGGCGCGAGCGAGGGCAAGGGGCTGGGGCACCGGTTCCTGCGGCACATCGAGCGCGCCCGCGTGCTCTGCATCCTCGTCGACCTCGCGCCGATGGACGGCCAGCCGCCGAGCGACCAGCTCGCAGTGCTCGTCGACGAGCTCGGCAGGTTCAGGCCCGAGCTGCTCGAGCGTCCGCGGCTCGTGGTCGGCACGAAGCTCGATGCCGCCGATTCCGCCACGGTGTCCGGGTGGCAGGGGAGCGCGATGTCCGCCGTGACGGGCGCCGGGGTGCGCGAGGTGCTCGGCCGGCTGGCGACGCTGGTCGCAGCGGCACGGTCGGTGCTGCCCCGGGAGCAGGGCGAGGTCGTCATCAGGCCGGATCCGCAGGGTGCCACGGTGGAGCGCACCGGCGAGAACGAGTTCCGGTTGTCGGGGCGCGAGGTCGAGCGCGCCGTCGCGCTCAGCGACGTCACCACGCCGGACGCGCTCGTCTACATCGAGGAACGGCTGCGGACCGCCGGCGTGCTGCGGCTCCTCGCACGGGCCGGCGCGACGGACGGCGCCGTCGTGCGCATCGGCGAGTTCGAGTTCGACTACCGGCCGGAGGCCTGACCGCCGTGCGCATCGTGGTGAAGATCGGCACGTCCTCGGTGACGGAGCGTTCCGGACAGATCCGCGACGCCGCGATCGGCGACCTGTGCGACCAGGTGGCTGCGGCACGGTCGGAGGGTCACGAGGTGATCGTCGTCTCGTCGGGGGCGGTGGCGGGTGGCGTCGGTGCGCTCGGGCTCGAGGAGCGGCCCGCGGACACGCTCACCCTGCAGGCGCTGTCGGCCGTGGGCCAGAGCGTGCTGATGTCCCGCTACAACGGCCACTTCGCCCGCCACGGTCTCGTCGGCGGGCAGGTGCTGCTCGTGCCGCACGACTTCATCGACCGCTCCCAGTACCTCCACGCGCGCGCCACGCTGGTCAGGCTGCTGGAGCTCGGGTGCGTCCCCGTGATCAACGAGAACGACGCCATCGCGAGCGACGAGATCCGCTTCGGCGACAACGACCGGATCGCCGCGCTCGTCGCCCACCTCGTGCGCGCCGACGTCCTCGTGCTGTTGACCGACACGGATGGGCTCTACACGGCGGATCCGTCGCGCGATCCCTCGGCGCGCCTCGTCGGAGTGGTCGCCGCCGACGATCCGTTGCTGAGCGTCCGGGCGACGTCGTCGGGTACGCAGGTGGGGAGCGGCGGGATGGCGTCGAAGCTCGCCGCCGCGCGGATCGCGTCGTGGTCGGGGGTGCGCACCGTGATCGCCTCGGCGTCGAGGCCCGGCGTGCTCGACGGCGCGATCCGAGGATCCTCGGGCACGGGCACGCAGTTCCTCCCGCACGACCGGAACCTGTCCGCCCGCAAGCTCTGGATCGCGTTCGCGGCGCAGGCGACGGGCACCGTCGTCGTCGACGTCGGAGCCCGCGACGCGCTGACGTCGCGGCACTCGTCGCTGCTGCACGCGGGCGTGCTCGAGGTGCGGGGCGACTTCGCCGCCGGCGACACCGTCGAGGTCGCCGGATCCGACGGCGAGACGTTCGCCCGCGGCATGACGACCGTCGACGCGACGAGGGCCGCGGCAGCGGCGGGACGGACGAGCGAGTCGCTACCCGAGGACGTGCCGAGCGAGCTGATTCACCGCGACGACCTCGTGATCCTCGCGGCCCGGTAGGCGGATCCCAGCGCCGACCGCACGTCGGGGTCGCCGAGCACGGCCGCCACGGCGACGAACGCCAGCGACCCTGCAGCGAGGGCCAGTGCGGCGTGCAGCGTGGCTGCGCCGTGCGGCGAGCCGCCCGTCACGGCGACGATGGTCGCACCCATCGCACCCGCGGCGGCGACCCAGCGCAGCGACGGGACGCCGAGTTCGCGCACCGACCATCCCGGTGTCCGGCGGGAGAGGATCGCGAGCGCGACGACGGCCCCCGTCAGGTACGCGCCGGAGAATGCGAGTCCGAGCCCGAGCACGTCGAGGCGACCCGCGAGCAGCACCGCGAGGGCGACGTTGACGGCGTTCTCGCAGAGGTTGACGAGGCACGGCGTCCGTGCGTCGCCGCGCGCGTAGAAGCCGCGGAGGGCGAAGAGGTACACCGAGAAGCCCGCGAGACCTGCCGCGAGCCCGGTGAGCGCGCGGGCGGTGTTCGCGACCGCGTCGCCGTCGAAGTTGCCGTATCCGAGGAGGACGTCGACGGCGGGACGGGCGAGGGTGACGAGCGCGACCGAGGCAGGGAGCGTCAGCAGGACGGTGTAGCGGAGCCCAGCCGACAACCGTCCGGCGAACGCGCGGTCGTCGCGCTCCGCCGCGTGCCGTGCGAGCAGCGGCACGAACGTGGTGGCGATCGTGACTGCCGCGAGGCCGTGCGGGAGCTGGACGAGCGCGTAGGCCTTGGCGTAGGCATCGACGAGGCCGCTGCCCGGCGACGCGAGGTTCTTCACGGCGACGAGCGCAGCCTGGTTGGCCGCCACGTAGCCGAGGGTCCATCCCGACATCCGGACGAGCTCGCGGACCCGCGGGTGCCGGGGGTCGAGGCGGGGCCGGAACGGCGCGCCGCTCCGTGCGACCGCCACGAGCATGACCGCCGCCGACGCGCCGATTCCGAGCGTGGTCGACAGCCCGAGGAGCCACCGCGCAGCGCCGCCGGACGCGACGTCCCCGATCCCGGGCCGGGCGCCCTGAACGGTGAGGGGGAGCAGGAGCACGAGCCCGATCGTCACGAGATTGGCGAGCGCAGGCGACCACGCGGCCGCAAAGTAGCGGCCCCGGGCGTTGAGCACCGCGCTGCCGACCGCGATGACCGCGTAGAAGAGGATCTGCACGAGGAAGATCCGTGCGAGCGAGGTGCCGGCGGCACGGAATGCCGCGACGTCCGTGCCCGGTGCGGGACTCAGGGTGAAGACCCGGAAGATCCACGGTGCGGCGGCGACGGCGACGGCGGTCAGCGCCGCCGCGGCCACGAGCGCGACCGTCGCGACCGCGTCGACGTCCCGCTCGTCCGACCGCGACGCTGCGGCCCTGACGAAGAGCGGCACGAGCGCCGCGGAGAGCACGCCGCCGATCACGAGCTCATAGATCGCGTTGGGCGCGTTGTTCGCCGCCTCGAACGCGTCGGCGAGGGCGGTCTGGCCGACGACGGCGCCGAAGGCGACCATGCGCGCGAGGCCGGTCAGCCGGGAGGCCGCGGTTCCCGCCGCGACGACGAGGTTCGAGCGGCGGAGATCCGGCATGCTGCGGTCGATCGTAGGTTCCGGGCGGAGCGCAGCCGCCCCCGGCAACTAGGGTTCCACGGGTGCCAGACCCCTTTTCCTCCGTCCAGTCGGTCCGCGAGGGCCTTCAATCCGTCGACTACCTCGCCGACGAGGGCATCGCAGGCGTCGTCTATCTCGCGAGGCGGCTGGGCAAGCCGGTGCTCGTCGAGGGCCCGGCCGGCACGGGCAAGACGCAGCTGGCGAAGAGCGTCGCGGAGCTGTCGGGTGCGCGCCTGATCCGCCTGCAGTGCTACGAGGGCCTCGACGAGTCGAAGGCGCTCTACGAGTGGAACTACAAGAAGCAGCTGCTGCGCATCCAGGCCGACAAGTCGAGCGACTCGTGGACGCAGGTGCACGACGACATCTTCAGCGAGGAGTTCCTGCTGACCCGCCCGCTGCTCGAGGCGATCAGCAGCGAGGATCCGGTGGTGCTCCTGATCGACGAGGTCGACCGCGTCGAGATCGAGACCGAGGCGCTCCTGCTGGAGGTGCTGTCCGAGTACCAGGTGTCGATCCCCGAGCTCGGCACCATCCGCGCCAAGCAGGTGCCCATGGTCTTCCTCACGTCGAACAACACGCGGGAGCTGTCCGAGGCGCTGAAGCGGCGGTGCCTCTTCCTCCACGTCGACTATCCCGACCTCGAGCGCGAGAAGCAGATCGTCCTGACCAAGGTCCCGGACATCTCCCAGAGCCTCGCGGACCAGGTGGCCCGCATCGTGCGCAGCATCCGCCAGCTCGACCTCAAGAAGGCGCCGTCGGTGAGCGAGACGCTCGACTGGGCGCGCACCCTCGTGCTCCTCGGCATCGACGAGATCGACGCGAAGGACGCCAAGGAGACCCTGCACATCCTGCTGAAGTACCAGACCGACATCGCGAAGGCGGCCAAGGAGCTGTCGGCCGAGCGGTGATGCGCGGATGAACGTGCTCGACCTGATGTCGGGGTTCATCGTCGAGCTCCGCAACGCGGGGATCCCCGTCAGCCTGACGGAGAACCTCGATGCGATGACGGCGGTGAAGGAGATCCCGCTGGAGGACCGCGAGGCCTTCAAGTACGCGCTCGCCGCGACGCTCGTGAAGAGCCACAACCACTGGCGGGCCTTCGAGACGATCTTCGAGGTCTACTTCTCCCTGCGCGGCCCGGAGTACGCGATCGTGGGCGACGGGAGCGACGGACGGGGCGACGCGCCCGCACCGCAGCCCGGACGTCCCGGGGACGGCAGCGGCGCCGGCGGCGGGCTGGACGGCCTCACGCCCGAGGAGATCGCGCAGATGCTGATGCAGGCGCTGATGAACGGCGACCAGGCGATGATGCGGGCGCTCGCGCGCCAGGCGGTGCAGCGCTTCGCCGGCATGGAGCCGGGCCGGCCCGTCGGCGGCACGTACTACCTCTATCGGACGCTGCGCAACCTCGACCTCGACGCGATGATGGACAAGCTGATGCAGGCCAGCCGCGACGGGGCGGACGAGGGATTGACGCCGCTCGAGGAGCGGCTCGAGCGCGACGAGTTCCAGGGCCGGATCGAGGAGTTCAAGCAGGAGGTCGAGGCGGAGATCCGCCGGCGGCTCGTCGCCGACCGGGGTCCGGAGGCGATGGCGAAGACCCTCCGCAAGCCGCTGCCCGAGGACGTCGAATTCATGCACGCCAGCCGCGACGAGATGCAGAACCTGAAGAAGGCGCTCGGTCCGCTCACCCGCAAGCTCGCCGCACGGCTCGCGCGCAAGCGCCGGCACGGCCGGCGCGGCCCGCTCGACTTCAGGAACACGGTGCGCCATTCGCTGAGCTACGGGGGCGTGCCCGCCGACCCCAAGTTCAAGTTCCCCCGCCCGGCGAAGCCCGAGCTGATGGTCGTCGCCGACATCTCGGGCAGCGTGGCCGCGTTCGCCCGCTTCACGCTCATGCTGGTGTACGCGATCCAGGGCCAGTTCTCCAAGGTCCGGTCGTTCGTGTTCATCGACGGGATCGACGAGGTGACCGACTACTTCAAGTCGACCGAGGACGTGGCGGAGGCCATCCACCGCGTGAACACCGAGGCCGACGTGGTGTGGGTGGACGGCCACAGCGACTACGGCCACGCCTTCGAGGTGTTCTGGGAGCGCCACGGGCGCGACATCAACGCCAAGACGACGGTGCTGCTGCTGGGCGACGCGCGGAACAACTACCACGCCACGCAGTCGTGGGTCGTGAAGGAGATCCGCAAGCGCTGCAGGCACGTGTACTGGCTGAACCCCGAGCCGCGCAGCTACTGGAACACCGGCGACTCCGTCGTCGGCGAGTACGGCGCACACACCGACGGCGTGTTCGAGTGCCGCAACCTCCGGCAGCTGGAGGCGTTCGTGGAGAAGCTGGCGTGACGCCGCAGGGCACGCGGGTGCTGCTGGTTCGCCACGGCGAGTCGGTGGTGACCGTGAACCGCGTCGTGGGCGGCCCCCGGTCGTGCACGGGGCTGACCGATCTCGGCCGTCGCCAGGCGCTCCGCCTGCACGACCGCCTCGTCGGCGAGGCCGATCCGTCGGTGGACGTGCTCGTGTCGAGCGCCTATCCCCGGGCGCTGCAGACGGCGGAGATCATCGCCCCCGCACTGGGCTCGCCCGACGTCACGGTGGTCCCCGAGTTCGGCGAGCACGATCCCGGTCCGCAGTGCGACGGCCTCACCTACGACGAATTCATCCGCCGTCACGGCCGCCCCGACTTCGCCGGCGACCCGGATGCCGAGTTCTTCCCCGGGGGCGAGACGATCTCGGCGTTCCACCGCCGGGTCCACGGCGCGCTCGACCAGGTCATCGCCGAGCACGCGGGCCGGACGGTGCTCGTCGCCTGCCACGGCGGGGTGATCGACGCAGTGCTGCGGCGCTGCCTCGGTGCCCGGGCGACGGGTGGCTTCGACGTGTGGACGCGCAATTGCTCGGTGACCGACGTCGTCGAGGTCCGTCCGGGGCACTGGGCGCTGCTGCGCTACAACGACCACGCCCACCTGCACGGCCTGCCGACGTCGTCCGCCCGCGCGTGACCGCGGAGTCCCGCGCCGCCGACGTGGTGGTGGTCGGGGCCGGGGTCGCGGGGTCGGTGGTGGCGTCGCGGCTCGTGCGGTGCGGTGCGTCGGTGCTCGTGCTCGAGTCCGGCGCGGACGATCCCGTTCCGCAGTCCACATGGCCCGACCCTGCGGCGGGGGCCACCCTCCCCGTCGACGGTGCGCCATCGGCGGGCCGCTATCCGGTCGGCCGCGGACCGGGCGGTGGTTCCCGCATCAACGGCCTGCTGCTGTCGCTCGGCGCCGCCGACGACTACCTCGGGTGGGATGGAGGCTGGGACGGCGTCCGCGACCGGTTCGACTCGCTCGGCGTTCCGGCCGACGCGGCGGTGGACGAGGAGTGGGGGGCCGTCGACCGGATCCTCGCCGCGCAACTGGCGACGCTCGGTGTGCGCAGGGACGATGCGTGGTGGCGCGCCGGAGGGCCGGAGGGCTGGGGCGCTGCGGGCCATGCCTGGAGCCGATCGGCGCGCACGACGTCGTGGCGGGGCATGGCGGCGGGCGCGAACCTGCGCACGGCTTCGCCGGTGGCGCGGATCGCGCTGGTGGACGGGCGCGCGACGGGCGTGGTGCTGCGGGACGGCACGGACGTCCGTGCAGGTGCCGTCGTGCTGTGCGCGGGAGCGGCGGCCTCCCCGGCGCTGCTCGCGGCGAGCGGACTCGCGGTGCGCGGCGCACCGCACGACCATCCTGCCGTGGCGATCGACGTCAGGCCGTCGCGACCCGTCGCCGCAGCCGTGCACTGCGCCGCGTCGGCGCGCCTGTCGGTTCGCGCGCCCGGCGACCTGCTCGTGTCGTCGTGGACCTCGGAGGACGGCAGTGCGGGGGCGCTGCTCGTCGCGGCGGCGGTCCGCGGTCCGCTCGGATCGGTGCGCGCGGATGGACGACCGTCCGTCGCGGTGGACGACCGCCACCTCGAGGTGCTCGATGCAGGCGTGAGGCTCGCGCTCGCGGCCGTCCGCTCGGGGATCGCCGACGGCGCACTCGTCGACGCACCCTGCGACGGATGGAGTACGTCGGTCGACGGGCTCCGCGCCGCATCCTCGTCGCAGCGACGCGAGTGGATCCGCCGCAGGATCCGCGGCCACTGGCACCTCGCGTGCACCGCGTCCGGCGCGGTCGACGCCCGCGGTGCGGTCGACGGGGCGGAGCGGCTGTGGGTGGCGGACGCGTCGGGACTGCCGTCGCTCCCCGGGGCCGGACCGATGGCGAGCGTGATGGCCCAGGCCTCGCTCGTCGCCGGCGACGTGGCGGGCTAGGCGCCCGGCGCCGGACCGCCGTCCGCCGCCCAGTCCCGGCTGCGCGCGACCGCTGCACGCCAGCGGGTGCGCTCCGCACCCTCCGCGCCGGTCGGGGCGGGTGGGAAGCGGCGCTCGAGTCGCCACGCAGATGCGACGCCGTCGAGCGACGGCCAGACTCCCTCCGCGAGCCCCGCGAGGAAGGCGGCTCCCATGGCCGTGGTCTCGAGCTCCGCGGGGCGCAGGACGTCGACGCCGAGGTGGTTGGCCTGCAGCTGCAGGAGGAGGTCCATGGCTGCGGCGCCGCCGTCGACGCGCAGGTCGCGCACGGACGTGCCGGATGCGGTCTCCATCGCCCCGACGACGTCGCCGACCTGCAGGGCGATCGAGTCGACCACGGCCCGGGCGAGGTGCGCCCGCGTCGTGCCGCGCGTGATGCCGAGGATCGTGCCGCGGGCCCGGGGGTCCCACCACGGGCTCCCGAGCCCGGTGAAGGCCGGCACGACCACGACGCCGCCCGAGTCCGGCACGCTCGCAGCGAGCGGGCCGACATCCGACGCTCGGGAGATGATGCCGAGGCCGTCCCGCAGCCACTGGATCGCCGCACCCGTCACGAACACGGCCCCCTCGAGCGCATAGGTCGGTGCGCCGTCGCCGAGGTCCCATGCGACCGTGGTGAGCATGCCGTCGACGGGGCCGGGGCAGGTGGTCCCCACGTTCATCAGCACGAAGCTGCCGGTGCCGTAGGTGTTCTTGGTGCTGCCCGCAGCGAAGCACGCCTGCCCGAAGAGGGCCGCCTGCTGGTCGCCCGCGATGCCCGAGACCGGGATGCCCGCCCCGACTCCCGGCAGTCCGGCGGTCGTGCCGATCCGTCCGCTGGAGGGACGCACCTCCGGGAGCGCACCGCGGGGGACCGAGAACAGCGCGCAGAGTTCCTCGCTCCACTCGTGCCGGACGATGTCGTAGAGCATCGTCCTCGACGCGTTGCTCGGGTCGGTGACGAACGACCGTCCTCCGGTCAGGTTCCATGCGAGCCACGAATCGACCGTGCCGATCGCGAGCGACGGGGACCGCACGAGTCCGCCCTCGCGGAACATCCACTCGATCTTGCTCGCGGAGAAGTACGGGTCGAGGACGAGACCGGTCCGCTCGCGCACCAGCGGCAGGCTGGCGCGCAGCTCGTCGCAGCGGTCCGCAGTGCGCCGGTCCTGCCACACGATCGCCCGTCCGAACGGCGCACCGGTCGCGCGGTCCCACGCCACGACGGTCTCCCGTTGGTTGGTGATGCCGATCGCGGCCGGAGGACCGTCGAGCCGGGCGACGACGTCCTGCAGCGTCGCGAGCACCGCCGCCCAGATCTCCGCCGCGTCGTGCTCGACGAGCCCGGGCCGCGGAAAGTGCTGGGTGAACTCGCGATAGCTCGACACGGAGGGGCGACCGTCGGCGAAGACCGCCCGTGAACGGACGCCGGTGGTACCGGCGTCGATGGCGACGACGGCGGTCACGGCTGCACCGTCGTCGTCGTTCCGGCGGGCTCGAGGTCGGTGGGCTCGCGGTCGTTCGGGATTCCGCAGCCGGCGAGGGACGCAACGGCCGAGACGAACACCAGGGCGAGCAGGGTGCCGTGCAGTCGGGTCATCGCTCGTCGCCATGGTACGCCGCGCTGCGGACCTCGATCGGCAGTTCCACGACGAAGCGGGCGCCCCGGATCCCGTCGGTCCGGTTCGCCGCCCAGATGCGGCCGCCGTGCAGTGCGACGTGCTCGAGCGCGAGGGCGAGGCCGAGCCCGGCGCCGTCCTGCTTCGCGCGCCGTCCCGCGGTGCCGCCGCGGGAGAAGCGCTCGAAGATGCCGGCGGCCTCGCCCTCGATCAACCCGTCGCCCTCGTCGGTCACGACGATCTGCGCGTGAGTCGGCGGCTCGCCGTCCGCGGGCTGCACCGTCACGGCCGGTCGGCCGCCGCCGTGCACACGGGCGTTGTCGATGAGGTTCGCCACCACGCGCGCGAGGCGGCGGCGGTCGCCGTGGACCACCATCGACGCGACGTCGCCCGACTCGGCGACCGGTGTGGCGGGCAGCGAGCTCGCGGCCACCGCCTGCCGCACGAACTCGGTGAGCAGGAGCGGCTCGCGGAGGAGGCGGACGGCGCCGGCGTCGTAGCGCGAGATCTCGAGCAGGTCCTCGACGAGGCGCCGGAAGCGGTCGACGTCGCCGGCCAGCAGGTCGAGCGCCGCCCGCGAGCGCTCGGGCAATTCGTCGCGGCGCGACTGCATGACCTCGACCGACGCCGCGAGGGTCATCAACGGCGAGCGGAGCTCGTGGCTCACGTTCGATGCGAACCGGACGTCGCGGTCGACGCGGTCCTGCAGCGAGCGCGCCATGTCGTTGAACGCGCTGGTCAGCGCGCGGAGGTCGGGATCGTCGGTGGCCTCGAGGCGGGTGTCCAGGCGGCCATCGGCGATGGCGCGCGCGGCCTGCGCGGCGTTCGACAGCGGCCGGACGGCGCCGCGCGAGGCCGACATTGCGAGGATGGCGCCGACGGCGGCGGTGATGGCGAGCGAGAAGGCGAGCGAGGTGCGGAGGCTGTCGAGGGAGGAGTTCACGCCGTCGAGGCTGCTGAACTCGAAGTACGACGCCCCCGACGTTGCGAGGGGGACGCCGACCACCACGGCCTGCCCCTCCCCGAACGGGGCGACCATGGATGCGGCGACCCGCCCGACGTGCACCCGCTCCAGCAGTGCCGCGGGCACGTCGTCCGTGCCCACGAGCCCACTGGACGAGGCCGTCGACCACGGCGCCACCACGACGCGCGGCGCCCCGCCCGCGCGCGCGACGGCGCCAGCCAGGTCGGACGGCGAGACGGCGAGCTCGGCGCCCGCGCGCCGCGCCGCGAGCACCGCCCGCTCCACTGCGACCTCCTCCTGCTGCTCCACGAGCCGCGTGCGGGTGACGCCGTAGGTGGTGAGGGTCGCGACGAGTCCGAGCACGAACGAGCCGCCGAGGAAGGTGACGAGGATCCTGTTGCGCACGCCGACCCGCCGTGGGTCGACGCGAGCCGCCACGCGGCGGACGGCGCGGGCGATCGTGCCGATGCGCCGCCGCGATGCGCCGCGGACCGGATCGAGCGACGTCACGGCTGCAGCCGGTAGCCGAGTCCGCGGACCGTCACGATGTGGCGCGGGTGCGCCGGGTCGACCTCGACCTTCGTGCGGAGCCGACGGACGTGCACGTCGACGAGCCTGCCGTCGCCGAAGTAGCCGTAGCCCCACACGCGGTCGAGGAGCACCTCGCGGCTGAACACCCCGCCCGGATCCTGGGCGAGCTCGCACAGCAGCCGGAACTCGGTCTTCGTGAGGGAGAGCTCCCGGCCCGCGAGCGTGACGCGCCCCTCGTCGGGCACGATCTCGAGGTCGCCGAACACCAGCAGGGAGTGCCCTCCGGCGGACGGCCTCGCGCGCCGCAACAGTGCGCGGATGCGGGCCGACAGTTCCTTCGGGGCGAACGGCTTCGTGAGGTAGTCGTCCGCGCCGGCCTCGAGTCCGGCGACGACGTCGTGGGTGTCCGACCGTGCGGTGACGACGACGATCGGCACGTCGCTGAACCGCCGCAGGTTGCGGCAGAGGTCGAATCCGCTCATGCCCGGGAGCATGATGTCGACGAGCACGACGTCGGCGGGCGCGCGCCGGAACGCGGCGAGCGCTTCCTCGCCGGTCGGCGCCTCATCGACCTCCCATCCTTCGTCCTCGAGGGCGAGCCGGACGGACGTGCGGATCCGTTCGTCGTCCTCGACGGTCAGGATGCGGATTGCCATGCGGTCAATTGTGGCCGGAGTCGGCGTCGCGGATGAGTGCCGCCAGGCCGTCGAAGATGGCGGGCGGGGCGGCGAGCACCTGCGCGGGTCGCAGCGGCCCTCCGGCGAAGTCGCCCGTCCGGCCGCCGGCTTCGCGGACGATGAGGTCGGCTGCGGCGACGTCCCACGGGTGCAGGTTCTCCTCGAAGTACGCGTCGAGCCGGCCGCATGCGACCCAGCAGAGGTCGATGGACGCGGCTCCGAACCTGCGGACGTCGCGGATCCTGTCGATCATCCGCGACACGCGAAGCGCCTGGCGGACCCGTGACGGGGCGTCGTAGCTGAATCCCGTCGCGACGAGCGCGCGTTCGAGGACGGCACCGGTGTTGCAGCGGATCGGATCGCCGTTGAGCTCCGCTCCGCCGCCCCGAACCGCGGTGAAGGTCTCCCCGCGTGCCGGCACGTGGACCACGCCGGCGAGCGGACCGTCGTCATCGGCGACGCCGATCGACACGGCCCACATCGGGAGGTCGTAGAGGAAGTTGGTCGTGCCGTCGATGGGATCGATGCACCACGTGTAGGGCGACGTTCCCGCGTGGCGGGCGCCCTCCTCGCCGACGATGGCGTCGTCCGGGCGCGCGGAGCGGATGCCGTCGACGACGATGCGCTCGCACGCCCGGTCGTACTCGGTGACCATGTCGGTCGCGGTCGTCTTGGTGCGGACGTCAAGCAGGCCCCCGCGCCGTCCGTCCGCTGCGACGGCACCGGCCTCGCGTGCGAGCCGCTCGGCGACCGCGAGGAGCGCGCGGGCCCCCGCGTCAGGCGCGGTCATCGCCCAGCTGCCTCCACTCGCCGATCGCACGGAGGACGAGCACGGCGACGACGGCCATCCCGGAGGCGACGCTGACGGCGCCGACGAGCATGCCGATCCCGGCGGGCACGGTGCAGTCACCGGTGCACTGCAGGTCGACGAGCGCACGGCCGATGGCGCCGCCAGCCGCGCCACCGAGCACGATGGCTGCGACGGCGAGCCCCCGCGCGGGCCTCGACGGCAGGGCGGACAACGGTCGCTCGCCCGATCCGTCCACGGCCGTATGGTAGACGCGGTTCGGCGACGGGGAGCTCCTGTGGACGGCACGCATCGGACGATCCTCCACGTGGACATGGACATGTTCTTCGTGGCGGTCGAGCTGCGGCGCAGACCCGAGCTGGCGGGACTGCCGGTCGTCGTCGGTGGGACGGGGGACCGGGGCGTCGTCGCGGCCGCGTCGTACGAGGCGCGCCGGTACGGGATCCATTCGGCGATGCCGTCCCGCGCCGCGCGCCGGCTCTGTCCGGCGGCGGTGTTTCTCCCCGGCGATCTGGCGGCGTACGCAGCCGTGTCCCGCGAGGTGTTCGAGGTGTTCCATCGCTTCACGCCGCTCGTCGAGGGGCTGTCGTTGGACGAGGCGTTCCTCGACGTCACCGGTGCCAGACGGCTCCACGGCGACGGGCCGGCCGTCGCGGCCGCGGTGCGCCGCGAGGTCGCGGGAGCGACCGGCCTCGCGTGCAGCGTGGGGGTCGCAAGCTGCAAATTCGTCGCGAAGCTCGCCTCGGTGCGGGCCAAGCCGCGCGGAACCGCTACAGGGGTGCTGCCCGGTGCGGGGGTCGTGGTGGTGGAGCCCGGCGAGGAGCGGGCATTCGTGCGCTCGCACGAAGTCGAGGCCCTCTGGGGCGTGGGCCCCGCGACCCTGGCGCGCCTCCACCGGATCGGGATCCGCACCGTGGACGACCTCGCCGCGGCAGGAGCGGACGCACTCGCTGCTGCGCTCGGAAGGACGGCGGCGCACCACCTGGTCGCGCTGGCCGACGGCAGGGACGACCGCCCGGTGGTGCCGGACGGCGAGGCGAAGTCGGTGGGCAACGAGGAGACGTTTGCGCGGGACGTCACCGACGCCGCGGCGCTCCGCGCGCACCTCGTCCGACTGGTCGATGCGGCGACGCACCGCTGCCGCACGAAGGGACTGGCACCGCGGACGGTGGTGCTGAAGATCCGGTACGGCGACATGGACGCCATCACGCGCTCGCGGACGCTCGACCATGCAGTCACGACCGTGCCCGCCGTGATGGCGGTGGTCGACGAATTGCTGGCCGATGCCGAGCCGCACCGCGGGGTGCGGCTCGCCGGCGTGAGCCTCCGGTCGTTCGACGGCGACGAGCCCCTCGCCAGCCTCTTCGACGCGGACCAGGCGACCGTGTCGGGGATCGAGTCGGATTGGCTGGCGGCGACGAGGGCCCTCGACGGCATCCGGGCACGCTTCGGGGCGGGCGCCATCGGCCCGGGGAGCGCGGTGGTCGACCGGCCGCCGCCGGGTGCGTCGCCGTGGGGTCCGCACCGCTGATCGGCGCGTGCGTTGAGCGGGGTGCCCCCGCCGTGCGAGACTGCGGCCGGAGGTGGCGATGCCCCTGTCGGACGACGAGCAACGGATCCTGCGCCAGATCGAGGAGCAGCTGCAGCACGACGAGCAGTTCGCGACCAAGGTCTCGCCGGCAGGTCTCTACCGGCACTCCAGGCGCGTCGTCGCCTGGTCGGTGCTCGGCGCGGTGGCGTCGCTGGCCGCAACGGTGCTCCTGCTCGCGATGCACTTCCTCCTCGCGTTCGCCGGCTTCCTCGTGATGCTGGCCTTCGTGCTCGTCATCGAGCGGCAATTGCGGGCGATCAGCAAGGCGGGCATCAAGGACGTCGTCAGCGCGCTGCGCGGCACGCCCTTCGGCGCGCAACGTCGCGGCAACGACTAGCCACGGATCGTCCGCGTGGCGGCAGCCGGGTATCTCGCCGTCGACATCGGCGGCACCAAGCTCGCAGCGGGCGTCGTCGCCCATGACGGCGAGCTCCTCACCCGCGGCCAGGTGCCGACGCCCCCGACCGGCGTCTGGGCGGCGCTCGCCGGGCTCGTGGAGGAGCAGGTGCAGGGGTCTCCGGTCGGGCTCGCATCGTGCGGCGTCGGCTGCGGCGGCCCGATGGAGCCGGGCGGCGAACGCGTGTCCCCGCTCCACATCCCCGAGTGGCGGGGCTTCCCTCTGCGACGCGCGCTCGCCGAGGCCACCGGTCTGCACACGTCCGTCGCCAACGATGCGCAGGCGCTGATCCTCGGCGAGACGTGGTGCGGGGCCGTCGCCGGCTGCCGCGACGCGGTGGGAGCGGTCGTGTCCACGGGGGTCGGCGGAGGCATCGTCAGCGGCGGCTCGCTCGTCACCGGCCGGCTCGGCAACGCCGGGCACGTCGGCCACGTGATCGTCGTCCCCGGCGGACGCCGCTGCGCGTGCGGCGCGAACGGGTGCCTGGAGGCGCACGCGTCGGGTACCGCGATCCGGGATGCGACGGGGCGCCACCCCGCGGAGGCGCCGGCGGAGCTCCGTCGCGACGTGGGCGCGCTCGTCGGCCGGGGCCTCGTGACGGTCGGCGCGCTGCTCGACCTGCGCACCGCGGTGGTCGGTGGATCGGTGGCGCTCGGCTACGGCGACGACTTCTTCGCCGCCGCGCAGGAGGAGGCCGATCGCTGCGCCGGCCTCGAGTTCCTGCGTGGATTCCGCGTGTCGCCGGTCGGGCTCGGCGACCGCGCCCCGCTCGTCGGCGCGGCGGCGGTCGCCCGGTCGGCGACTAGCGTCTGACGCGATGAACCCGACCTACAGCCCCGAAGCAGCGGCGTACCGCGAGAAGGTTCGTGCGTTCCTCGCCGAGAACCTGCCCGCGGACTGGCGGGGCACCGGCGCGCTGGAGGGCGACGAGCTCGAGCGCTTCGTCGACGAGTGGCGGTCGCGGCTCGCGGCGTCCGGCTACCTCGCCCCCGGCTGGCCCGTCGAGTACGGCGGCGGCGGGTTGACGGCCCTCGAGCAGGTCATCGTGGCCGAGGAGTTCGCCAAGGCGGGCGTGCCGACCGGCGGCGCCAACGACGTGTTCGGGATCCAGATGCTGGGCAACACCCTGCTGCTCTTCGGCACGGAGGAGCAGAAGCGCCACTTTCTCCCGCGCATCATCTCGGGTGACGACCGCTGGTGCCAGGGCTACAGCGAGCCGAATGCGGGCAGCGACCTCGGCAACCTCGGCCTGCGGGCCGAGCTCGACGGCGACCAGTGGATCCTCAACGGCCAGAAGATCTGGACGTCGGCGGGCCACCTCGCCGACCACATCTTCACGCTCGCGCGCACCGACGCGACCGCCCCCAAGCACAAGGGCATCTCGTTCCTGCTCGTCGACATGCGGCAGCCGGGCGTCGAGGTCCGTCCGATCAAGATGATGTCGGGGGAGAGCGAGTTCAACGAGGTCTTCTACACCGACGTCGTCGTCCCGAAGGAGAACGTCGTCGGCGGCGTGAACAACGGCTGGGCAGTCGCGATGGGGCTGCTGGGCTTTGAGCGCGGCGAGGCGGCCGCGACGGCGCCCATCCGCTTCCAGGCCGAGCTCGACCGGCTGGTCTCGCTCGCCCGCGAGCGCGGCATGACGGACGACCCGCGCGTCCGCCAGCGCCTCGCATGGGCGCACTCGAAGGTGCAGGTCATGCGCTTCCTCGGCATGCGCACCTTGACCCGGTTCCTCTCGGGGCACCATCCGGGGCCCGAGGGCGCGATCTTCAAGGTCTATTGGAGCGAGTACCACCGTCTCGCGACGGAGCTCGGCGTCGACCTGCTGGGGCTCGACGCGCTGGTTCCCGTCGGCCGCAAGCCGTCGAGCGCGTTTCAGACCGACGACGCGGGATCGCCGAACAGCTCGATGAGCTGGTCGATGACGTTCCTCAATTCGCGCGCAGGCACGATCTACGCGGGCTCGTCCGAGATCCAGCGCAACATCATCGGCGAGATGGTGCTCGGCCTCCCGAAGGAGCCCCGGCCGGCGTGACCGCGCGGACGGCACTCGCGGCGGCCGCTGCCGTCGCCCGTCGTCCCGGGCTGTGGGGCACCGCGGTGCGCCAGGTACTGCGCCTCGCGCCCAACGGATGGTGGCGGCGTCCGCCGTTCCTGCCGCTGCCCGACCGCCGGTACCTCGAGTTCCGCCTGTCGACCCAGTACGGATCCACCGGACACGAGCCCGAGCCGGGCGACGTCGTCGACTACCTGGCGTGGTGCCGCGACTGGCGCGCGGCGGCGCGCCGCCAGCGACGAGCGGGCTGACCGTCGTGCGCAGCGCGCTCGTGCTCAACGCCACGTACGAGCCGCTGAGCGTGGTGCCTGCGCGGAGGGCGGTGTGCCTCGTGCTGCAGGACAAGGCGGAGATCGTGGAGCACGACGGCAGCGCGGTGCGCTCCGAGCGGCTCGCGATGCCGGGTCCGCTGGTGATCCGGCTGCGGTACGTGGTCAGGGTGCCGTTCCACCGGCGGACCGCGCTGTCCCGCAGGGCCGTCTTCCTGCGCGACGGGAGCCGGTGCCAGTACTGCGGCGGCATCGCGGACTCCATCGACCACGTCGTGCCGCGGTCCCGCGGCGGACAGCACGTGTGGGAGAACGTCGCGGCGGCGTGCCGCCCGTGCAACCTGCGCAAGCGGGACCGGACGCCGGAGGAGGCGGGGATGCGCCTGGCATCGGTGCCGCTCGCCCCGCGCGAGGCGGCGTGGGTCGCCGTGTCGGTGGGACGCGTGCCCGACGCGTGGAAGCAGTACCTCGCGGCGGCGTCCTGAACGCGGACTGGCCGCTGGAGCGCGTCGTCGCACCGGCCGGGGACTTCCACGGGCGCGAGTTGCCGGCCGGCCGGACGGTGTGGAGCGTGGACGTCCCGGCGGCGGCCGCGGTGCTGGGTTCGCGGCAGGATCCGTCGCTGCTCGATGCCGACGAGTGCGCGCGGCAGGGGCTCGACGTCGTGCGGCGGCGGAGCGGCGGAGGCCTCGTCCTGCTGCGCCCCGGCGAGCACGCGTGGATCGACGTCGTCATCGGGCGCGGCGATCCGTGGTGGACCGACGACGTCTCGTCGTCGTCCTGGTGGATCGGCGAGGCGTGGTGCCGGGCCGTGGCCGCGCTCGGCGTCGACGGGCCCTCGGTGCACCGCGGCCGGCTGGAGTCGGACGAGTGGGGGCGGCAGGTCTGCTTTGCGGCCGTCGGACCGGGCGAGGTCGTGGATGCGGCAGGGGCCAAGGTCGTGGGCATCTCCCAGCGCCGCGCGGGTGGCACCGCCCGGTTCCAGTGCACCGTGTTCCGGCGGTGGTCGCCTCCCGACCATGCGGCGATCCTCGCGGCCCCCCCGGCGGGGTCGCTGGAGGGGCGCGTGCGGTGCGTGGATCGGGCGGCGGGGGAGATCCTCGACGCCTTTCTGGGCGCCCTGCGCTCCCTCTGAGCCGAGCCTCCCCCTCCTGGTGACGCGCAATTCCGCCCCTGTGGGGCCATACCCAGGCCGAATTATGCCCATGGGGTGGGGTGTGGTGGGGAAATGTGCTTGGAAGTGGGGGAAAGTGGGGGTACTCTCTCGGCGCGGTGGGGCGGTCCCACGACGGAGTCCACGGGGCTCCGGAGTCATGGCGCGGAGGTCCGGGTGTTCGTCGGTGTGCACGAGCGGCAACTCGACCCGAAGGGTCGCGTCGCGTTGCCTGCGCCGTTCCGCCCCCGCCTGGAGCCGCGCTGCTACCTGTCCGTCGGTCGAGACAAGTGCGTCGACATCCTCACCGCCGACTCGTTCGAGGAGGTCGCCCGCGACGCCGTCGAGAAGGTCCGGCGCGGCGAGATGGACCGCAACCAGCAGCGGGCGCTCGCGAGCAACACCTTCGAGGTCGTCGTCGACGCCCAGGGTCGGATCCTCGTCGACGAGGTGCTGCGCGCCTACGCCGGCCTCTCGCTGAACTCCAGGGTCGTCGTCACCGGATCGTTCGACCGCGTGGAGATCTGGGAACCGGGCCGACACGGGTCGATCAGCGCGCAGGCGCTGCGGGAGATCGCTGGAGAGGGGGTGGAGCGCCCCGACGCAACCGCGTAGTCCGTCCTCCTGCAGTTTCCCGATCGGCAGGGCGCCAGCAACCCTCCGCCCGCTGGCACTCCGTCGATCCGGGGAGACATCCCGACGACATCGGCCGTTCGGGGAACTGCAGGAGGACGGGCCGCACCTCGGCGCACGACATGCACGCTGCACCCGGCTTCATCCACGAGCCCGTCATGCTCGACGAGGTCCTCGAGGCGTTCGACGCCGTGCCCGCGGGCACCGTCGTCGACGCCACGCTGGGCGGCGGTGGGCACGCGGGCGCGCTCCTCGAGCGGCGCGCCGACCTCCGGGTCCTCGGCATCGACCGTGACGACGCGTCCCACGAGGCGACCGCGCCGCTGGTCGAGCGGTTCGGCGGCCGCCTCGCCGTGGAGCACGGGCGTTTCGACCGGATCCCCGAGTTCCTCGCCCGCCACGGTCTCACGGAGATCTCCGGCGCGCTGTTCGACCTCGGCGTCTCCTCGCCGCAATTGGACCGCGCCGAGCGCGGCTTCACCTACCGGTCTGCGGGACCGCTGGACATGCGCATGGACCGCACGCAGGAGCTGACCGCCGACCACGTGGTCAACGGCTACGACGAGCAGCGCCTCGCGTCGCTGCTGCGCGACCATGCCGACGAGCGCCACGCACGGCGGATCGCGCGGGCGATCGTGTCGGCGCGGCCGGTCCGCGACACCGCGCACCTCGCGGAGGTGGTCGTCGCGGCGATTCCGGCCCCTGCGCGGCGGACCGGTGGGCATCCGGCGAAGCGGGCGTTCCAGGCGATCCGGATCGAGGTCAACGGCGAGCTCGACGCGCTGCCCGCCGCGCTCCGCCAGGCCATCGACGCGACGAGTCCGGGAGGGCGGATCGCGGTGCTCTCGTACCACTCGGGTGAGGACCGGATCGTCGCCGGCGCCTTCGCCGATGCGGAGCGTGCGTCGCCCCCCGACGCGTCTCCCTTCGTGCACCCCGACACGGTGCGGAGGCGGGTGCGGCGGGTTCGCGCTCCGAGGCGGCCCTCGCAGGCCGAACTGGAGCGCAACCCCCGCGCGTCCGCCGCGAAGCTGCGGGTCGTCGAGAAGGTCGGTCGCTGAGATGGCACTGGTCATCTCCCCGCAGCGGCACCTCACGGTCGTCGAGCCGGTGAGCCGGGGTGCCGTCGGCGCGGCGGCGCTCTTCGTGGCGGGGCTGTTCGTCATCGTCACCCTCGTCGTGGCGTTCCACGCGACCATTGCCGCGCAGCAGCTCGAGATCGACAAGGTGACCGCAGAGCTCCGCGCCGCACGCGCGTACCACGACGAACTCCGCCAGTCCCGCGCGGCGCTGATCGCGCCCGACGTGCTGCGGGAGCGCGCAGCCGGCGAAGGCATGGTGCCCGGCCGGACCGGACGGTTCGTCGCGGTGCCGCAGGACGTGGCCGTGGCCGTGGCGGTGGCGTCGGGGTCCATGGACGACGACGTGGCGCTGCCCCGACCCGAGGATTCCCTGCAGCCGGACGACGCGATCGGGGGCTGATCGTGCGCACCGCTGCTCGGTCGGCTGACGGCGTCGCCGCCCGTCCCGGCACGCGCACGTTCGTCCGTCCCGCCGATCTCCCGCCGACGTCGGTCGAGCGGGTTGTCGCAGGGGTCGCGGCGCCACGGGGCGGGCGTGCACGGCGGCTCGCGCGCCGCATGACCGTCGATCTGCGCGGCGGGCCGTTGCGGTCGAGGACCGTCGTCGCGCACGCGGCGGTCGGCGCCGTCCTCGTCGGCCTGCTGCTGCGCGTCGCGTGGCTGCAGACGACGGGTTCGCAGGTCTACCGCGATGCCGGTGCCGAGCAGCGCACCCGGACGACGACCATCCGCGCGGAGCGCGGGTCGATCCTCGATCGAACGGGGCTGGAGCTCGCGCTGCCCGTTCCGGCATCGACGATCTTCGTCGATCCGCGCGAGGTGACCGACCCGGTGGGCACGGCCCGCGCGCTGGCGGGCATTCTCGGACTCGCTCCCGAGCGCGAAGCCGAGCTCCTCGCGCGGATGGAGCGGGAGGGGTCGAGCTTCGCCTACGTCGCCCGGCAGGTCGACGAGGCGATGGCCGCCGCCGTGGTGGCGCTCGGCCTCCCCGGCGTCGCGTCGTACCCCGAGCAGCGCCGCGAATTGACGATCGGGTCGCTCCGACCGCTGATCGGGCGGACCGATCCGGACGGGGCCGGGACGGCGGGGCTCGAGCTGCAGTACGACGCCGAACTGCGCGGCACCGACGGGCGCGTCGTGCGGGAGGTGAACGCCGACGGCAGGGCGATCGCGTCCGCGGGGACCGACACCACGTTCGCCGAACCCGGGCGCGACCTGTTGACGACGATCGACCGGAACATCCAGGTGCAGGTCGACGCGGTCCTCGCGCAACAGGTCGCCCGGATCGGCGCGCTCAGCGGGACGGCGATCGTGATGGAGGTCGCGACCGGCGAGATCTACGCGCTCTCGACGGTCCGTCGCAACGCGGACGGGACCTACTCGGCGGACTCGGGCAACTTCGCCGCCGTCGAGGCGCACGAACCGGGGTCGGTGGCCAAGGTCTTCAGCATCTCCACGGCGCTCAACGAGGGTGTGGTCGCGCCGGAGAGCGCGTTCACGGTGCCCGGCTCGCAGGTGTTCGACGAGGGCACCGAGTGGGAGACCGTCCTCACGGACGCCTATCCGCACGGCACCGAGCCGATGACGGTCCGGCGCATCCTCGTGGACTCGTCGAACCTCGGCACCGTGATGGCGTCGCAGCTGCTAGCCGACGGCGTGCGCCACGCCTACCTCCGGGCTTTCGGGTTCGGCGAGCGCACGGCGCTCGGGTTTCCGGGCGAGTCCCGCGGACTGCTCTCGCCGCCCGACCAGTGGCGCGGGACCGAGCGGTTCACCAACGCCTACGGGTACGGATACGCGGCCACCGCGCTGCAGCTGGTCGCGGGCGTGAACGTGGTCGCGAACGGGGGAACGTACGTGGCGCCGCGCATCGTCACGGGCACGGTCGGCGCCGACGGCACTGCGGTGCCGCTCGCCGCGCCGGCACCGCGTGACGTGCTGAAGCCCGAGGTTGCTGCGACGATGAGGTCGATGCTCTCCGACGTGGTGTGCTTCGGCACGGGATCGCTGGCGAAGGTGCCGGGCCTGACGGTCGCGGGCAAGACCGGCACGGGGTACAAGCGCCAGGACAACGGCACCTACGTGAAGGACGACGGGACGCGCGCCTACTTCGCGTCGTTCGTCGGGTTCCTGCCCGCGGCAGCGCCGGAGTTCACGGTGCTCGTGTCGATCGACGAGCCCGATCCCGCGTCGCAGGACCGTTTCGGAGGGACCGCCGCTGCGCCGGTGTTCGCCTCGATCGCGCAGCTCCTCGTCTCCGAGCTGGGCGTGCGGCCGGTCGACGGCGACACGGGGTGCGCGAAGGAACGGCCCGCAGAGCTCGGTCCGCGCGGATGATCCCGCGCCGGCTCGGCGAACTCGTCGCCGCCGCATCGTCCATGGGAGGCCTCGACGGAGCCCGCGTGGTGGGGGATCCCGGGTCCACGGTCGTCGAGGTCACCAACGACACCGAGGCAGTCGGTGCGGGCTGGGTCTATTGCTGTATCGTCGGCGCTCGTCATGACGGCCACGATCTGGCAGGACGGGCCGTCGCCCGCGGTGCGCGCGCGCTCCTCGTCGAACGGGAGCTCGACGTGCCGGTCGCGCAGGTGATCGTCCGGGACGCGCGCCGCGCGATGGGGGCGATCGCCGCCGAGGTGCACGGTCGTCCGAGCGAGCGGATGACGGTGGTGGGCGTGACGGGGACCAACGGCAAGACCACCACGACCGGCATGGTGGCGGCGATCCTCGAGGCGGACGGGCGCAGGACGGGCACGATCGGGACGTTGACCGGGGCCCGCACGACGCCGGAGTCCTGCGACCTGCAGCGGAGGCTCGCGGCGATGCGCGATGCGGGGTGCACGGCGGTGGCGATGGAGGTGTCGTCCCACGCGCTGGCGGTGGGGCGCGTCGCGGGCATGCGGTTCGCGGCGTCGGTGTTCACCAACCTCGGCCGCGACCACCTCGACTTCCACGGCACCGAGGACGCCTACTTCGCGGCGAAGGCGTCCCTGTTCTCGCGCGGGCTCTCCGACCACGGCGTGGTGAACGCGGACGATCCGCGCGGCCGCGAGATCCTCGCGACGGCGGCGATTCCGTGCACGGCGGTCCACCGGTCGGATGCGGCCGACGTGCGCGTCGGCCTGCGGAGCCACTCCTACGCGTGGCGCGGCCGCCGCATCGAGGTCGGCATCGGCGGCGGGTACAACGTGATGAATTCGCTGTGCGCGGCTTCGGCGGCGTCGGCCGTCGGCGCGGACGAGGGAGCGGTTGCCGCGGGGCTCGCGGGGTTCGGCGGCGTCCGCGGGCGCTACGAGGTCGTGGAGACGCACGGCGCGACCGCGATCGTCGACTACGCGCACGATGCGGAGGCGCTGCAGCGGCTGCTCGAGTCGGTGCGCGACGCCATGGGCGGATCGGGTTCGCTCGTCGTGGTCTTCGGCTGCGGCGGGGATCGCGACCGGGCGAAGCGTCCGGCGATGGGGGCGGTCGCCGCGCGACTGGCCGACTCGGTGGTGGTGACGAGCGACAACCCGCGCAGCGAGGACCCCGCCGCGATCGCGCGGGAGATCCTGTCGGGCGTGGGCGAGGGGTCGCGTGCCAGCGTCGCGGTCGAGCTCGACCGTCGCGAGGCGATTCGCGCGGCGCTCGCCGCGTCCGGGAAGGACGACGTCGTCGTCGTCGCGGGCAAGGGACACGAGGCGGTGCAGGACGGTGGCGGCCGCACCGTGCCATTCGACGACGCGTCGGTCGTGCGTGAGCTCGCGGGGGGCGGCGCATGATCGCGGTCCTGATCGGCGGCGCGATCGGCATGGTGGCGTCGCTCGCGGGGACGCGGGCGATGATGTGGCTGTTCCAGCAGATCGGGAAGGGCCAGCCGATCCTCGGGGCAGAGGACCACGGGCCGGTGCACCACCTCGCGAAGCAGGGGACGCCGACCATGGGGGGCATCGCCATCCTCGGTGCCGGCTTCCTGGGCTGGGTGGTCGCACACGTGCGCGACGGCCTGCCGTTCTCCGATCAGGCGATGGTGATCTGGCTCACGGTCCTCGTGCTGGCGGCGATCGGGTTCCTCGACGACTTCCTGAAGGTGCGCCGGCAGCACAACCGCGGGATCTTCTGGAAGAAGAAGGGCTGGATCACCTTCGGCATCACGGTTGCGCTCCTCGCCCTCCTCGCGTCGACGACGGGCGTCGCGGAGACCCTGTCGTTCACGAGGGCGGCGAGTCCCGGCTGGGACCTCCCGTCGTGGCTGTTCGTGCTGTGGACGTCGCTGATGGTGTGGAGCACGAGCAACGCCGTCAACGTGACCGACGGGCTCGACGGCCTCGCCGCCGGCTCTGCGCTCTTCGGATTCCTCGCGTTCACGATCATCGCGTACTGGGCGTTCAGGAACCCGCGGATCTACGGCATCGTAAACCCGCTCGACCTTGCGGTGCTCGCCGCGGCCATGGCCGGCGCATGCGGCGGGTTTCTCTGGTGGAACGCCGCTCCGGCGCGGATCATCATGGGCGACGTCGGCGCGCTGGGGCTCGGCGCCGCCCTCGGCATGCTCGCGGTGACGACGAACACGCACCTGCTGCTGCCGCTGATCTGCGCGATCAACGTCTTCGAGGCCGGCTCGGTCGCCGTGCAGATGGGCGTCTTCAAGGCCTCCGGGCGCACGAAGCGGCTGCTCAAGATGTCGCCGATCCACCACCACTTCGAGCTGTCCGGCTGGCCCGAGACCACGGTCATCATCCGCTTCTGGATCGTGTCGGGCATCTGCGTCGCCACGGCGGTGGCGATCTTCATCGCGGACTTCACCAGGGAGATCCGCTTCTGACGGCCGCGGTGCTCGGGCTCGGCGTCGCCGGAACGGCGGTCGCACGGTCGCTCGCGCGCCGCGGGACCCGGCTGCTGCTCGCCGACGACGCGCCGTCGTCCGCGCACCGCGCACTCGCCGACGAGCTGGGGGCCGATCTGCTCACGTCGGCCGAGATGGAGCGGGCGGTGGAGTCGTGCGACCTCCTGGTCCCCGCGCCCGGCGTGCCGCCCCGCAACCCGGTGGTGGCGCGCGCGCTCGCGACGGGGATCGAAGTCGCGTCGGAGATCGAACTCGCCTACCGGTGGGAGGCCGAGCGCGCCGGGGGGCGCCGACCCATGCTCGCGATCACTGGCACCGACGGCAAGACCACGACGACGCTCATGGCGGCGGCGATCGTGTCGGCTGCGGGGCGCCGCTGCGCGGCGGTGGGGAACACCGAGGTGCCGCTGGTGTCCGCGCCCGACGACGCAGAGGTGCTGGTGGTGGAGTGCTCGAGCTTTCGCCTCGCCTTCACCCGGGACTTCCGGCCCGATGCGTCGGCGTGGCTGAACCTCGCACCCGACCACCTCGACTGGCACGGCGACCTCGCCGACTACCGCGCGAGCAAGGCCCGCCTGTGGGCGGCCCTCCGCACCGGTGACGTCGCCGTCGCGCCGGTCGCGGATCGTGCGATCGTCGGTGCGGCGCGCTCGTCGGCGGGCCGTGCGGTGACCTTCGGGGCCGACGAGGGCGACTACCGGGTGCGCGACGGCCGGCTCGTCGGGCCGTCGGGCGGCATCGTCGAGGCATCGGCGATGTCGCGCTCGATGCCGCACGACGTGGCGAACGCGCTCGCCGCGTGCGCGGTCGCGATCGAGTCCGGGCTCGCCCGTGCGGAGCACGCCGCCGCGGCCCTCGCCTCGTTCCGGCACGCGGCGCACCGCATCGAGTTCGTCGCCGAACTGCGGGGCGTCGGGTGGTACGACGACTCGAAGGCGACGAGCCCGCACGCCGCCTCGGTCGCGCTTGCGGCGTTCCCCCGCATCGTGCTCATCGCCGGCGGACGCAACAAGGACCTCGATCTGTCGGGAATGGTCCACGACTCGGTGGTGTCGGTCGTCGCGATCGGCACGAGCGCCGACGAGGTGGCGGCGGCGTTCGCGGGCCGGTGCCCTGTGGTGCGCGCATCCTCGATGGACGAAGCGGTCGCCCTCGCCGGCGACCTTGCGTCTCCCGGCGACACGGTCCTCCTCTCCCCGGGCTGCACGAGCCTCGACTGGTACGCCAACTACGGCGAACGGGGGGACCACTTCGCGCGGCTCGTTCGCGACCGCGCGGGCCGGGACGCCGCACGGTGAGCGCGCGGCGGCAGACGCTCGCCGAGCGGCGGCGCGCGGCGATCTCGCGGAACGGTGAGCTGGCGCCGCTCCTGCCCCCGACGGGCGCGTTCATGGCGGCGCTCGCCGTGGTGGCCGCCCTGGTGCTGGTCGGCCTCGTGATGGTGCTGTCGGCCTCGTCGATCGTGGCCATCAACAACGGCGGCTCGCCGTGGAACATGTTCCGCAGGCAGCTCCTGTGGGCGGCGTTCGGGCTGCTGGCGGGCCTTGCGACCTACCGGATGCCCTACCGCGTGTGGGGCGCCGTGTCGCTGTGGTTCCTCGGCCTGACGCTCGGGATGATGGCGCTGCCGTTCGTGCCGGGCGTCGGCGTCACGGTGAACGGCGCGCGTGCATGGGTGGAGGTGTCGGGGGTCGGCTTCCAGCCGTCGGAGGCGCTGAAGGTCGGCGTCGTCGTCCACCTTGCGAGCCTGCTGGGGCGGCGGCAGTCCGAGGCGCACGACCCCAAGCGGGTCTTCCGGCCGGCCGCGGTCGTGTGGGGCTTGGCGGCATGTGCGTGCCTCGCGCAGCGCGACGTGGGGGCGGCCATCGTCTTCACCTGCATCGTCGTGGCCATGATGTTCATGGCCGGCGTGCCGGTGCGCCTCGTCGCCGGCCTCGTCGGTGCGTCGCTCGCCGGCGCCGCGGCCGTGGTCGCCACGAGCGAGCGGCTGCAGGGACGCTTCTTCGCGTTCCTCAACCTCGAGGAGAGCCGTGCCGATCAGGGCTACCAGGTGTGGCAGTCCATCCTCTCCATCTCGAACGGCGGCATCCTCGGGACCGGTGCAGGGGAGGGGACGAGCAAGTGGGGGTACGTCCCCCTGGCGCACTCCGACTTCATCTTCGCCGTCGTGGCGGAGGAGTTCGGCCTGATCGGGTCGACGATCGTCCTCGGGGGATTCCTCGTGCTGCTCGGCGCCGGACTCCGCGCGTCGCTTCGGGCGGCCGACGTGCAAGGCTCCCTGCTGGCGGGCGGCATCACGGCGTGGCTCTGCATCCAGGCGGCGATCAACATCGGCGGCGTGGTCGGGGCGCTGCCGGTGACGGGGCTGACCCTGCCGTTCATCTCTTACGGCGGCTCCTCGTTGTTCGCGGTGATGACCGCATCGGGCCTGCTCCTCAACGTGGCCCGGCATCCGAAGCCCTGACGGTCCTTCGGCCGTGGCGTAGATTTGCGGCGCACATGGCTGGTCCCGCGACGTTCGCCGTGGTGACGGGCGGCGGAACGCGCGGCCACGTGGTCCCCGCGCTGGCCCTGCTCGAGCTGCTGGTCGACGCCGGATACGACGCGTCGCAGCTGCACTACGTCGGCTCGGCGGCGGGCGTCGAGGCGGCGATGGTGCCGGCCGAGGGGTTCGGCTGCACGCTGCTGCGCGTGGGTGGCCTGCGCCGGAGCCTGCGACCCGGCGCGCTGCTGCGCAACGTCCGGCTGCCGTTCACCGTGCTCCGCGCCACGTCGGAGGCGCGGCGCCTCCTTCGGCGGCTGCGCCCCGCAGTGGTCGTGTCGGTGGGCGGCTACGCGAGCGTCCCGGCGTGCCGTGCCGCGACGCGGCTCGGCATCCCCGTCGTGACCTGCTCGTACGACAGGACCCCGGGTCTCGCCACGAGGGTGCAGGCACGGACCGCCGCGGCGTCGGCCGTGGCGTACCTGCCGAGCGGGCTCCCCAATGCGGTTCCCACCGGTGCCCCGGTGCGGCGCGAGGTGCGCGCGCTGGACGCCGCGTCGCGGCGCGCACCCGCCCGCGCCGGGCTCGGCCTTCCCGCCGACGGCACGGTGGTGTCGGTGGTGGGCGGGTCCCTCGGCTCGGCGCTGCTAAACGAGGTTGCGGTCCGGTTGATCGGCTGCGGGGCGACGGTCCTGCACCTCTGCGGCGACCGCTATGCCGCGACGATCTCCGCGCCCGAGACGGCGCACGGCGAGGATGGACGGCTCCTCTACCGGAGGATGCCGAGCACCGAGTCCATGGCGGACGTCTATGCAGCGAGCGACCTCGTGGTGTGCCGGTCCGGTGCGAGCACGATCGCCGAGGTGTCGGCGATCGGCGTCGCGTCGGTGCAGGTGCCCTGGCGCGGGGCTGCGGGAGACCACCAGGTGGTGAACGCCCGGACGCTCGGGGATGCCGGCGCGGCCGTCGTGGTCGACGACGAGTCCGTGCACTCCGTCGTCGGACAGGTCGGGCGGCTGCTCGCCGATCCCGGCGCACGGACGGCGCTGGCACTCGGTGCCCGCGCCGCGGGCGCGCTCCACCGCCGGCCCCGGTTCGTGGAGGTGCTCGAGTCGGCGGTGCACGGCGCGTCGCCCACCGACCTGGCGCGACCGCGCACGGTGCACGTGCTCGGTGTCGCAGGACCGGGCATGGGCGCGCTCGCGGCAGTGTCGGCGGGGATGGGGCACCGGACCTCCGGCTGCGACGTGCGCACCGTCGAGGGCGGCATCGACGGCGTCCCGCTGCTCGTGGGCAACGACGCATCGCACGTGCAGTCGTCGGACGTCGTCGCCTACTCGAGTGCGATCTCCGCGCTCCATCCGGAGCTGGTCGCCGCCCGCCGTGCGGGGGCGTCTCCGCTGATCAGGGCGTCGTTCCTCGCCTCGGTGTGCGCGCTGCGCGACTCGGTGGGCGTCGCCGGCACCCACGGCAAGACCACGACGACGGCGATGCTCGCCACGATCCTGCGCGACGCGGGGCTCGAACCGGGATGGCTGGTCGGGGGAGACCCGCGGGGCCTCGGCGCGAGCGCCCGTTGGGGATCGGGTCGGCACTTCGTGATCGAGGCCGACGAGAGCGACGGCACGCACCTCCGTCTGCCGCTGGCCGCGGCAATCGTGACGAACGTCGACGTGGACCACGTCGACCGGTACGGCTCGTTCGGGGCGATCGTGGATGCGTTCGAACGCTTCGCAGACGGGGTGCGCGGTCCCGTCGTGGCGTGCGCCGACGACGACGCGTGCGCCGCGATCGCGAGGCGCGTGCGGACGGCATCGACCTACGGCACCACCGCCGCCTCGGACTGGCTGGTCGGCGACGTGCGTCCGCTGTCCGATGGGATGTCGTTCTCGCTGCGCGGGCCGGACGGCACGGTGCTCCGCGCCGCGATTCCGGTCCGCGGCGCCCACAACGTCCTGAACGCTTCGGCCGCGATCGCCATGGCCTCGGCGCTCGGCGCCGACGCGGGCGGAGCCGCGGCCTCGCTCGAGCGGTTCGCCGGCGTCGGCCGGCGGTTCGACGTCCGAGGCTCTGCCGCCGGAATTACCTTTGTCGACGACTATGCCCACCTTCCCCGCGAGATCGACGCCGTCCTGTCGGCGTGCCGGAACGGCGACGGCCGTTGGTCGAGGATCGTCGCGGTGTTCCAACCGAACCGCTACAACCGGATGAGCTCCATGTCGCCCGCATATGCCGACGCGTTCGTCGCGGCCGACGTCGTCGTGGTGACGGACATCTACGCCTCCGGCACCGAACGGATCCCCGGGGTGACGGGGGAGCTCGTGGCGAGCGCGATCCGGGAGCGGCACCCGTCGGCGCAGGTTGCGTACATCCCGTCGCGGGCGGACCTCGCGACGGGCGTCGCCGCGCTGCTGCGGCCCGGCGACGTGTGCGTCTCGATGGGGTGCGGCGACATCGAGCACCTTCCCGGCGAACTCCTGTCGCTGTTCGGCTCGGCGGGCGCGTGAGCGGCGGGGACGTCGCGGACGGCCTCGCCGTCCTCGCAGAGCGTCTGGGACCGGTTGCGGCGCGCGACGTCCCGCTGGGGCCGATGACGACATACCGGGTCGGCGGCAGCGCGGCGCTGCTCGTCCGTGCGGGATCGGTCGCCGACCTCCGTCGCATCTCCGCGGCGCTCGATGGCCTGGACGTCCCTGCGGTGGTCGTGGGAAAGGGCAGCAACCTGCTGGTGTCGGACGCGGGCTTCGCCGGCCTCGTGGTCGTCCTCGGGGGCGCCTGCGACGAGATCGACGTGCCGTCCCGTTCCGGGGGCGGAGGTGGACCTGCGCTGGCGACCTTCGGCGGCTCGGTGGCGCTGCCGGTCGCGGCGCGCAGGTCGGTGGCGGCGGGCCTCTCGGGGTTTGAGTGGGCAGTGGGCGTCCCCGGCTCGGTCGGTGGGGCGGTGCGGATGAACGCGGGGGGCCACGGCTCCGACATGGCTGCGTCGCTGGAGCGCGTGCACCTCTTCCATCTCCGCCGTGGACTGGACCGCCCCGTCGCGGCGGAGGCCCTCGGCCTCCGGTTCCGCGGATCGGCACTGGGCGACGACCACG
Organism: Acidobacteriota bacterium; assembly: GCA_018969685.1. Classification (GTDB taxonomy): domain Bacteria; phylum Actinomycetota; class Acidimicrobiia; order Acidimicrobiales; family Ilumatobacteraceae; genus UBA3006. The sequence continues at coordinate 6,169 of JAGWXX010000003.1, read as the reverse complement.
TGGTGCTGTCCGCCACGGTCAGTCTCGAGTGGGCCGCGGACGCCTCGGACGGACAGGCGACCATCGACGAGATCGTCCGGTGGCGGCGCGACAACCAGCCGGGTGGGCACAACGCCGGCTCGGTGTTCGTCAATCCGGAGCCGGGGCGCGTGTCCGCGGGAGCGCTCATCGACGGCCTCGGACTGCGCGGTCTGCGGATCGGCTCCGCGGAGGTGTCCACGAAGCACGCGAACTTCATCCAGGCCGACGAGGGCGGGCGCAGTGCCGACGTGGTGGCGCTGATGGCGGAGGTCCGCCGGCGGGTGGAGGACGCCCACGGGTACCGGATGCGCAGCGAGATCCGCCTGCTCGGCTTCGACCAGGGAGCCGACGGCGCCGTGGATGAACTGCTCGCCGACGTCACCGACCACGGCGTCGCGACCGTCAGGCTCGAGCACGTCTTCGACGGGGTCGTGCCCGACGGCACGGCCGCGGATCCGTCCCTGCCGTTCGTCGCACCCGATGTGGCGCCGGGTGGCGCGCACGTCGAGCCGGAGCGGCTCGGCCACGAGGCCCGCGCCGATCTGCTCGCTGCATTCGTCGGCGGGGACGGCGACGGGGACGTGGATCCCGATGGCGAGCACGCTGTCGGTCCATCGACGAATGTCCTGCCGTCCGAGGACCGGGGCGAACACGACGAGATCCTCGACGAGGAACCCCCGGCGGTCCCGCCCGTCGTGGCGAAGGAGAAGTCCGGCCGGTCGCGCGTAGTCATCGTCGACGACGTGGTGTTCGGCGGCTTCGGCGAACTTGATGCCGGGTCAATGGCCGACCGACGAGCGGGAACCGCCCACGTCGCGCCGTCGTCGGAACATGTCGTGGTGATCACCGACGGGTCGCTGGAAGGGGAGGCATCCGCGGGGGAGGGTGGGTACTCAGCCGGCGCGGTGCGGCCCGGGTTGCTGGCGAGACTCCGAGCGTCGGTTCGCCGCAACCGGCCGGTGCTCACCTCCCGCGAGCTCCTCATGCGCCGCCGCCGTCGGATCTTCTATGGCACGCTCGTGGTGGTGACGCTCATTGCCGGCGCGCTGGTCGTGCTGGCTTCTCCGGTGGTCGGGGTTCGCTACGTCGAGATCGAGGGGGATCGCTACGTGGATGCCGGGCGCGTGGCGGGCGTCGTCGACTCGCTGTTGGGCGTGTCCGTGCTCACCGCTGACACCGCCGAGGCTCGGCGCCAGCTGGAGGAGGATCCATGGGTCGCGCGGGCGCGCATCTCGAGGTACTTCCCCGACCGTATTGTGATCGAGTTGGAGGAACGGGTGCCGGTGGCGTGGTTCGCCGGGGTGGACGGATCCGCCCGGGTGATCGACGTTTCGGGCCACGTGCTTGCCGTGGTGCAGGGGACACCGACCGACTATGCCCGCATCGGGGGAACCGGCCCCAATCTGGCGCCGGGTGCGACCGCGGACCTGCCATTTCGGGCGACGGCGCAGCTGTCGCGGTCCCTGCCGCCGGAGCTCGAGCCCCTGGTGGCCTCCTTCGGGGTCACCGAGACCGGACAGGTCACGATCACATTGGCGACGGGCACCGTCGTGTCGTTCGGCGAGCCGGTCGACATGCGCAACAAGCTGGTGAATCTGGTGGTGCTGCTCCGTCGGCAGGACCCGAACGACCTGCAGACGGTGGATCTGTCGAGCGGCGACCCCGTGGTGCAGACTCGCTAGAGGGTGCCCACCTCCGGGCCCGGAATGTGTAAGGCTAGGGACACGGTGTCGCCCGCGTTCCGAGAGCCCAGCCACGACCGGGGTCGTCCTGCATGACCACCGGTCCACAGAATTTCCTGGCTGTCATTAAGGTCATCGGCGTCGGTGGCGCAGGGGTCAACGCCGTCAACCGAATGATCGATGCCGGCCTGAAGGGCGTCGAATTCGTGGCGGTGAACACCGACGCGCAGGCGCTGCTGATGAGCGATGCCGACTTCAAGATCGACATCGGCCGGGAGATCACACGCGGACTCGGCGCCGGCAGCGACCCTGAGGTGGGTCGGCTCGCGGCGGAGGCGAGCCGTGAGGAGCTCGAGGAGTTGATCGCAGGGTCTGACATGGTGTTCATTACGGCGGGTGAGGGAGGCGGCACCGGGACCGGTGCCGCGCCGGTCATCGCCGACATCGCGCGCTCGGCGGGTGCGCTGACGGTGGGGATCGTCACCAAGCCGTTCGTCTTCGAGGGTCGACGCCGGATGTTGCAGGCCGAGGCGGGCATCCCGAAGCTGCGGGAGAAGGTGGACACGCTGATCGTCGTGCCGAATGAACGTCTGCTCTCTATCGCAACCGACAAGACGAGCCTCCTCGAGGCATTCAAGAAGGCCGACGAAATCCTCCTGCAGGGCGTGTCGGGCATCTCGACGCTCGTCACGACGCCGGCGCTGATCAACACCGACTTCGCCGACGTTCGGATGGTGCTCAAGAACGCGGGGACCGTGGCAATGGGCATCGGCGTCGGCACAGGCGACAACCGGGCGGTCGCTGCGGCCAACGCGGCCTTGAATTCTCCCCTGCTGGAGTACGGCATCGACGGCGCCCGCGGCGTGCTATTGAACATCACTGGCCCGTCGGACATCGGGCTGTTCGAGGTGACCGCCGCTGCCGAGATCGTCCGGGCAGTTACCCATCCGGACGCAAACATCATCTTCGGTGCGGCGATCGACGACGAGCTGGAGGACGAGATCCGGGTCACCGTCGTCGCGGCTGGCTTCGACAGGTCCGATTCCCCGACGAAGCCCGTGCAGCGCCCCTCCGCCGGCGCGACCGACACCAAGGGCCAGCGCATCCGCGAGCTCTTCGGGAATGACGTGACCGGCGACGCCACGAAGCTCGACATCCCGGACTTCCTGAAGTAGGTGTCGGCGGCCGAATCCGGCGATGTGGCGCGCGTCGTGGAGCGTGCGGCGGACATCCGCCGCCGTATCGCTGAGCTGACCGACCGGCGTGTTGCACTGGTCGCGGTGACGAAGTCGCATCCGGCCGGTGCGTGGGAACTCGCAGCGGCAGCAGGTTGCGACGCAATTGCGGAGAACTATGCGCAGGAGTTGGCAGCGAAGGCTGCAGTGGCTCGGACGTCCCTCCCCGTACACTTCATCGGGCGGATCCAATCGAACAAGGTGCGCTCCGTGTCCGGGGTCGTGGACGTCTGGCAGTCGGTCGACCGTGCCTCCGTGGCGGCGGAAATCGCCCGGCGGGCGCCCGGTGCGACCGTCTTCGTGCAGGTGAACCTCACGGGGGAGCCGACGAAGGGAGGGTGCGCGCCGGAGGAGGCCGGGCGGCTGGTGGCGTCGATGCGGGCGACGGGGCTCCTGGTCGCCGGCGCGATGACCCTCGGCCCGACGGAGCCGTCGGTGCCTGCGCGACGCGCGGCATTCCGTGCCCTGACGAGGATCGCGGACGACCTCGGCCTCGCGGAGCGCAGCATGGGCATGAGCGACGACTTCGAGGACGCCGTTGCGGAGGGCTCGACCATGGTCCGCGTGGGATCGGCGCTGTTCGGACCGCGAGTCCCGGACGGGACGATCGACCGGTAGCCTGTCGGGGATGTCGCTGATGCGTCGCGCCATGGAGTACCTGGGCCTCGGGGGAGAGGATCCGTACGACGACTATCCACAGGGTGGAGGTCGTTCCGGCATGCGCCCGCCGGCCGGAGGGCGCGACCGGTACGGACGGGGCCGCCGGTATGAGGAGGACTACACCGACGATGCCGACCAGGAGTACGACCCGGACTACGAGGACTACGACCAGGACTACGACGAGGGGTACGACGAGCCCCGAAGCCGTCCCCGGCCGGGTGTCGGCCGTGGGTCCGGGCGCCCCGGGTCGTCGCGACCCGCTCCTCCGGGCGTCAGGCCGTCCCGCGCCAACGACTCCGGCGTCCATGTCCAGCCGATCGCGCGGGGTGGCGGGCGCGGGCCTGCGGCTCCGACCGGCGAGGTGGTCAACGTCAACCCGGTCCAGTACGACGAGGCCAAGGAGATCGGCGACCTGCTGAAGTCGGGCAAGGCCGTGAAGATGGACATCGGGCGGGCCGACGAGGACACGGCGCGACGTCTCATCGACTTCGCCAGCGGGCTGGTCTACGCGACCGAGGGCTCGATCGACAGGGTCGCGGCCGGGGTGTTCATGCTGCGGCCCCGCGCGACGCGCACCGTCAGGATCGGGTAGGCGTGGACGTCCTCTGCGGACTCGTCGACCTGTTCGTGATGCTCGTCTTCGTGCGGGTGGTGCTGTCGTGGTTCCCCGTCGATCCTCGGGGGGCCGTCGGACAGGTCGCGCGGCTGGTGTCGGCGGTGACCGATCCGGTGATGGAGCCCGTCAGGAGGATCCTGCCGAGCGTCGGACCGATCGACATCTCGCCGATCGTCGTGGTGCTCTTCCTCAACCTCGTGGTGAAGCGGTTGATCCTCGGCTGCTGAGCAGCCCCCTGCGTACACTTGCCCGCCGTGGCATACCCCGACGTCGATCCGCAGCCGGACTTCCCTGCGATCGAGCGGGGAATACTCGAGTTCTGGGAGCGGGACGGGACGTTCCGGGCCTCCATCGACCAGCGTGCGGCAGGGACGGACGGAGCGAACGAATACGTCTTCTATGACGGTCCGCCGTTCGCCAACGGCCTCCCGCACTACGGCCACCTCCTGACGGGGTTCGTGAAGGACGCGGTCCCGCGCTACCAGACGATGCGCGGCCGCCGCGTCGAGCGCCGGTTCGGCTGGGACTGCCACGGCCTGCCCGCCGAGGCGGAGGCCGAGCGGCAGCTGGGCATCTCGGGCCGGCAGGCGATCGAGGACTTCGGCGTGGACCGGTTCAACGAGCACTGCCGGTCATCGGTCCTGCAGTACACGAGCGACTGGGAACGCTACGTCACCCGTCAGGCCAGGTGGGTCGACTTCGCGAACGACTACAAGACGCTGGACGCCACCTACATGGAGAGCGTCATGTGGGCCTTCAAGCGGTTGTGGGACAAGGGTCTCATCTACGAGGGCTTCCGCGTCCTGCCGTATTCGTGGGCGCTCGAGACCCCGCTGTCGAACACCGAGACCCGCATGGACGACGCCTACCGCGAGGTGCAGGATCCGGCGCTCACGGTCGGCTTCCGGCTCGAGGACGGATCGCGCCTGTTGGCGTGGACGACGACGCCGTGGACGCTGCCCAGCAACCTGGCGCTCGCCGTGGCGCCGGACGTCGACTACGTCCGCATGACGCGGGACGGCGACACGGTCGTGCTCGCGGCCGCGCGCGCCGTCGCCTACGCGCGCGAGCTCGACGGCTACGTCGAGTCGGGAACGGTGCGGGGCTCGGCGCTCGTCGGCCTGCGCTACGAGCCGCTGTTTCCCTGGTTCGCGGGCCGGGACGGCGCGTTCCGCGTCCTGGCGGGCGACTTCGTCACCACGGAGGACGGAACGGGCGTCGTGCACATGGCACCCGGGTTCGGCGAGGACGACCAGCGCACCTGCGCCGAGAACGGCATCGACCTCGTCGTGCCCGTCGACTCGCGCGGCAGGTTCACCTCCGAGGTGCCGGACTACGAGGGCATGCTCGTCTTCGACGCGAATCCGCTGATCGCGCGGGCGCTCAAGGAGCGCGGGGCGGTCCTGCGGCACGAGTCGTACGTCCACTCCTACCCGCACTGTTGGCGGACCGGGACGCCGTTGATCTACCGGGCCGTGAGCTCGTGGTTCGTGGACGTGACGGCGGTGAAGCAGCGGATGGTGGAGTTGAACCGGCAGATTCAGTGGGTGCCGGACCACCTGCGGGACGGCAGCTTCGGCAAGTGGCTGGCGAACGCGAGGGACTGGACGATCAGCCGCAACCGGTTCTGGGGCGCGCCCATCCCGGTCTGGAAGAGCGACGATCCTGCGCACCCCCGAACCGACGTCTACGGCAGCATCGAGGAACTCGAGCGCGACTTCGGGCCCGGGGTCGCCGACCTGCACCGTCCGGCGATCGACGACCTCGTGCGGCCCAATCCCGACGATCCCACCGGACGATCGACGATGCGCCGCGTGCCGGAGGTGCTCGACTGCTGGTTCGAGAGCGGCTCGATGCCCTTTGCGCAGGTGCACTACCCGTTCGAGAACCGCGACTGGTTCGAGAGCCACTACCCAGGCGACTTCATCGTGGAGTACATCGGCCAGACGCGCGGC
>JAGWXX010000100.1 GCA_018969685.1 Acidobacteriota bacterium | reverse complement strand
GCGAACGTGGACACCGAGCCGAGGGTGACCGCCGTCGCCGGCACGCCGTGCTCCGCGAAGAACGCCGACACGATCTCCGCACCCGAGTCCACGCCTGCGAGCGCGTCCGCCGCCGTCGCGCCCGTGTTCGCGACCGAGAGCTTCCACACCGCGCGGTCGGACTTGACGTTCCGCTGGGCCGTGCCGCGCACGGTGACCACGCCATTGTCGTTGCGGTGCTCGAGGCCGACCGCCAGACGCTGCATCCCCCATCCCAACGACACGGCGACCACCGCAAAGCCCACGATGAGCGCCGCGAGCGAGCCGCGCGACCTGCTGGCGTCAGAGAGCATGGCGCGAGTTTACCGAGCGACCCCAAGCGCGCGCCGGGACGCGGCTACTTCTTCGTGATCCGCAACGGGATGCGCTTGATGACCGTCGTGTCGCCGGTCTCGACGCTGACGAACACCGTGCAGCGGCCGACGGCGATCGCCTCGATGTTCTTCCCGTTGGCCGAGATGCGGCAGCGCGAGCGCGAGTCGGCGCGCACCGACGCCGACACCTTCGAGGTTGCGGCGATCTCCATGCCCACGTACGTCGCCAGCGCGGCGATCTCCGTGTCGACGCCGACCGCGGGGTTCGTGAGGCTGGCGAAGGTCAACGGGATCAGGAACTCGTGCGCCGCGTTGATCGCTCCGCTCGCCGGGTACACCGCGATCGCGTACGTCCCCGTCCCCTCGATCGCGCTCACCGGCACCTGTACGGTGAACGATCCGTCTGCCGACAGGTTCACGACCGCAGGGTTCGTGCCCGTCGGGTCGACGAACTGATGGGACTCGGCCGGCAGCACCCAGCGCTGCGACTCGACCACGGTGCGGCGCGACGCCGCCGGAGCGCCGGCCGACGGCTTCCACGCTTCGTCGAAGCGCCCGAACACGACGTAGATGCCGGTCGGACGGCCCGCGAGCGGGGGACGGCTGCCCGTGGCAAAGTCGGCGAACCCGCGTCCCCGCACCGTGACGAGCGTGGTGCCGAGGTCGCTGACGCGCGTGCTACCGACGACCTTCACCGACGCTCCAGCCGTCGGTGCCTGTGGCGCCACCGACCGGGCCGAGGCCGAGACGGGCACCGACGCGACGAGCAACGCCGCGAGCGAAGCGACGAACAGACGGGACGAGGAACGGGTCATGGACGTACTCCTTGGTCGGGGGAACCGGATCGCCTTACAGGCTTGGTCTAGCACCGCCGCGCCGAACGGGCACGATCGAGGCGCCCCCTGGTGCGTCGTGGTCGACCGCCACGGGGAACTGGTAGGTCGCGCTCAGGGCCTCGGCCGTCAGCACCTCCCGTGGGCTTCCCGCGGCCCGCACCGTCCCGCCGTCCACCAGCACCACCCGGTCGGCGAACGCGGCGGCGGCCTGCACGTCGTGCAGCACGACCACGACGAGGCACCCGTCGGCAACCCGCTGGCGCAGCAGCCCGAGGACGAGCTCCTGGTGGCGGATGTCGAGGGCGGCCGTCGGCTCGTCGAGCAGCAGGATCGGCGTGTGCTGTGCCAGCACGCGCGCGAGCGCGACGCGCGCCCGTTCGCCACCGGAGAGCGACGTCACCGTGCGGTCGGCGAGGTGCGCGACGTCCACGAACGACATGGCACGCGAAACCGCCGCGTCGTCACCCGCCGCATCCGGCGTGTCCGACCAGGGGTAGCGACCCATCTGCACCACGTCGCGCACGCTGAACGGGAACGTCACGTCGGTGCCCTGCGTCATCACCGCGCGCAGCCTCGCGAGCACACGGGCATCCATGTCGACGATCCGCTCGCCGCCCATCGTGACCGAGCCCGACGCAGGCGCCAGGTCGCCCGCGAGCATCGCGAGGATGCTCGACTTCCCCGCGCCGTTCGGCCCCACCAGCGCGACGAACTCACCGCCGCGCAGCTCCAACGACACACCGTCGCACACCTTCGCACCGCCGCGCACCAGCACCGCCGACTGGGCGCGCATGTCGGGGCACGCCATCCAGGCGCCGGTCGACGTCACGCCCACGCTCCGTGGATGCGCCGCAGCCGGCGGATCTGCCAGATGAACACCGGCGCTCCGACGAGCGCGGTGACCACGCCCAGGGGCAGCTCGGCGGGCGAGACGAGCGTGCGCGCCACCGTGTCGGCCACCGTCACCACCACCGCACCGAGCAGCACCGACAGCGGCAGCAGCGCCCGGTGCGCCGGCCCGACGATCGCACGCACCACGTGCGGCACGATCAGCCCGACGAACAGCACCACGCCCGACACCGCCACCGCGGACGCGGCGAGCAGCGCCACCACGAGCAGCACCCGGATTCGCGCGCGCTCGACCGACACGCCGAGGTGCCGTGCCTGGTGGTCGCCGAGCGACAGCAGGTCGAGCGTGCGCGCCAGCGACACCGCGCCCAGGGCGCCGAGCACCGCCACCGGCGCCACCACGCCCACCTTGCCCCACGTCGCCTGCGCAAGCGAGCCGAGCGTCCACGACGTGAGCGAGCGCAGCGACGCGTCGTCGGCGACGAACGCGAGGAAGCCGATCGCCGCCGACGCGAGCGCGTTGAGCGCGATGCCCATGAGGATCAGCGTCAGCACCTCCGTGCGGCCCTCGTGCCGCGACGACAGGTACACCCATGCGACCGCGACGAGGCCACCGAGGAACGCCGCGAGCGGCAGCGTCCAGACTCCCAGCGGGTCGAAGCCGGTCACGATCTGCGTCGCGGCGCCGAGCATCGCGCCCGACGACACGCCCACCACGCCGGGCTCGGCGAGAGGATTGCCGAACGCGCCCTGCATCACGGCCCCCGCGCAGCCGAGCGCCGCACCCACCACCACGGCCAGCGCGATCCGAGGCAGGCGGATCACCCAGATCACCTCGTCGGCCACCGGGTCGGCCGCCACCGACGACAGCAGGTTCATGCGCCGCAGCACCGCCCCCACCACGTCGCCGACCGGGACCGAGTAGGCGCCGATCGACGCCGACGCCAGCACGGCGGCGACCAGCAGCACCGCGAGCACGACCGCCACGGGCAGCGGCCTGCGCACGATCGCCGTGGTCGTGCGCGCGTCGACGGCACCGGACGCGCTCATGCAGCCGCACCCATCAGGCGGACCATCTCGTCGTGCAGGGACGCGATCAACCCTGGCGTCCGCGGCCCGAAGCTGAACAGCAGGCCGTCCTCGATCGCGACGACGCGACGCGCCTGTCCCGCCGGCGTCTGCGCGACACCGGCGAGGGTGAGCATGCCATCGAGGCCGCCCACCGACTCGAGTCCCGTCGTCGTGACGAGGAGGATGTCCGGCGCGGCTGCGACGAGGGCCTCCGGCGTGAGCGGCGTGAACGGCTGCCCGAGCCCCGCCGCGACGCCGCCGTCGATCCCGCCGGCGGCATCAATGAGCGAGTCCGGTCCCGCGCCCGGTCCGCCCAGCAGATACACGCTCGCCGTGCCGCGGAGGTAGAGGAACGACACCACCGGCTTGTCCTCCGTCGGCCACTCGATCGACGTCAACTCGGCCTCGATCTCGTCGGCCACCGCCCTGCCGCGATCGGC
>JAGWXX010000099.1 GCA_018969685.1 Acidobacteriota bacterium | reverse complement strand
TCGGCGTCGCGTCGACGGGCACCTTCGGCGGATCGTGCGGCACCTTGCGCTGCGGGATTGCATCGGGCACCTTCGCGTGGTCGAAGAAGAGCACCTCGCCGGTCGGCTCGTCGTGCGACACGGGCTGAGGCGTAGGAACGAACCGGTCGAACACCGCGGTCGGCTCCGCGTCCGGGACGCCGGTGATCTCGACGATCGCGTCGGCGAGCTCGTCGAACTCGGCGAGGTCCCCGACTGCGCGTTCCGCGGCGTCGCGCGCCCGCTCGAACGCGTCGACGAGACGGTCGCGGAGGCGGACGAGGTGCTCGATCTGCGCCTTCACCTGGTCACGCCGTCGCGTCGTGTCGGACACCGCCTCCTCGCGAAAGCGCCTCGCCTCCGCCACCATGTCGCGGCCCTGCTGCTTCGCCAGCTCCATCTCGGCCTCTATCTGGCTGTCGAGGTCGGAGCGTTGGCGGACGGCGTCGAGCATCGCCTCCTCGCGGACGCGCCGTGCCTCGTGCTCGGCGTCGCGCAGCGCGCGGTCCGCCTCCTCCGCGGCGTGCGACCTGATCTGCTGCGCCGCCTCGCGCGCGACGGCGAGCACCCTCGCGGTCTCCTCGCCGACGAGCGCCGCGATCGTCTCCTCGTCCAGCGCGCCGGGATCCGACAGTCCCAGTGTCTGCTGGGCCTTCAGCTCGCTCTCGAGGAACCTGACCCGGTCGTGCACCCGGGCGAGCTCGGACGACACCATGCGAAGGAAGTCGCGGACCTCCTCCTGGTCGTACCCCCGGCGCACGACGCCGAATTGGGCCGACCCGACCGCCGCCGGAGAGCCGGGATCAGGACGCGAGAACGAGATTCCCACGGGACGAGCGTACGCCCGCGTCAGAGGGTGGCTGTGGCACCGATGCCGCCGCCGAGTTCCTCGAGCGCGGCGAGCGCCTCGGCGAGCGATGCAACCGGGACGATCCGCAGACCCGTTCCCGCGACGCGGCGGGCCTCCGCCAGCTCCTCTTCGGATTGCGACGCGGGGACGAGGAACACCTCCGCGCCCGCCTCGCGCACGGCGACCGTCTTCTGGCGCAGCGCGCCGATGGCCCCGACCGTCTCGTCGGCGGACATGGTCCCCGTGGCGGCCACGCGCACGCCGCCGGTCAGCTCGCCGGGCGACAGCTCGTCGATCAGCGCGAGGGTGAACGCGAGGCCGGCCGACGGCCCGCCGATCTGGTCGGTGTCGATCGCCACCTCGAACGGCAGGGAGACGGTGCGGGTGTCGGCCGGGACGATGCCGATGATCGTGCGCGACGGGTCGTCCGGGCTGACCATTAATTCCACCCTGCGCTCGACCTCCGCCGTCTCCCCGTGCGGCACCACGTCGAGGACGACGACCTCTCCGGCTGTCCTGCCCGTCAGGGCCGCCAACAGGTCCTCGAGGTCGGACACGGGGGTGCCGTCGATCCTCCGGATGGTGTCGCCCGGGTTGAGCTGCCGGCACGCGCTCAGTTCGGCCGGTTCGTCGGCGCAGACGAGCTGCTCGATGACGATGTCGCCCCACTCGAGGCTGACGTCGTAGCCGAGCCGCCGGAGTGCCACGAACTCGGCGATCTGCTTCGAGGTCGTCATCGACTGGAAGCCGAGCCGGCGCTGCTCGCTCGGCGCGATGTCGCCGAAGCGCTCGCTGCGGGTCTGCACGTCGGCGTCCGGGTCGATGGATGCAATGAGGGCCGACAGCGCCGTGAGCCGGTTGCCGAGGGCCGTCACGAACAACACGGGCGAGCCGGGCTCGTACCGCTCGACGCCCGACGTCTCGGCCTCGTCCAACGACATCCGATCCGAGACCTCCTCCGCGGAACCGGGCGCGATCTCCCACAGGCCGACCGCCACCACCGACGCGACGACGATCGAGAGGAGCACGAGCCACGACACGGTGAGCAGGGGGAGCGACCACCACAGGCGCGACTGCGGCGCGCGGGTGCGCTCGACGACGGCCGGGGGCGGCAGGGATACGCTGGCGGGCGTCGTGGTGTCGTTCGTCGCGTCCATCGCCGTGCTGTCCGAACCCACCATCGGCACCATATGGCGTGCGGTGCTCGCCGCACTGCTCGGGATGGCCGCCGTGATGCTGCTCGGGCGCCGCCAGCCTGCCAGACCCGGGGGCACCGTCGCCCATCGGGTGGTGGTCCGTGATGTACCGCTCGAGCGCGAGCCCGATGCCCGCGACCGCAGCAACGCCGCGACGGGGCTCGTCGCTGGCGGCCTCGTCGGCGGGGCGCTCGTCGCGCTGGTCGTGACCGTCGTCCTCGCCTACCTCGTCAACCAGGTCGAGTCGCTGCTCGGATGACCCAGTCGGTCTGCGTCCAGGGGCTCGGCTTCGTCGGCTCGGCGATGGCCGTGGCGTGCGCGCGCGCCGTGGACGAGACGGGGACGCCCCACTTCGACGTCACGGGGCTCGACCTGCCCACGCCCGCGGGCACGGCGCGGATCGATGCGATCAACCGTGGCGAGTTTCCCTTCGCCACCTCCGATGCGTCGCTCGCCCGGGAGGCGGCGGCGGCGCGCTCCCGCGGAAACCTGTCGGCGACCAGCGATCCCGACGCCATCGCCACCGCGGACGTCATCGTGGTCGACGTCCCGCTGGACATCGACTTCTCGGGGCCGCGGCCGAGCCTCGTCATCGAGCCGTTCAAGGCGGCCGTGTCCACGGTCGGCGAGTACGCGCGCGACGGAGCGCTGATCGTCGTCGAGACGACCGTGGCCCCCGGCACGTGCGAGCGGATCGTGCACCCGGTGCTCGAGTTCTGGTGCGAGCGCCGCGGCATGTCGCACGGCGGGCTCCTCCTCGCGCACTCCTACGAGCGCGTCATGCCGGGCGAGCACTACCTCGAGTCGATCACCAACTTCTGGCGCGCGTACGCGGGCTTCGACGAGCGGGCCGCCGACGCATGCGAGGCCTTCCTGTCGAAGGTGATCGACGTCGGGCGCTACCCGCTCCGACGGCTCCCCTCGACGACGGCCTCCGAGACGGCCAAGGTGCTCGAGAACGCGTACCGCGCCGCGAACATCGCGTTCGTCGACGAATGGGGGCGGTTCGCCGAGCGCGCCGGCGTCGACCTCTTCGAGGTGATCGACGCCATCAGGGTCCGCCCCACGCACAGCAACATCCGCCAACCGGGCTTCGGCGTCGGTGGCTACTGCCTCACCAAGGACCCGGTCTTCGCGGAGATCGCCGCGCGCGACGTGCTGGGCATCGGCGAGCACGACTTCCCGATGAGCGAGCTCGCAATGTCGATCAACCGCGCCATGCCGGTGCGCGCGCTCGACCTCCTGGCCGAGCGGGCCGGCACGGTGCACGGACGGCGCATCGCCCTCGCCGGCATCTCCTACCGGCAGGACGTCGCCGACACCCGGTACTCGCCGTCGCAGGCGTTCGTGGAGGAGGCCGAGCGCCGGGGCGCGTCCGTGCTCTGCCTCGATCCCCTCGTGACCCACTGGGACGAACTGGACCGGCCGGTGTCGGGCGACTTCGCATCGTGCCCCGACGTCGACGCCGTGGTGTTCGCCGTGCCGCACCGCGAGTTCCGGGCCATCGAGCCCCG
>JAGWXX010000002.1 GCA_018969685.1 Acidobacteriota bacterium | reverse complement strand
GCGTCGTTGCGCGCGGCGGTGCTGTCGATGTGCGCCGCCACGGGCATCGAGCCGCGGACCGGCGGCGGCGACGGCGCGGCGACGGCGCTCGCCGCCGAGCTCGACGCCGCGCGTGCCGCACGCGACTTCGCGCGCGCGGACGAGATCCGCGCCGAGCTGCAGGCGGCGGGCTGGCTGGTGGAGACCGGGCGCGACGGCACGACGGTGCGGCGCGCCTGATGGCGCGCACGACGCCGTCCAGCGGCCCCGCGCACGCGGGGGACGACGACCCGACCGTCGCACTGCCCCGTCCGATCGATGGCGCGGCTCCCGCGATGGGCTACCGCCCCGCGCTCGACGGACTGCGCGCACTGAGCGTCGCCGCGGTCATTGCGTACCACGCAGGGCTCGCCTGGATCCCGGGCGGGTTCCTCGGCGTCGAGGTCTTCTTCGTCGTGAGCGGATTCCTCATCACCGCGCTGATGCTGGAGGAGCGCGAGTCGACCGGACGCCTGTCGCTGCGCGGGTTCTGGGTGCGGCGCGCGCGCCGCCTGCTGCCGGCGCTCGTGGTGGTGCTAGCGGCGGTCGCGGTGGCGATCGCCGTCGCCTATCCCGACTCGGCCCCCGACTTCCGGCGCGACGTGCTGCCGGCGCTCGCGTACGCGTCGAACTGGTGGCAGATCTCCTTCGTCGACGTGCCGTACTTCGCGGCGAGCGACCTGCCGGTGCTGCGACACCTGTGGTCCCTGGCGGTGGAGGAACAGTGGTACCTGCTCTGGCCGCTGGCGTTCGTCGCGCTGGGCTGGGCCGCGCGGCGGCGGTGGCGCGCGGTCGGCGCGCTGCTCGTGCTCGCCTCGGCCGGGGTGATGGCGGGGACGTGGCTCGCGTTCGTCCCCGACGACGAGGCGCGCACCAACCTGCTGTACCTCGGCACGCACACGCGGTCGAGCGGCCTGCTGCTGGGTGCGGCACTGGCGATGCTGTGGCGGCCGTGGCTGCGCGGACGCCAGCCGCGGTACGGAGTCGGTGGCGCCGCGGGCGACGCGGTCGCGCTCGTTGCCCTCGCCGTCGTCGGTGCGCTGTCGGCGGTGCTGCACCCGAGCGACGAACTGCTGTACCGCGGCGGGCTCGCGGCGACGACGGTGGCGAGCGCGGCCTGCATCGCGTCGCTGGTGTCCTCGCGCCGCTCCGCCGTGCGCTGGCTGCTGTCGCTGCCGCCGCTGGTCGCGCTCGGCCGGCGCTCGTACGGCCTGTACCTGTGGCACTGGCCGGTGTTCGTGTTCGCGGGTGCCCGCGACTCGTCGGCGCGCCTGCTCGCGGCGCTCGGCGTGACGCTGGTGGTGAACGAGGTGTCGTACCGGCTGGTGGAGGTGCCGTTCCGCAAGGGCCTGCTCGGTCGGCTCTGGCGCGAGCGGCGCGAGGTGCCGGTGGTCCGGGCGCTGGGTGCCGCGCTGGCGGCCGTGCTGATCGCGGCCGGCGTGTCGGCGGCGGGCGTGCGCGTGGCGGGCACGGAGGCGCGCGACGTCTCGGTCGACGCCTCGGGGGAGGACGTGGTGTTCGTCGCCCCGACGACCACCGAGGCCGGGGCGGCGACGACGTCGGGGACCGTCGCACCCGGTTCGACGGCCGATGCAACATCGCAGCCCGGGAATGGAGTGGAGCCATCGACGACGCCCGTCGCCGGCGCCGATACGGGTGCCTCGCCGGGGACGGACGCACCGTCGCTCACCACGCTCGTGCCGCCGCGACTGCCGCGCCGGGTGGTCATCGTCGGCGACTCGCAGGCGCACTCGATCTACGTCAACCGTCCGAAGGGCATCGAGTCGACGTTCGACTTGTCCAACGGTTCGGTTGAAGGCTGCGGCGTCTACGAGCGCGGCGTGGGTGTGGGCGGTGCGAACGGGAAGTTCCGGCGCAACTTCGCGAATTGCGAGGGGCTCGGCGCGAAGTGGCGGCGGTCGGCGGAGAAGGCCGACGCCGAGGTTGCGCTGGTGGTGATCGGCGCATGGGAGGTGCTGGACGTCACGGTGAGCGAGTCGCTCACCTATTCGCTGGGCACGCCGATCGCCGATTCGTTCTTCGTCGGCGCCCTGCGGCGCGCGGTCGACGAGGTGAAGTCGACGGGGGCCACCGTCGCGCTGCTGGAGATCGCGTGCATGCGGCCCGACCCCAAGCGCAGCGGACCCGTGCCGGCGCTGCCCCAGCGCGGCGACGATTCGCGCACGGGACGGTTGAATGACCTCATGCGGGAGTTCGCGGCGCCGGAGGGCGACGGCGTGTACTTCATCACGGGGCCGAGGGAGTGGTGCACCGATCCGACGGTCTCCGAGAACCCGTCGTACCGGTGGGACGGCGTGCACGTGTACCGGCAGGGTGCCAAGCTGATCCTCGAGTCGATCGCGCAGCAGCTGCTCGCGCTGCCCGTGACGAAGACTGTGGCGCCGTGACGGAACGTTTGTCGCTCGCCGACCTCGTGCGCTGGGTGCGCGAGCCGTCGCCGCTGACGCTGAACGACGCCGAGCGCGCTGCCATCGAGGCGAACGCGCGCACCGCGGAGGAGGCGGCCGAGCGCGGCGAGGCCTACGGCCGCACCACGGGCGTGGGTGCGAACCGCGACACCTCGGTCGACCGCGCCGACGGCGAGCACGGCCTGCGGCTCGTGCGGTCGCACGCCGCCGGCGCCGGCGACGACCTCGGCGAGGCGGTGGGTCGTGCGACCATGCGCGTGCGCGCGGCGCAGCTGTCGCGGCCGGGGTCGGGCATCCCCGTCGAGGTGGTCGACGCGCTGGTGCGCGCGGCGAACGACGGGCGCAGTCCTGTCGTGCGCCGCTACGGCGGGGTCGGCACGGGCGACATCACCGTGCTCGGCGAGCTCGGCCTCTGCCTGCTGGGCGAGCGACCGTGGCGCGACGGCTCGCACGAGGCGTACCTCGCTGCGATCGGTGCGAATGCGGCGCTCGCGCTGATGAGTTCCAGTGCGCCGACCCTCGCAATCGCCGGGCTCGGCATCGACGAGGTCGACACGGTCGCGCGCGCGTCGATCGTCGTGGCGTCGCTGTCGGCGGTGGCGGTGCGCGCGAACGGGCAGCAGTGGTCGCAGGTCGCGGAGTCCGCGCGGCCGTCGCCGGGGGTGTCGACGAGTGCGCGCACGATGCGCGCGGTCATCGACGGCACGCCGGTGCGCGCCGCGCGGACGCAGGACCCGTTCGGGTGGCGCGCGGCGCCCTACGTGCACGGGCCGCTGCTCGACGCCTTGTCCGAGGCGGGCCGCGAGGTCGAGTCGTGCATCAACGCCGACGTGGAGAACCCGAGGTTCGCGGACGGTCAGGTGTGGCACCACGGCGCGTTCCACCTCACGAGCCTCTCGCTGCGCCTCGATGCCCTGCGTCTCGCGGCGGTGCAGTGGGCGACGCTGTCGCTGTCGCGCCTGGTGAAGCTGCACGATCCCGCCTACACGGGTGCGGGCAGGTTCCTCGCGATCGGGCCGGCGGGCAGCAGCGGCACGATGGTGCTCGAGTACACGTCGGCATCCGCGCTCGACGCGGTGCGCGGCCTGGCCGACCCCGTGTCGCGCGGCACCACGCACATCTCGATCGGCACCGAGGACCATGCGCCGTGGGCGTGGCGCGCCGCGCAGCTCATGGGCGACCTCGCCGATCCGTTCCGCACCGTGGTGGCGTGCGAGCTGGTGGCGGCGGTGCGTGCGCTGCGCATGGCGCCGGGCGCGGTGTACGGCCCCGGCGTGCGCGAGGCACTGGAGGCGTGCCGAACGCTCCCCGACGGCTCGGGCGACCGGCCCCTCATCGAGGACGTGGCGATGGCGGCCGACCTGCTGCCGTCGCTGACCTCGCTCTCGACAGTGGGTGGCGCGCTGACCGACCGGTAAGTTGTCCGAATGGCCGACTTCTCGCTCAACGACGACCAGCAGCAACTGAAGGACTGGATCCACCAGTTCGCGGTCGACGTCATCCGACCCGCCGCGCACGAATGGGACGAGGCCGAGGAGTTCCCGTGGCCGATCGTCCAGGAGGCCGCGAAGGTCGGGCTGTACGGCCTCGACTTCATCATGAACGCGATGGGCGACCAGACGGGGCTCACGCTGCCGGTGGCGATCGAGGAGATCTTCTGGGGCGACGCCGGCATCGGGATGGCGATCATGGGCTCGGGCCTCGCGGCGGCGGGCATCTCGGGCAACGGCACGCCCGAGCAGGTGATGGAGTGGGTGCCGCAGTGCTATGGCACGGCCGACGACGTGAAGGTCGGTGCGTTCTGCGTGAGCGAGCCGGACGCCGGCAGCGACGTGTCGAACCTGCGCACGCGCGCGGTGTACGACGAGGCGAAGGACGAGTGGGTGCTGAACGGCACGAAGGCGTGGATCACGAACGGCGGCATCGCCAACGTGCACGTCGTGGTGGCCGCGGTCGACCCCGAGCTGAAGGGCCGCGGCCAGGCCTCGTTCGTCGTGCCGCCCGGCACGAAGGGCCTGAGCCAGGGGCAGAAGTACAAGAAGCACGGCATCAAGGCGTCGCACACGGCCGAGGTGGTGCTGGACGACGTGCGCGTGCCGGGGCGCTGCCTGCTGGGCGGCAAGGAGAAGCTCGACGCGAAGCTGGCTCGTGCGCGCGAGCGCGGCAAGTCGGGCGAGGCACAGCCCGCGATGAAGACGTTCGAGGCCACGCGCCCGGCGGTCGGCGCGCAGGCGCTCGGCATCGCCCGCGCGGCGTACGAGTACGCGCTGGACTACGCGAAGGAGCGCACCGCGTTCGGCAAGCCGATCGTCATGCACCAGGCGATCGCGTTCAAGCTGGCGAACATGGCCACCGAGATCGACGCGGCGCGGCTGTTGATCTGGCGTGCGGCGTGGCTGGCGCGCAATGGCGGGTACAGGAACGGCGAGGGCTCGATGAGCAAGTACAAGGCCAGCGAGGTCGCGGTGCGGGTGACCGAGGAGGCCATCCAGATCCTCGGCGGCTACGGCTACACCCGCGAGTACCCCGTCGAGCGCTGGCACCGCGATGCGAAGATCCACACCATCTTCGAGGGCACGTCAGAGATTCAGCAGCTGGTGATCGCCCGCGCGATCAGCGGCATGCGCGTGGAGTAGGCGCGAGACCCGCGCTCAGCGGGCTGCCACCGTGCGCGAGCGCTGCTCGCCGAGGCCCTGGATGTGCAGGCACATCTCCTGCCCGGTGGTCAGGAAGCGTGGAGGCTTGCTGCCGGCGCCCACGCCGGCAGGCGTGCCCGTGTTGATCACGTCGCCGGGCTCGAGGACCATGAACTGGCTCGCGTACCAGACGATGTGCGCCACGCTGAAGATCATGTCGGAGGTGTGTCCCGTCTGTTCGCGGCGGCCGTCGACGTCCAGCCACATGTCGAGCGCCTGTGGATCGGGGATCTCGTCCGTGGTTGCGATCCACGGTCCGAAGGGATTGAACGTCTCGCAGGACTTTCCCTTGTCCCACTGGCTGCCGCGCTCCATCTGGAACTCCCGCTCCGAGACGTCGTTGGAGATCGCGTATCCGGCGATGGAGGCCATGGCCTCGTCGGGTCCGGTGAGGTAGCGGGCCTCTGAGCCGATGACGATCGCCAGCTCGACCTCCCAGTCGGTCTTCGCCGAATTGCGGGGAATCGCAACGTCGTCGTTCGGCCCGACCATGCAGTTCGGGGCCTTCATGAAGATGATCGGCTCGGTCGGAATCGGCATGCCGGACTCGGCTGCATGGTTGCGGTAGTTGAGACCGATGCAGACGATCTTCCCCGCCCGCTTGATGGGGGCACCGAGGCGCTGGCCGTCGATCGAGACCGGCTTCAACGACCCGTTCCGCACCGCATCGCGCAGTCGACCGAGCCCGCCCGAGGCGAAGAACTCCGTGTCGAAGTCCGCGGTCACGGGGAGGGCGTCGAGGATCGATCCCGTTCCGGCATCGACGGCCGGCTTCTCGGACCCCACCGGCCCGTACCGAAGCAACTTCACGCTCCCACCCCCGTCGTCATCCTAAATCGCTGCCGCGAAGATGCTGGCCGTCTCGGCGATCGCCTCGGCGAGCGGCGTCGGCCCCGGGCCCCGGGCATCGCGGTGCCACGGCCCTGCATCCGCCCCTTCGACGACCGGCAGCAGGTCGGTGCCGCAGGTGATGCCGTCGAATCCCGTCGCGGCCGTCGTCGCGTCGACGAAGTGCTGCACCGATACCGAGTGGCCGGCCAGGTTGTAGGTCGGTGCACCGTCGACCTCGAACCGCGCCGCGTGGATGAACGCCGCCGCGACGTCGGGTGCGTACTGGAAGTCGAGCGTGCCGCCGTACTGGATGTGAAACTTCTCCCGACGGACGGCCTTGTCTATCCCGACGCTCGGCAGCGACGTCATGCCCTGGTCGCGGCCGGGTCCGAACACGGTGTGCGGACGGAGACCGACGCTGCGGATCTTGTTCTCGTTCCAGTAGACCTTGGCGAGGTCCTCGGTCGCCACCTTGTACACGCCGTAGAGGGTGGCCGGAAGCCGCTGCGCATCGGCGGGCAGGATGCGCTCGGAGTAGTCGGCGGTGGTGCCGAACACGGCGATGCTGCTCGCTTGGGAAATCTGGACGACGCCGTGCTGGCGAGCCGCCTCGAACACGTTCACCGTGCCGGTCACGTTGACGGCGGCTCCCTGGATCGGGTTTGCGCGGCAGAACGGCACCTGCAGTGCCGCGAGGTGGATGATGCGGGTCGCTCCCTCGGACGCGCGCACCACGTCGTCGGGAACGGTCAGGTCGCCGTAGACCCACTCGACCTCCGGCATCGACCCGCCGTTGATCAGGCGGTGCCGGTGGTCGTCCTCGCGCAAGTCGAACGCGACGACCTCGGCGCCCTCCTGTCGCAGCAACTTGACGACCCAGGCACCGATGCAGCCGTTGGCACCGGTCACGAGGTACCGCTCGCCCATCAGTAGGTCGCCCGCCCGCCCGAGATGTCGAAGCAGGCTCCGGTGGAGAATCCGCACTCGTCGGATGCGAGCCAGCCGACGAGCGACGCCACCTCCTCGACGGTCCCCGGCCGGCCCATCGGGATCTTTGACAGCATGTACTCGAGCACGTGGGGCGCCGTGTCCAGGTTCATCGGGGTGGCGATCACGGCGGGGGCGATGGAGTTCACGAGCACGCCCGAGGTCGCCAGCTCCTTGCCGACGGACTTGGTGAGCCCGATGACTGCGGCCTTCGACGCCGAGTAGGCCGCGAGGTTCGGGTTCCCCTCCTTGCCGGCGATGCTCGCAATGTTGACGATCCGTCCCCAGCCCCGCTCCTTCATGGAGGGGATGAAGGCGCGCATCATCGCGAAGATGCCGTTCAGATTGACGCGCATCGTCAGGTCCCACTCGGCGTCGAGGACCTCCCACATCGGCTTGTTGGGGCCCACGACGCCAGCCGATTGAACGAGGATGTCGACGGGGCCGATCGTCTCGCGGAGGGCGGCGACTGCCGCAGAGTCCGAGACGTCGACCCCGACGACCCCGTCGAACTGTCCCCGCACCGGCTCCATGGCCGCCTCGGTGAGGTCGGCGCCGATCACGCGGCAGCCGTCGCGCCTCAGCCGTTGGGCGCTCGCCAAGCCGATGCCCTGTGCTGCACCCGTGACGAGCGCGGTTCGTGCGGTGGTGGACGACATTATAAAGACGGAGCGTAGTGCCTCGACCCAGTCCGACCAAGAGAGGCGCTGGCTCGGGTCGGAGCTCAGCCTCCGGGTTCGAGGACCGCCCGTCCGAGGAACGCCGACTGGGCGAGGTCCCGCAGCGCCGTGTTGGCCTCGGCGAGCGGATACCTGACGATCCGTGGCGTGATTCGTCCGGTCGTTGCGAGCTGGCACACCTCCAGGAGCTCGGTGTAGGTGCCGACGTAGACGCCTTCGATGCGCCGTTCGCCGACGACGACGTCCGAGAGGGGAAGGGACACCGACCCGCCGACGCCGACGGCGAAGTAGGCGCCGCCGAACGCAAGCACGCCCGTGCCGAGCGCCGCGGTCAGGTCGGCCCCGACGAAGTCGAGGCACGCGCGCGCGCCGCGGGGAAGGGCTCGCGGGAGGTCGTCGGGAGAAACGGCCTCGGCGGCTCCGCACTCGAGCGCGAATCCGCGTGCAGCGGGATTGGTATCGACGGCGACGATGCGCGCGGCGGAGATGGCGGCCAGCGCCTGGACGGCGATGTGCCCGAGACCGCCCACGCCGAGGACGACGACGTCGTCGCCCGGCCGGACGATCGCGGCGGCCTTCTTGCACGCCCGATATGCGGCGAGCCCCGCGTCGGTGAGCGTTGCGAGCTGGGCGAGGTCGGCGCCAGCCGGAACCTTCAGCATCGACCGCTCATTGGAGAGCATGTACTCCGCGTACCCGCCGTCGACCGAGATTCCCGGCGTCGCCCTGTCCGGCGCATCGGTGTCCAAGCCCGCGCGCTCCTGCTCGCTCAGTCCCGAGCTGACGAAGGGAAAGCAGATGACGGCGTCGCCGACGGCGACCGTGGTGACGGCCGGGCCGATCTCGTGCACCCATCCGGCGTTCTCGTGCCCGAGCACGAGCGGCAGCGGCGGCTCCATCTCGCCCGTCACGAGGTGCAGGTCGGTCCGGCACACTCCGGCCGCACCGATGCGCACGACGACGTCGAAGGCGCCAGTCGCCCGCGGGATCGCACGCTCCTCGGGAACCAGTGGACCTCCATCCAGGTCCTTCGACACCGACTTCAGCACCATTGCGCGCACGGCACGACCCCGCTTTCAAACGCACACCCTAGGATTCGGCACATGTGTACTACGGGTGTCGTCCGGTTCGCAGGCGACAGCTATGCGTTGTTCAAGAACAAGGACTTCGGCCGCACCCATCTCGACGACCGCCTCTGGCTCGATGCCCGGCTGTTCGGCGTGCTCGGCATGACCACGTGGGCCGGCGACGACCCGTCGAAGGACGAGTACTCGGGGTTCTCCGTCGGGGCGAACGCGGCGGGGCTCCTCGTCTGCGACAGCAACGTCGTCACGCTCGACGGACTCGTGAATTACGACGTGATGACCGAGGTCGCGCTGCGGGAGGGATCCGACGTGGGGTCCGCAGCCGAGGCGGTGCGGCGGGCGTGCGCGGAGCACGAGACGTCGTGGGGAAACCTCGTCATGATCGACGGTCGCAGTGCCGCCTCGGTGGAGATCAGGGGGCGCGAAACCTGCATCGTCCCGCTCGACGGACCGTCGGCCCGGTCGAACCACCACGTGGTGCTCGGCCACCACGAACTCCAGGCGGACACCGCCACGACCGAGAAGCGGCTCGCCTCTGCGCAGCGGCAGATCTCGGCGGCACGGTCGATCGATGATCTGTTCCGGCTCCTCGAATCGCACGACGACGGTGCAACCGGTGTCTGCAACCACACGGACCTCAACACGGTCTACAGCTACGTGCTGCACAGGACCGCCGGACGCACCGTGCTGCACGTCCTGCAGGGCCGTCCGTGCTCGGGTGCGGCCCGTGTGTCGCTGGAGATCCCGTTCGGCGCCGAATTCTCGCCGGCGGCCGCCGAGGCTTTCCTCCGCGACTATCCCACTGCGTTCACGGCGAACCAGGCGATTCCGGCATAGCGGCGCCGCCCGAGGCCGGCCACGGCGCGGGTGACGCGATGGAGAACCGGAGTCGCGACAGCCGCGGCGTGCACGGCCCGGGCACGTCGGCCACCAGTGCGGACGGCCCCGTCACGGGAAAGTTGGCGAGATAGTCCGTGCACGACTTGACCACGAGGACATCCGCATCGAACGGGTCGAGCCCTGCGTGCCGCCAGGTTTCCGGATCAGCCGACCACGCCGGCTGCTCGGTGACCAGGAGCCGCAACGGGCCGATTCTGACGACGGCGAACCGGCCCATCGTCGCGCCGAGCCCGAGGTAGCCGGCACCGCCGAGGACGTATCGGCCGCCGCCGGTCCGTATTACCTCGCCCCGCAGTGGGAACGGCGCGTGGAAGCGCGGGTCGACCGACGCACCGACGCGGACGTCGACGGTCCCGCCCGGGCCGGCGTCGTGGCACGCGGCGACCGCCCCGCCATCGACGATCGTCGCGAGCACGACGGAGTCATCCCGCAGCCCGGCTTCGGCGAGTGCATGGAGCAGTGCGGGACTGTCGCCCGAGCCGCCTGCCGTCGGTGCATCGGCCGACTCCGTGACGATCGCGGGTCGCATCCCCGACGCCGCTGCGCGACGAAGGCACTCGGCGGGCGGAGCCAGGTTGTGGACGACGAATTCCTCGCGGCGCCGCCAGACCTCCGAGGCGATCCGATCGGCGAGGACGCCTCCGGCGTCGGCGTCGTCGTGCGCCGTGACGTGCGCGGTGAAGCCGACCCCCGGCGCGTCGAGCCACGGCTGCGTTGGGAAGACGCTCACATCGACCACCGATGCAGGTGCGGCCGCGAGCACCCGGTCGAGCACGTCGCCGAGCACCCCGTCGCCGATGCGGAGCGACTCGTCGGGGAGGATCACCGGTCGCATGGCGATGGCGGACGTCGGCACGAACGTCCCGCGGATCGCCGCGCACAGCAGTGCCGCCGCCCTCGCCCCCGTCGCGGCGAGATCGACGTGCGGATTGGTCTTGTAGCCGGTGACGACGGTCGCCGGTGCGCACAGGCGGGGCGTGCAGTTGGCGTGCAGGTCGAGGCTGAGGGCGATCGGTATTCCGGCTGCGTCAGCGACCGCCTCGGCCAGTGCTGCGTCGGCCGAGGGCTCGTCGACCGACGACATCGCGCCGTGCAGGCACAGCACCAGCGCGTCGAGGCGTCCTGCCCCCGCGAGCGAGTCGACGACCAGTCGCACGAGCGCGGCAAAGTCGTCGCGAGCAAGGACGCCTCCGGGAAGCGCGTGTGCATGGAGGATCGGCACCGCAGTCCCCCCGCGCCGCGCGATCTCCTGCATCGCACCGTGGAACTCGCTGTTCGCCCCCTCGACTGCGGCCGCTGCGGCGTCCGATCGGTGGATCGTGAAGTCCCGTAGGGTGGAGGGACGAAACGCGAAGGAGTTGCTCTCTTGCTGGACCAGCATCACGCCGATCTGTTCGCCGCGGTGGAATCGAGCCGCGTGATCGGGATCCTTCGCAAGTGTCCGGCGGTCCATGCGGGAAGTATCGCAGCGGCCGCGATCGGCGCCGGATTGCGCGTGCTTGAGGTGACGCTCGACTCGCCGGACGCGCTCGACGTCATCGGCGCGCTGTGCGACGCGCACCCGGGCGCGGCGATCGGGGCCGGCACGGTCGCGACCGCGGACGACGTGCGCCGCGTCGCCGCAGTGGGCGGCAGGTTCGTGATCTCGCCGTTCCTCAGCGAGGATGTCGTCGGAGCCGCGCTCGACGCCGGCGTGGTGCCGATGCCCGGTGTCGCGACGCCGACCGAGGTGCACCGTGCGATCCAGTTGGGCGCACCGGTCGTGAAGATCTTCCCCGCCGAGCAGCTCGGGGGACCCGCGTTCCTCTCCGCCATCCGGGCACCGCTCCGTGAGCCGAGGGTGGTGCCGACGGGCGGCGTTGACGCGACGAATGCCGCCGCCTACCTCGCGGCCGGGGCGTGGGCCGTCGGTGTCGGCGGGTCGCTGTTCCCGTCCGAGGCGCTCCGGTCCGGCGACACGGAGTCCGTCGCGGCGGGGACCCGAAGGTTGCTCGGGGCGGTCGCGCAGTGAGGCGCTTCGAGGTCCTCACGGTGGGCGAGGGCATGATCCGCCTGTCCGTCCGCGGTGGTGCGACGCTCGAGACGGCACCACAGTTCGAGGTGCACATCGGGGGCGCGGAGTCGAACGTCGCCGTCGCGTGCGCGCGAATGGGCAGACGCACCGCGTGGATGTCGCGCCTCGGCGGCGACGTGCTCGGCGCACGGTTCCTCGGCGAGATGCGTCGGCACGGCGTCGACGTCGGTGCAGTCGTGCTCGAGCACGGGAGCCGGACCGGCGTGTACTACGCGGAGATCGGCGATGACCCGCGCGGAGTCTCGGTCACCTACGACCGCGCCAACTCGGCCGCGACGAGAATGTCGCCGGGCAACGTCGACCTGTCCATGGTCGCCGAGGCCGAGGTCCTGCAGGTGTCGGGCATCACGCCGGCCATCAGCGACTCGAGTGCAGCGATGACCTCGTCGCTGCTGGCGTCCGCGCGCGCGGAGGGTTGCCGCATCGTGTTCGACGTCAATTTCCGTGCGCGGCTGTGGGCGGCCGAGCAGGCGCGCGAGGTGCTGACGCCGCTGTGCGCGCTGGCCGACACGGTGGTCTGCACCCGCGAGGACGCCCGGGACGTGTTCGGCGTGGCGTCGGCGGACGATCCGGCGGGGGCGCTGGCGGGCCGGCTGGGGGTCGCGTCGGTCGTGCTGACCGACGGATCGACGGGGGTGCACTGGCACCACCGCGGATCGTCGGGCTTCGCGCCTTCGATTCCGACCGTCACGGTCGATCGAATCGGCGCCGGCGACGCGTTCTGCGCGGGCGTGGTCATCGGCGTGGTCGACGGCGACCTCGTCGCGGGGGTGCGGCTCGGACAGGCGATGGCGTCCTTGAAGCGCACGATCGTCGGCGACCTGTTCCTCGGCGGACCGGCGGACGTCGCCCCGCTGCTCGGGGACGCCGGCAGATCGGTGAAGCGCTGAACTAGAGGATGCCGTGCCGGCGGAAGACTTCGCCGAGGTCTTCGCCCGCCGTGAGCTCGTCGCGCACGGTCGACTCGCCCGCCATCTTCTCGAGGCCGCGTTCGATCACCGTGTCGAGGTGCGCCGCGGGGATGCACGCGGCACCGAGGTCGTCCGCGACGATCCAGTCGCCGGTCGAGACCGGCGTGCCGCCGATCTCGAGGGGTTCGCCGAACGCCGCGAAGTCCTGGCGTCCCGCCGAGTCGAGCGGCGAGGTGCCGGTAGCCCAGACGGGGAACCCCGCCCGTTCGATGCCTGCGACGTCCCGGGTGAGTCCGTCGATCACGGCTCCGGCGAGTCCGCGCGCGATTGCGGCCGTGCTCAGCAACTCGCCCCACACCCCCGAGATCGCGTCTCCCCCCTTGATGACGAGGACGGCCCCGTCCCGGCGGCTGGCGAGTGCCCGGAACAGGACCCCGTACGGCTCGCCGGGGACGTCGGCCGCGGGTCGGCACTCGATGGTGAACGCCGGTCCGGAGAGAGGTCCGCTGCGCCACATCGGGGCCAATCGGGGCCCGAGGAAGCTGGTCCGGCAGCCGAGCGAGTCAAGCACGTCGCAGACGAGGGCGGTGCCGAGGCTCCGGAGGAGGTGGGCTCGGGGAGATTCGTTTGCGCCACTTCCTGCCGACTCATACACTGCCGGCATCGGTCCGGATTATAACCGGCTCGGTGGTGGGGGGTCCGCCGGATCCGACATCGACAGCGTTTGACGAACATTGAAGGGGGAAGTCATGGAATCGTCCGCAAACCACGATCCCGTGGTGAACGGCGCAACGAACCTCGTTGCGAACTACCAGTCCGGAAAGATCAGCCGCCGCCAGTTCGGCAAGGGGCTGCTCGCGCTCGGACTCTCGACCGGAGCCGCGTCGGCGATCCTCGCCGCATGCGGTGGCTCGGACAGCGGAACGTCGGACGCCGGTGAGACCACCGACACCGTCGCGTCCGGTGAGCCGAAGGTCGGCGGTCAGCTCCGCGAGGGCTACAACCGCGACGTCTCGAAGCACGACCCGATCACGACCAACTGGTACGACCCGGCGTTCAGCTGCATCTACGAGACCATCGTCACCGACGACTACGACGGCAACACCGTTCCGCAGTTCGCCTCCGACTGGTCGGTCTCTGAGGACGGCATGACCTACACGTTCACCATCCCCGAGGGCCGCGTCAGCCACAGCGGCGGGGCGATGGGAGCGCAGCAGGTCGCCGAGATCCTCCAGACCATCAAGGACACGAGCTTCATCGGCGGCGTGAGCACCGTGCCGATGGAGGGCTACTCGGTCGAGGGCAACACCGTCGTCCTCAAGATGAAGAACGCCTGGCTCGGTGCGCTCAATCCGCACAAGACGGGCTACTGGGCGCTTGCCAACATCGACACGTGGAAGGCCGCTGGTGGCGCCGACCCGTCGTCGACGTACGGTACCGAGAGCGCGGATGGCACGGGCCCCTTCACCCACACCGAGTGGGTGCCGGGCAGCCACACGCTGGTCACGAGGTGGGACGCCTATCCGGGCAGCAACACCCCGTACATCACGAACAAGGGTGCGGCCTACCTCGACTCGGTGCGCTGGAGCGTCATCACCGAGGCCGGCCAGCGCGCCACGCAGCTGGAGAGCGGGGAGCTCGACACCCTCATCGGGCCGAGCTTCGCCGATCTCGAGCGTCTGCGCGGCAACCCCGACCTCACCGTGATCCAGCACCCCGAGTGGTCGGGCTACCACCTGACGATGAACCGGGACTACCCGGAGTTCTTCGGTGACCAGCTCACCCGCCAGGGTCTGTCGCACGCACTCAACCGCCAGGGCATGGTGGACGCGATCCTCTTCGGCAACGGCGACCCGACGTACGGTCCCTTCCCGAAGACGGACCGCCAGTACGAGCCCAAGGTGGAGGAGTACAACCAGTACGACGTGGAGCTCGCGAAGTCCAAGCTGGCCGAGGCCGGCTGGGTCGCCGGCGCCGACGGCGTGCTGGAGCGCGACGGAACCCGCTTCGAGTTCGACTACGTGGTGGAGGACACCACCGAGCAGAAGCAGGTCGCCGAGGCCGTGGCCCAGCAGTTCAAGGAGGTCGGTGTCATCGCCAACCTGAAGGTCGTCGACCGCTCCGTGTGGTTCGAGCAGGCCTCGGGTGAGGGCCGCAAGGCGGCGCCGATGGCGCTGTTCTTCTGGCTGTGGCCGGTGCCGCTGGACATCCTCGTGATCTTCGGATCGTCGGAGACCATCCCGGTTCCGAACTTCAGCCACGCCGTCGAGCCCACGATCGATGCAGCCATCGACGAGTGGCGCCTCGCCGGCACGGAGGAGGCCTCGGTCGTCGCGTCCTCGAAGTTCCAGCTGGAGTGGGCGGACAAGCTGCCCTACCTCCCGCTCATGAACCAGTACGCGACGTTCGTTCACCAGAACTACGTCAAGAACTGGCAGCCGTTCGTGTGGAACCTCTACCCGGTCTACAACGACGTCTGGATGGACAAGTAACCAGACTCCCCTCGGGAGACTGAACCTCGGGGTCGCCGCCGGACGCACGGTCCGGCGGCGGCCCCGCAGGTCTACTCTTTTCTCGTACTGCACCGGATTGCGCGGGTAGGTCGAACCCCATGAACCTGTTCCAGCGGGCTCTGAAGAACAAGCAGCTCGTCGTTGGTTCGGTGCTGGGTCTCGTCGTGCTCGCCCTCGGGGCGTTCGGCCCGCTGATCTTCGGTGCGTACGACACGCAGGATCTCCTCCTCGGGCACAAGCCGGTCGGCACCCCCGGCTTCCCCTTCGGCACCGATGCACTCGGGCGCGACCTCGCGGCCCGCGCAACCTACGGAATCCGCATCAGCCTCTTCGTCGCAGTGTCGGTGACCGCCATCGCCGTCGTGCTCGGCACGACGATCGGCCTGATCGCCGGCTACGTCAAGGGTGCGGTCGACACCGTGACCAGCTGGATCGTCGACTTCGTGTGGGGCTTCCCGCTCATCCTCGTCGCAGTGCTCGCTGCCGCCTCGATCGGCTCGGGCCTCGTCCCGGTGATCCTCGCGGTCGGATTGGTGAACACCGTCGCGATCGCCCGCGTCGTCCGTGGCGAGGTGCTCGGCATCTCCGAGCGCGAGTTCGTGGTCGCGGCGAAGGCCGGCGGGTACTCGTCGGTGCGGATCGTGTTCCGGCACATCGTCCCCAACGTGATTCCCGTCGCGCTGGTGCTCTCCTCGTACTACGTCGCCGTCTCGATCATCGCCGAGGCGTCGCTCTCGTTCGTCGGGCTCGGCGCCCAGCCGCCCCTCCCGAGCCTCGGCCAGATGGTGTCCGACGGCCGCAACTTCATCCGCCTGAACCACTGGGAGGCGACCATTCCCGGCGCCGTGATCTTCGTGATGGTGCTGAGCGTCAGCTTGATCGGCGACGGTCTCCGCGACCTCCTCGACCCGAGGCTCCGCACCGCGGTGGAGAGGGCGAGCGCGACATGAGCACCGTCGTCAAGCGGGTGCTCCTGACGCTGCTGCTGCTGCAGCTGTCGTCACTGGCGGTGTTCGCCGCAATCCGTCTCTCCGGCGGCGACGTGACGGCGGCGAGGCTCCCCGCCTCTGCGACCGCCGAGGACCGCGAGCTCTTCCGCGAGCAGATCGGACTCAACCAGCCGATCCTCACCCAGTACGTCGACTACCTCGGCAAGGTCGTGCGCGGCGACCTCGGCAACTCGCTCACGAACAACGCGAAGATCAGCACGCTCGCCGTCGAGAAGATCCGCAATAGCCTCATCCTCGGCGGTGCGGCCATCGTGCTGGTGTTCGGGATCGGCATCCCGCTGGGCATGCTCGCCGCGTTCAGGCGCAACACGTGGCTCGACACCAGCATCAGCTCTGCAGCGGTCGCGGGAATGGCGATCCCGAACTTCTGGCTCGCGCTGCTCGTCGTGTGGCTCTTCTCATCGACGCTCGGATGGTTCCCACCGGCGGGGGCGGGAGGCTTCAAGTACCTCGTGCTGCCGGCGCTGGTGCTGGCCGCCGAGGGCATCGCGCTCACGGTGCGCATGACCCGGTCGGCGATGCTTGAGAACGTCGGTCAAGATTTCGTCCGAACGCTGCGCGCCGCCGGACTCAGCGAGAGCAGGGTGTACTTCAAGCACGTTCTGCGCAACTCGCTGCTGCCCATCATCTCGCTCGCTGGCCTCCGCGTGGGACAGATCATCGGCTACGCGCTCGTCGTCGAGACGATCTTCGGCTGGCCGGGAGTGGGGCAGATTCTCGTCAATGGCGTGCTGCGGCGCGACTACCCGATCGTCCAGTTCTTCTCGCTGCTGCTGGTCATCGTGGTGACGCTCGGCAACCTGGCCGCCAGCGTCGGGTACACGCTCGCCAACCCGAGGTTGCGCAAGTGACAACGCCACTGCTCGAGGTCTCCGACCTCTCCGTCGGCCTGCGTGCGGGAGGGGTGGCGTACGACATCGTGCGCAACGTCAGCCTGACGGTCGACCAGAACGAGATACTCGCGATCGTCGGCGAGAGCGGCTGCGGAAAGTCGCTCACGGCGCTGTCGATCCTCCAGCTCCACGCAAGTCCGCCGTTGCAGATCACCGGCGGCTCCGTGGTGTACGGAGGCAGCGACCTCGTGAGGAAGACGAAGAAGGAGATGCGCGGGATCCGGGGCAGTGAGATCGCGATGATCTTCCAGGATCCGATGAGCGCGCTCGACCCGATGTTCACGATCGGCTCCGTCCTGGTCTCCGCGGTCCGCGCGCACCAGGACGTCTCCAAGGACGTCGCCGAGAAGATCGCGCTCGAGGCACTCGCGGATGCGGGCATCGAGGATCCCCGCCGCAGGTTCGCCGAATACCCATTCCAACTCTCCGGGGGCGTCTCCCAGAGGGCGATGATCGCGCTTGCCCTCGTCAACAGTCCGAAGCTCATCATCGCGGACGAGCCGACCACGGCGCTCGACGTCACGGTGCAGGCCCAGATCCTCGATCGCCTCCGCGCGCTGAAGAACGAGCGGGGCATGAGCATCATGCTGATCACCCACAACCTCGGCGTCGTTGCGTCGGTGGCCGACCGCATGGCGGTGATGTACGCCGGTGAGGTCGTCGAGATGGGTGCCGTGTCCGACGTCTTCGCGAAGCCCCAGCACCCCTATACGACGGGCCTGCTCGGCGCCGTGCCGAGGCTCGGAGCCGGGGCATCGGATCTCGTGCCGATCCCCGGGCGCGTCCCGCAGCCCGACGAGCTGCCGGCGGGCTGCACCTTTGCCGACCGTTGTTCCCGGGTCGTCGACTCCTGCAGGGCGACGAGGCCGGACATCACCGTGAGGGGCCGCGTCCAGGTCCGTTGCTTCAATCCCGTCTCGTGACGACCCGCTCGCCGTTCGAGGCCCTGCTCGCACCTGAGCGCACCGTACGGGGCGTCCGCACCGTGCCGGATGAACCGCGCGGCACGATCCTGTTCGTGCACGACCTCGGTGCCGACCTCGACGAGTTCGGGCAGATTCCCGAGGTGCTGTCGCGCCACGGCTTCGACGTCGTGTGCATCGACCTGCCGGGCCACGGCCTGTCCGACGGCGAGGAGCCGGAGCCGGGCTCGCTGCGCCGCGACGTGATGGGGGTTCTCGGCGAACTCGCAGGCGCCGGAAGGCCGCTCGGTCTGTTCGTGTCCGGGGCCATGGCAAACCTGTCGACCACCATCGGGCGTCCCGACGGAGTGGTGGCGCACGTCGTGGTCAATCCCGTGGTCGACGAGTCGATCCTTGCACAGGGAACGCGTGCACAGGCGACGAGGATGGTCCTACACGGGGACGGGGAGAACCTCGTCGGCACCCCGGTGCAGAAGTTCTTTCAGATGCAGTTGGGCGAGAAGATGCTCGTCCACAACCCCGTGATGAAGCGGGGCACCGTCGGCGTCGTCGAGGAGCACGCGCTCCTCGTCCACGTACAGACGTTCTTCAAGCGGTACCTGAAGTAGCCGAACGGAAGGGGGACGTGGCATGACGAAGGTGGTCGACGGGCACCTGCACCTGTTCAGGGGGGAGAGTGCGCAGTACCCGCGCACGGTCTACCCCGTCATGGCGGAAGCCGATCGTGAGGAGCTGGCGGAGA
Source organism: Acidobacteriota bacterium (assembly GCA_018969685.1). Taxonomy (GTDB): domain Bacteria; phylum Actinomycetota; class Acidimicrobiia; order Acidimicrobiales; family Ilumatobacteraceae; genus UBA3006. Next base: position 59,544 of record JAGWXX010000002.1, on the reverse strand, counting down.
AGCTGCTGGCGCAGATGGCTGCGGCGGGCGTGGATCATGCCATCGTCGTGCCACTGTCGCGCCACGACGACTATCTCCGCGACGTCCTTCGGCAACATCCGTCCCGCTTCGCCGGCGTCGGCGTCTACGACCTGGAGGCGCCGGACGGCGTCGACGGCGTGAAGCGCCGCCTGGGCGCGTGCGACCTGCAGGGTCTCCGGTTCTTCGGCATCGGTGCCAAGCCGGGATCGCAGCCGGAGGACCTCGCGGTGCTCCCGGTGCTGGAGTTGATGGCCGAGCGCGGCCTCGTGATGTGGTTCTACGGCGACGAGGATCAGGTGCGGGCGCTCGATCTCGTGCTGCGGAGGCTCCCGTCGCTGCGGGTCGTGATGAACCACCTCGGATTCCTCCCCGACATCCACGCCGAGATGCAGGTGGACGAGTTTGTGCGGCCCCACTTCGACGTGGACCTTCCGCCGGCGGGCCTGCCGCTCGTGGAGCGGCTCGCCGCCGAGCACGAGCACGTCTACGTCCACTTCTCGGGTCACTATGCGTTCACGAAGCGCCCGTATCCCTACGACGACCTCGCGGACGTCGCGGTCCGTTTGCGCGCGGCCTTCGGCGCGCACCGGATGGTCATGGCTTCCGACTGGCCGTGGATCGAGGTGGAGCCGGGCTACCGCCAGGTGCTCGAAGTGGTGGACCGGCACCTGCCGAACCTCACCGTCGAAGAGCGCTCGATGATCCGGGGTGGCACCGCGCTCCGGCTCTTCCGCTTCTAGGTCAGCTTCCCCAGGAGTCCAGAGCCTCGGCGAGGCGCGTCACGCCGGCATTCAAGTCGTCCTCGTGCGAGGCGAGCGAGACCCGCACGAATGCGCCGGAGCCGGGACCGAACGCGGAGCCCGGCACCACCGACACGCGCTTCTCGGAGATCATCCGCGAGACGAAGTCGACGTCGGACATCCCGGACCGGGTGACGTCGACCATGGTGTAGAACGCGCCGGAGGGACGGGCGTAGGGGATTCCGTGGCGGTCGAGGATGCCGGTCACGAGCCCAGCCCGCGAGGCGTACGCGGCACGCATCTCGGCGACGCAGGTCTGGTCGCCGGTGAGCGCGGCGACCGCGGCCTTCTGGGCGACGGAGTTGACGCAGGACGTGACGGGTTCCTGGATGCGCAGGATATGGCTCACGATGTCGCGCGGGCCGACCAGGTACCCGACCCGCCATCCCGTCATCGCGTACGTCTTCGAGAAGCTGAAGACCGTCACGGTCCGGCCGTCGGTGTCGAGCGCCTGCGTCGAGACGGGGGGCTCGTCGAAGTAGATCTCGTCGTAGACCTCGTCCGAGACGACCCATAGGTCGTGCCTGCGCGCCATGTCGAGGATCTCGCGCAGCCGCTGGGCGGGGATCGAGGATCCAGTCGGGTTGCCCGGCGAGTTGAGGAGCAGCACCTTGGTCCGCGGGGTGATGCGCGACTCGATGTCCTCCACCGTGGGGACGAGGTCGTGCTCCAGGCGAAGCGGGTAGTAGACCGCCTGGACGCCCAGCAGCACGGTCATCTGCAGGTAGTTCGGCCAGCTGGGGTCGGAGATCAGGACCTCGTCGCCGGGGTTGACCATCGCACTGAGGGTCGTGAACACCGCCTCGACGCCGCCGTTCGTGACCACGACGTCGTCGGTGGTCGCGGTGATGTCGTTCCTGCGCGCGACCTTCTCCACGATGGCCTCGCGGAGGTCGAGGATGCCCGCGTTCGGCGTGTACCGGGTGAAGTTCGACGACATCGCCTCCCGTGCCGCCGCCTTCACGTGCTCGGGAGTGGGGAAGCTCGGTTCACCGACCTCGAGGCGGATGCAGTCCGGGTACTTGGACGCTTCGTCGAAGACGCGGCGGATGCCGGAGCGCGGCAGCCGCGCCATCGAGTCGGCGGGACGGGGCGCGCTCACTTGGCCGAGCCCGTCGGGAAGTGGCAGGCGGCGAGCTGGCCGGGACGGACCTCGGCGAGCGCGGGCGATTCCGCGGCGCAGCGCTCCTTGCCTTCGCCGACCGGGCAGCGGGGGTGGAACTGGCACCCCGTGCCGGCGCTGGACGAACTGATGTCGCCACGGAGCACGATCCGCGTCCGTTGGCGCTCGGCCGTGACGTCGGGGATCGGGCTGGCCGAGAGCAGCGCCTGCGTGTACGGGTGCGCCGGGTTGCTGAAGATCGACTCCGTCTTCCCGTGCTCGACGATCCGCCCGAGGTACATCACCGCGACGGCGTCGGCGACGTGCTCGATCACCGCGAGGTCGTGGGACACGAACAGATAGGTCAGGTCCAGCTTCTTCTGCAGGCCGATGATGAGGTTGAGGATCTGGGCCTGCACCGACACGTCGAGTGCCGACACCGGTTCGTCGAGGATCAGGACCGATGGCTCGAATGCGAGCGCCCTCGCGATGCCGACCCGCTGGCGCTGGCCGCCGGAGAACTCGTGCGGGTAGCGGTTCGCCATCTTGGGATCCAGCCCGACGAGCTCGAGCAGGTCGCGCACGCGGTCCTTGCACGCCGCCTCATCCATCTTTAGGTGCACCCTCAGGGGCTCGGAGACCGTCTGAAACACGGTCATGCGGGGGTTGAGCGATCCGTACGGGTCCTGGAAGACGACCTGAAGTTTGCGGCGCACCCGCGTCAGCTCGGACTTCGGGAGTGCGAGCACGTCCTCCTGGCCGGACTCCGTGCCGAGGAGGATCTGTCCGGAGGTCGGCTCGATCAGGCGGAGGATCGACTTGACGAGCGTCGTCTTGCCGCACCCCGACTCTCCGACGAGGCCGAGCGTCGTGCCCTGCGGGATGTCGAGCGAAATGCCCTTGAGCACGTCCGTCCGCTTCGCCTTCCCGACCCCGAGGACGGAGCGCTGGGCGTAGGAATGGACGACGTCCTTGATCGACAGTGCCGGCGTAGCGACGGCAGTGGCCGTCCGTGTGGTCCCCATCTTCCGGATGTTATAACCTCGGCGGAAGGACAGGGGAATCCCGTAAGGAGGGGCGATGAGCGAGGAATATCGCGGTGCAATGGGTGGCCTCGAGCAGGCCGAGTTGGATGCGTTCCTTGCGGGGGACGCGCTCGCCCGGGTGGCGTGCCTGCGCGAGGATGGCTGGCCGTACGTCGTGCCGATCTGGTACCAGTGGGACGGCCGCAGCCTGTGGTTCGTCGGCCGCGAGCGGTCGGAGTGGTGCCGGTACATCCAGAAGGACGGCCGGATTGCGGTCGTCATCGACAAGGAGCACGGTCGCCCCGACAACTCCAGCGGCGAGATGGCGCAGATCCCGAAGGTCATGACCTCGGGCCGCGCGGAGGTCGTCGAGACGCCGAACGTCGGCGGTCAGTGGGTGGACATTGCCGCGAAGATGGCGGTGCGCTACCTCGGACCAAACGGCCCGTCGTACCTCGAGTCGACGCTCAAGCAGCCGAGGTGGCTCATCCGTCTCACCCCCGACGAGATGAAGACCTGGAAGGGCGTCGGCTGGGCGAAGCGCTACTGGGTCGAGTCGAGCGGGGGCCCCTCGTTCGAGGAGGCCCACGGGCTCAGGAAGTAACCGCGGTGCGGTAGGCGCCGTAGCCCGCGGCGAGCGTGCCGCGGTCGGTGGTGGCGAAGAACGACACTCCTCGGCGCCGGTAGTCGGCGACGAGGGAAGTGTCGGCGAGCGGCACGCCGACGGCGATGCCGTGCGACTTCGCGGCCGCGATCACGAGGTCGAGTGCCGCCTCGACGTCGGGGTGGCGGACCTGCCCGGCGACGCCGAGGTCGACGCTGAGGTCGGATAGTCCGACGAAGAGGCAGTCGATGCCCGGCACCGCCGCGATGGCGGCCACGTCGGCGACCGATTCGCGGGTCTCCACCTGCACCACGCAGACGACGCTCGCGTTCGCGCTATCGACGTAGGCGCCGAGGTCCCGTCCGACCCCCCATCCCGCATTGCGTCCCATGGCCGCACCGCGGTTGCCGAGCGGGGGGTAACGGCAGGCGCGCGACGCCTGCATCGCCTCGTCGGCGTTCTGGATCTGCGCGAACATGATTCCCCGCGCGCCGATGTCGAGGGCACGGGTCACGACGTCGCGAGCCGTGGTGGCGATCCTTACGAGCGGGAACGTGCCCGAGTAGGTCGCCGAGAGGCACATGGACGACAACTTCTCCCAGCCGGTTGCAGTGTGCTCGGTGTCCAGGATCACGAAGTCGAGCCCAGTGGCGCCGCCGATCTCGACGACCTCCGGCCCGCCCACCATGATGAACGACCCCGCGACGGGGGAGCCTGCGGCGAGCGCACCCTTGAAGCGGTTGTCGGCGGTGACGTCGGGAAATGGCACGGGCGGAGGGTATCAGTCAGGCCAGAAAGTCGAGGATGGCGCGCACCGACTCGGCGGTCTGCTCGCCGTAGTGGCCGTGGCCGGCGCCCTCGAAGACCTTCAGGGTCGCACCGGGGATCATCTTGGCGACGTCGCGTGCGCCGACCCCGCCGGGACCGGCGTCGAGCGGCGTGAGGACGTCCTCCGAGCCGACCATCACGAGCGTCGGCGCTGCCAGGTGCGGCAGCTGCGCGCGGACGTCGGCGTCGATCATGACCTGGCACGCGTCGATGAAGACATGGGTGCTCGCGTTGCGCGACGCCGTGTCGACCATCGCGTCGGTCAGGGCGTCGAGACCCATCTCGTCGATGTAGCGGCGCGAAAAGGCCTTGTTGACGAGCTCCTCGCCGACCTCCCGCGAACCGACGCCGTAGGCACGGGCCAGGTACTGCCAGACGCGGAAGTGGGAGACGCCCATGGCGTCGCACTTCGCGACGGCTCCCGCTCCGAGCAGCAGCTTGTCCACCCGCTCGGGGTACTTCAGCGCGAAGGCGATCGCCACGAAGCTTCCCATCGAGCCGCCGTGCACGTGCACCCGGCCGCGCCCGACGTGGTCGAGCAGCGCGACGAGGTCGTCGCACCAGACGTCGATGGTGTAGCGCTGCTCGGGGCGGTCGCTGTGGCCGTACCCACGGTGGTCGTAGTTGAGGACCTCGAAGTGGCGGGAGAGGTCGGGGGTGACGGGGTCGTAGCCCTCGTGGGCGCTGACGGCGCCGCCGATCTGCACCACCGTATCGCCGCTGCCGACGAGGTCGAACCAGATCCTCGTCCCGTTGATCGCCGCAATCTCCGCCATGGAACCTCCCCGTTCGTGGTCGTTGCTAGTGGGCCGTCCACCCGCCGTCGACGGGAATGATCGCCCCCGTGACGTAGCTGGAAGCGTCGGACGCGAGCATGAGCAGCGGTCCGACGATCTCGTGGAGCTCCGCCCAGCGGCGCAGGAGGATCTCCTGGCCGATGACGCGCACGGCGTGCTCCGAGTGCTGGTGCGGCACGTTCATGTCGGTCAGGAACGGCCCGGGTGCGAGGGCATTGACGTTGATCGGGATGCCCGCCCACTCCACCGCCAGAGCCCGGGTGATCTGGTGCACCGCACCCTTGGCCGCCGTGTACGAGGTGCGGTTGGCAGCGGCGATGGTGCCGAACGACGAGCCCATGTTCACGACCCGGGCAGCCGGGGACCGCTCGAGCAGCCGCTTCGCGGTCCGGCACATCAGCCACGTGCCGGTGACGTTCACGGCGAGCGAGCGCTCGAAGTCGGCGAGCGGCAGCTCGTCCACCGCGCCGCGCAGGTTCACCCCCGCGTTGTTGACGAGGATGTCGAGTCGGCCGAAGGCGGACTCGGTCGCTCCCACGATCGCCGTGCAGTCGGCCTCGACTGACACGTCGCCGGCGAGTCCGATGACCCGCCGGCCCGTCGTGGCGGCGATGCGCGCCGCCGACGCCTCGATCTCGTCCCGCCGGGTGCTGGTGACGACGACGTCGGCTCCGGCCTCCGCGAGCGCGGTGGCGATCGTCACGCCGAGCCCGCGGGAGCCGCCGGTGACGAGCGCGGTGCGCCCGGAGAGGTCGAGGAGGGGGCGGATCACGTGGCGCTCAGGACTTGTTGAGTCCGTGGGCTTCCTCGTAGGACTTTGTCTTGTCGTTGTCGACCCAGTACTTCTTCGCCCAGGCGGTGCCCTCCCACGTCTTCATCTCGGTGGGGGTGATGCGGAACAACCAGCGTGGCTGGTGGATGTTCGCGCTGATGTACTCGGGGCCGTGAGGTCCGAGGTAGCGAACGGCCATCTTCTTGGCGATCTCGACCCACTGGCCGCCGGTGTTGGGTTCCTCGACGACCTCCACGTCGCCCTTCGCGAAGACCTTGGGCATTTCGAAGAACCGGTTCGCAGCCTCGTCCTTCACGGAGCCCTCGTCGATGACGAATCCGATCCGCGGGCGCTTCTTCATGAGGAGCGCGAGCTCGGAGCGCTCGCGGAGCACGAACCAGAAGCTGGTGCCGTCCCAGTGGTACCAGGCGGGGATGACGTGCGGGTACCCGTCGTCGTCGAGCGCCGCGATGCGGACGATCGCCCCTCCTTCGAGGTAGAAATCCCTCCTCGCGGGATCCATCGCCCCGATCCTTCCCCTCCAGCTCTCCGTCATGTCCGTTCCTTTCCGTTGGTGTCGTGCGATCCTGGAGTGCCCCGTCGGGCTGCTACGCCCGCCGGGTGTCGGGTGGGGGGACGATGATGTGCTGCTTGGCGACCCAGAAGGTGCCGGTCGTCTTCGCGTAATTGGCGACGTCCGCCCACGCGGCTTGGCCGGCCGGCGAGGCCGTCGCCTCCGCTAGGGCCTCCTCGTCGTCGAACCACTGTTCGACGAATGCATCCACCTCGAGCCCGCCCGCGATCTTCCGCACGACCTCGCTGACGACGTAGCCGCGGATGCCGGGCGCCTCCTTGCTGATCGGGGCATGGACGTTGAGCCAGTAGTCGAAGAAGGCCTCGCGCGAGAAGTCCTCGCGCCGGTACGCCGTGCCAATGGTCTTGATCATGTCCGCCTCAGTTCTGCTGGTGGGCTACTTCTCGGGAACGTCGTATGCCTGCGCGGTGAGCGCCCCGTCGACGATCAGGTTGATGCCGGACACGTACCGGGCCTCGTCGGAGGCGAGGTACAGGAACGCGTGGGCGATGTCGTCGGTGGAGGCGAGGCGGTTCAGCGGGACGACGGGGAACCCCTCCTTGCGCCACTTGGCCATGAGCTCCTCGCTCGTGATGTCGACCGACTGCTGGGTGTCTCCCGGTCCGGGGCTGACGCAGTTGGCGCGGATGTTCCACTGCGCGCATTCGACGGCGATCGCCTTGGCGAGCGAGATGAGCGCCGCCTTTGCCACGGCGTAGGACGTCCAGCCGCGGCCGTGCCCGAGCGAACTGATGGACGAAGTGAACAGGATGGATCCGCCGCCCGTGTCCTTCATGGCGCGCGCCGCCCTGTTGGCGAGCATGAAGTACGCATCGAGGTCGACGGACATGACCCGCCGCCACGAGGCCTCGGTCATGTCGAGGAAGTGCTCGTTCGCCCACGCCGCCGCATTGCTGATCATCACGTCGAGCTTCGGATCGTGGCCGAGCGCGGTCTCGATCGCCCCGGTGCAGTTGGCCATCACGCCGAGGTCGCAGCAGATCGGCACCGGATTTCCACCGGCTGCAACGACGAGCGACGCGGTCTTCTCCAGCCGCTCCGCCAGCCGGTCGACGATGTAGACGTTCTTCGCGCCTTCCTGCGCGAACAACTCGGCGGTTCGCTGGCCGAAGCCGCTTCCCGCGCCCGTGATGAAGACGTTCTTGCCGTCGAGTCGCCCCATGACCCATTGCCCCCTTGTCGGACCAGCCGACTGTCCCCGGGGCGAAGGTTATAATCGCCCGCGGCGAGGGGCAATTCGCCCCTGCACGGCGGCAAGGGGCGTGATGTGTTTGAAGGACTCGAATCCAGGCTGCAGACGGATGCCGAGCGCCGAGTGGCGCGATACATCGCGGATCGGGCCGACGAGATCCTGGACTTCACCTGCGACCTCATCCGGACCCCCTCCGTGAATCCTCCGGGGAATGAGGTCGCGGTGAGCCGCGTCATCATGGATCGGCTCGCGCGCCTGGGCATCGACGACGCGAGGGTCCTTGCAGTCAAGGAGGACCGGCCCAACGTCGTGGCCACCGTTCCGGGTTCCCGTCCCGGGAGGACCTTGATGCTCTCCGGCCACATCGACACGAAGCCCGCGGGGAACATGGACGAGTGGAAGACCGATCCATGGGAGCCCACCCTCAAGGACGGCAAGCTGATCGGCCTCGGGTCGGGCGACATGAAGGCTGCGATCGCAGCGATGACGTACGCCGCCGCCGCACTGCGCGACCTCGGCGACTTCCCCGGCCGCCTCTCGCTGGCGCTCACGGCCGACGAGGAGAACGGTTCGGTGTACGGCTCGAAGTGGCTCGCCGCAGAGGGCCACCTCGAGGCCGACGTCTGCGTGATCGGCGAGCCGGCCGGGGTCACGGACGAGTGGGAGTCGATCCACCTCGTGTCGCGCGGTTGCGCGCTGTTCAAGGTCGTCGTGCTCGGCACACAGATGCATTCGTCGATCTCCGACCAGCTGCCGGCCGTGAACGCGACCCTGAAGATGGCCGCGCTCGCGATCAAGATGCAGCGGGAGCTGCGCGACTACCTCACCTTCGACCGGCACGAGTACTGCAGGATGGGCCCGACGGTGAACGTCGGCGTCATGGCCCAGGCAGGCGTCACCTACGGCGTGTACCCGGGTCGGGCGGAGTTCGCATCCGACATCCGCACCGTGCCGGGCATGACCGAGGCGCAGGTGAAGGCCGACATCCAGCGCTTCCTGGACGACGCCATGAAGGAGGACCCCGAGCTCGACGCGACCCTCGACTGGAACCTCATGGTCGGCGCGACCGAGATCGACGGCGGCGACCCGGTGGTGCGGCACCTCAGCGACGCGGCCTTCGCCGTGCTCGACAGGCGCCCTCGGCTCGACGCGTTCCCCGGCGCAACCGACGCGGCGTTCATCCAGACGGCGGCCGGGATTCCGTGCATCGCGTCGTTCGGGCCGGGGATGCTGCCGCGGGCGCACAGCCCGAACGAGGCGATGAACAGCAGTGGTGCAGCCGAGGCGGCGATGATCTACGCGCTGTCGGCCGTGCGGTACCTCTCCGAGGGCGCCTAGCGGCTCTTCTCCCTCATCCATGCGAGGGTGAACGCGTTCCACTCCTCCGCCATTTCGTGGAATGCGATGTGGCTCGACCGTGGGCCGGTGAACATGTGGAACTCCGCTCCGGGAATGCGGGAGTGGACTTCCCGTCCATAGCGGGCGGGAACCTGCCAGTCCACTTCGCCGGAGGTGACCAGCGTGGGGACCGCGATCCTGCCGAGGCGGTCGAGCGCATCGTGGGTCTTGTCGGCATGGAAGTGCCCGAGGATGCCCTCGCGCGAGGCGGGGTGGGGATTGTCGAGGAGGAACCCGCGCTCGAACGCCTCCACGTCGTCCGGGCGCTCGTTGACGAAGTGCGGGCTCGAGACCCACATCATCGCGAGCCTGATGTACATCCGCATGTCGCCGGCTGCGACCGGAACCTCCATCGTGTCGATCATGCGGCAGAACCACTCGTCCGAGCGGCCCCAGGTGCAGTGCAGCTGGACCGTCGCAACGAGGTCGGGGTGGCGGAGCACGAGCTCCTGCGCGGTCGCAGAGCCGAGGGAGAGGCCCGACACGTGCACGGGCCCGAGCCCGAGGTGCCGGATGAGGGCCGCCGCGTCGTCCGCCAGCGACGCCATGGTGTACCCGGTCGGGTCCGGCGCGTGGGTCGACTGGCCCGTGCCGCGCGCGTCGTAGGTGACGACCGTGAATTCGCGGCGGTAGGCGGCCACCTGTCCGGCCCACGTCTCGTGCCCCGACGCCGTGCCCATGATCAGCAGCAGGGGCGGCCCGGAGCCCTCGACTTCGTAGTACATGTCCATGCCGGTGGGCAGGGTGGTGCGCGGCACTTGGGTCCCTCCTTCGTCAGTCGGTCGGATGGAAGAGCAGGTCGAATTCGAGCGTCCCGCGGTCCTTCGTGAAGATCAGTGCCGCGGGGATGGACGGATTGGGGATGCCCCACTCGGAGAAGACGATCTCGATCGATCCGGTCAGGCGCAGTCTCCCGTCGTCGAGGGATGCGAGGATCGGGGCATCGACGCGCTTCGTCGTCCCGCGGATGGTCAAGTCCCCCGACGCGACGAACGGCTCCATGGTGGCGGTGTCGGTCGCGTCCGGGATCGGAACAGGCCCGGCGAGGACGAAGGTCGCGACCGGGTGGGCCGCGACGTCGAGGATCCTCGTCCTGACCTGCTGGTCCCGTTGCGACCGGTCGCTGGCGAGCGTGGCCAGCTGCACCTCGAACTCCGCTGCAACGAGCGTGCCGCCCTCGACGGTGAACCGTCCGGAGACGTCCGACGTGCGCCCGACGCTCTCGGTCTTCGCGAGGGCGATCTGCTCCTCGACCCGGTAGCCGACGATCGATCCGTCCGTCGCGGTCCACGCACCGTTCAAGTCGGCGGCACGGATGGCCGTGCCATCGCCGAGCGGCCGGTCGTCCAGTCGGGCCGGCGCCCGGTTGAGTGCGGCGTAGAGCGCCGGACCGCCGAGGACCATGATCGCCAGCGCGGCGGCCGCCGTTGCAATGACCTTCCGGCGACGCGTCATGCGCCAGCACCCCCGGATACGAGGCTCCGCCACTGATCGGACGCATCCCTCGTACGAACCGAGTTGACGGCCCTGACCATGTCGAGCCAACCCAGGAAGGCCTCGTCGTCCTCGAGGTGGACGTCCTCGATCAGGAATCCGAGGGAGCCGGTCGCCGACCACACGTCCGTGAGAAGGGCGCGGTCGATGAGGTCGCCGCGACGGAAGACGTCCACCGTGAGGCAATACGCGCCGGTCGCTCCCGCCGCGCCGAGGGACCCGAGAACCTCCCTGCCGATGCCCTCGTTCTGCCGGGCGGTCACCACTCCCTCGACGAGCGCGCCACCGCGGGTCGCCGCGGCGCGGCTGAGCGCGCGCGCCTGTTCGTCGATCGTGGGCGCACGCCGAATTCCGGGCTCCGGATTGACCGGCGTCGCATACTCCATGGCGATGCCGAGGTAGACCCGGCCGCTCACGCCTCGTCCTGCTGGAATCGCATGCCCATCCGCGTCAGCGGGGTGGTGTGCAGGATCGAGAAGTACCGGAACGGATCCTTCATGCCGAGCGGGGCGAAGAGGTTCTTGAACCTCGTGTTCAGGGAGATCCGCGACTCGGGCTCCCGGTTGACCACGGATCCGTGGAACAGCGCCGACCAGAACAGCAGTGCGCTTCCGTAGGGTACGGACATCTGCACCGAGCGCTCCTCGAGCAGCGATTGGAAGCCCGACCGGTCCCCGGGATTGCGGCGGTACGCCTCGAGGGCGTCGGCGGTGGCCGTCCGGTCAAGCACGTACATGCTCTTGGTGCCGAAGCAGTCGACGAGGGGCAGCCACACCACGACCTCGTATGGCGAGTTGGCAGGTGCATCCCGGTGCAGTTCGGTGGGGTGCGGGTCGCCCGGGGGTTGGAAGACGACGTTCGGGATCCGCTGCGACAGCACGTCGGTGCCGACGAGGCGGGAAAGGTATCCCTCGAACGCGTTGAAGACCGTTGCGCCGACGTCGTAGCCCTCGGACATCGCCTTGGTCAGCGCCAGACGGAAGCGCGTCGCCTCGTCGCCGCCCGGAACGTGGCGGTGGAGTCCATTGAGGTCGGAGTCGGCGTCGGCTGCCGGGACTCCGACCAGCCGCATCGCGACGCTCCAAATGTGGGATCGCAGTCCGTCGAGCACGTCGGGTCGCGAGGCCGGAACCACGCAGAATCCGCGGGCCTCGAACTCGTCGAACGGGTAGGGGCCGCCGGTCATCGCGCTAGGGGGTCGGCGCCCCGCGGCGTCCGGCGTACTCGCGGTTGATGAGGACGATCGTGGTCCGGAGGTGCTCACCGAGGAGATCCCCTGCCCTGCCGTGGTCGCCGCGCCGGAGTGCAGTCAGGATGTCGCGGTGCTCTCGGTCGCCGGCGTCGTCGCGCTGCTCGACCGACAGCGCCTGGTACCGCTGGGAATGGAGCCACAGGTGTTCGATCAGCCTGATGCGCCGGGGCGACCGCGACTTCCGATAGAGCGAGAAGTGGAATTCGCGGTTCAATTCGACGACGCGCCTCGTCTCGCCGGCCATGAGTGCTCCACCGAGTTCGTCGAGGAGCCCGTCGAGTTCGTCCAGCTCGGCCGGGGAAAACGGCTCGGACATGCGAACCACCTGGGACTCGAGCTCGATGCGGGTGGAGTACAGGTCGTTGGCGTCCTCGAGGGAGAGCGGAGTCACCCAGGTGCCGCGGTTGTTGACGAAGGTGACAAACCCCTCGGATTCGAGGATCCGCAGGGCCTCCCGCACCGGGATGAAACTCGTGCCGAGCTCCACCGCGATGGCCTTGGGGTAGATCTGGGACTCCGGGGGGTACCGACCCGTGATGATGTCGTGGCGCACGCGCTTCAGCACCTCGTCCACGGTGAATCCACGCTCAACGAGCTGCATCGTCACCTGCTCCCACGAACCGCCACTTGGCTACCCCCGCCCCTATCGAGTGTAGAGCGCGGGTGGCGGCACTGATCCGCGGGTGGCGGCCTCGAACGCGGCGGCAATCCGCAGGACGAGCGCATCCTCGCCGGCGCGGGTGGAGAGCTGCAGCCCGATCGGCAGGCCGTCGCGGTCGGTTCCGCAGGGCACGCTGATCGCCGGCTGTCCGGACAGGTTGAAGGGCGCGGTCGTGCGGACGAACGACACGGAGATGTGCTCGGTGACGTCGCCATACACGAGGTCCTGGTCGGCCTTGGTTGAGGCGGTCGCGGGCAGCGCCGGACTCACGAGACCGTCCAGTTGCGCTCCATCCATCGCGGAGATGATCGCCCGTGCAATCACGGAGCGCGCCTTGCAGGCACGACGGAAGATCGACTCCGGGATGACGGCGCCGGCGACGAGCAGGGTGCGGATCGACGGGTCGATGAGCTCGGGCCTCTCGCGCAGCGAGAGGGCATGGTGGCGGAACGCCTCCAACGGGATGATGCCAAATTCCGCGGCGAGGGTGTGGTCGAGTTCCCGAATGTGCAGTGGCACGCACGTCGCCCCGAGTTCTTCGAGCACCGAGACGGCCGCATGGAAGGAGCGCTCGACGTCGGGCTGCATCGGTGCAAACGGCGGGTCGGTGAGGACCCCGAGTCGCATTCCCGCGATTCCTCCGTCGATGCCCGACGCGTACCGCGCGCCGCCGCCGGTGAGGGCGTCGAGCGCGTGGGCGCAGTCGAGCACCGTGCTGCCGAGCGGTCCGAGGTGGTCGAGCGAGGTCGACAGTGGCTCGACGCCGCGCACCGAGACGAGTCCGTACGTCGGCTTCAATCCGACGATTCCGCACAGCGCCGCTGGGATGCGGATCGATCCACCGGTGTCCGATCCGAGGGCGACGGGCACGAGTCCCGCCGATACGGCGGCCGCAGAGCCCCCGCTCGATCCGCCCGGCACGCGGTCGGTGTCGTAGGGATTCGACGCAGGAGCACTGACCACGCCGCACGCGAGTTCGTGGGTCGTGGTCTTGCCGGCGACGACGGCGCCGGCGCGCCGCAGGTTGGTGACCACCTCCGCGTCGGTCGCCGCGGGCGCGTCGGAATAGAGCGGGGAGCCGCACCGCGTGGGGTAGCCGGCGACGTCGACGATGTCCTTGACCCCGATGGGTATCCCGTGCAGCGGCCCCAGATCGGTGCCGGCCGCACGCTGTAGGTCGGCACGGTCGGCCTCGGCGAGCGCACTGTCGGGGTCGACGGAGACGAAGCTGCCGAGCCGTCCGTCGACGGCGAGCCGGCGCTGGAGGAACGCCTCGACGAGCGCGCGCGAGGTCGTCTCGCCGGACCGGAGTGCGGCGCCGAGCGCAGCGATGGAGCGGTTCACGATGGGTTCCTCGGGTCGAACGGGGGCTGCTCCGGCACGTCCCCCGCGCCGATCAATTGGTCAAGGGAGGAATCGAGCTCGTCCCGCATGGTCGCATCCGCCCCGATGGCGGCGGCATCGAGGACCGGCGATACCAGGCCGGCAGCGGCGAGGCGACGTGCGACCGCGTCATCCACGGGTGACCGCCGCGATGACGTCGACCTCCATCATCAGGCCCGGCAGCCCGAGTGCGCCGGCTTGGACCGCCGTGACGGCGGGAAAGCGCCCGTCGGGAAAGAGGCGCTTGCGGATCTCGATCTCGGCCGGCAACTCGCGGATGTCGCGCAGGAAATACGTCACCTTGAGGATGTCGCGGAGCCCGGATCCGCAGCGCTCGAGGACCGCGGCGATGTTGCTCCAGATCTGCTCGCCCTGCTCGGCGAGGGTCGCCCCGACGACGCGCATGTGCTCGTCGAGCGCAACCTGGCCCGCGAGGTAGAGCGTGTCGCCGTGCCGGACGGCGTAGGAGTAGGGCTCTGGAGGAGGGCAGAGCCCCGGAACGTCGGAGATGTAGTCGGCCACGGTCCGATCCTACGGAGCGCGCGGAGGTGCCCCCGCCGGAGTGCTGAACCGCCGGAGTTCTGAACCGCCGGGCCCGGTGGGTCAGGAACCGCGCTGGTCGCGCGCGGCGACGAATGCCGCGACGCACGCGTCGATGTCGTCCGTCGAGTGGTTGGCGCACACCTGCACGCGGATGCGCGCCTTGCCCATCGGTACGACGGGGTAGGAGAATGCCACGACGTAGATGCCGAGGTCGAACAGGGCGGCCGCCATGCGCACCGCCTCGTGCTCGTCGGCGAACATCACCGGCACGATCGGGTGCTCGCCGGGCAGCAGGGTGAAGCCGGCCGCGGCCATTGCGTCGCGGAAGCGCTTGGCGTTGCTGCGCAGGGTTGCACGGGCCCGGGCGCCGCGCGACACGAGGTCAAGCGCGACGAGCGACCCGGCGACGACGGTCGGCGGGATCGAGTTCGAGAACAGGTAGGGCCGCGCACGCTGCCGCAGCAGGTCGACGATCTCACGGTGGCCGCTGATGTAGCCGCCGGATGCGCCGCCGAGCGCCTTGCCGAGCGTGCCCGACACGATGTCGACCCGGTCGCGCACGCCGAACATCTCGGGGGTGCCCGCGCCGGTGTCGCCGACGAATCCGATCGCGTGCGAGTCGTCCACCATCACCATCGCTCCGTACCGGTCGGCGAGGTCGCAGATCTCGCGCAGCGGGGCGAACGAGCCGTCCATCGAGAACACGCCGTCGGTGACCACGAGCGTGCGCCTCGCACCGGCCGCGGCCTGCAGCTGCGCCTCGAGGTCGGCCATGTCGCGGTTCTTGTAGCGGTAGCGGGCCGCCTTGCAGAGCCGGATGCCGTCGATGATCGAGGCGTGGTTGAGCTCGTCGGAGATGACCGCGTCGCCCTCGCCCAGCAGCACCTCGAACACGCCGCCGTTGGCGTCGAAGCACGAGGGGAAGAGGATCGTCGCGTCGGTTCCGAGCAGCGCCGACAGCCGCGACTCCAGCAGGTCGTGCTGGGTCTGGGTGCCGCAGATGAACCGGACGCTCGCCATGCCGAAGCCGTTGTCGTCGAGCGAGCGGTGCGCAGCAGCGACGACGTCCGGGTGGTCGGCGAGGCCGAGGTAGTTGTTCGAGCAGAAGTTCAGCAGGTCGCGACCACTGCTCTCGACGTGCGCCGCCTGCGGCGAGTCGAGCAGCCGCTCGCGCTTGTACAGCCCCGCCGACTGGATCTCGTCGAGGGTCGCCCTCAGTTCGTCGCGGACTCGTCCGTACACGTCAGCTCCAGTCCATGACGACCTTGCCCGCGTTCGACGAGCGTGCGGCGGCGAACGCCGACTGCCAGTCGGTGGCGGGGAACCGGTCGGTGATGACGTCGCGGATATCGAGACCGGTCTGGATGAGCGCGTTCATCGCATACCACGTCTCGTACATCTCGCGTCCGTAGATGCCCTTGATGGTGATCATGTGGGTCACGAGCTTCGCCCAGTTGATCGAGATCTCCTTGCTTGGCAGGCCGAGCACCGCGATGCGGCCGCCGTGCGCGAGGTTGTCGAGGATGTCCGGCAGCGCGGTCGGCGCGCCGCTCATCTCGAACGCGACGTCGAACCCCTCCTTCATGCCGAGCTGACGCTGCACCTCGGCGATCGACGACGTGACCGGGTTGACCGCGACGTCGACGCCCATCCTGCGCGCGAGCGCCAGGCGCGTCTCGTTGATGTCGCTGATCACGACGTACCGGGCGCCGACGTGCCGGGCCACCTTTGCCGCCATGAGGCCGATGGGGCCGGCGCCCGTGATCAGCACGTCCTCGCCTGCGAGGGGGAACTGGAGCGCGGTGTGCACGGCGTTGCCGAACGGATCGAAGATGGCGCCGAGCTCCGCGTCGACGGCGTCGGAGTGCACCCACACGTTGCTCGCGGGGATGACGACGTAGTCGGCGAAGGCGCCGTTGCGGTTGACGCCCACGCTGGAGGTGTTCTTGCACATGTGGCGGCGCCCGGCCCGGCAGTTGCGGCAGGTGCCGCAGATGACGTGCCCCTCGCCGGACACCAGCGCTCCGACCTCGAGCGACGTCACACCCTCGCCCAGTTCGACGATGCGCCCGGAGAACTCGTGGCCGATGATGAGCGGCGCGTTCACCGCAGACGCGGCCCACGCGTCCCACGACTCGATGTGGAGGTCGGTGCCGCAGATGCCGGTGCGCTCGACGCGGATCTTCACCTCACCGGGACCGGCGACCGGCTCGGGGCACTCGATCAGCTCGAGTCCGGGCGCCGCGGACGGCTTGTACAGGGCTCGCAACGGGTGCTCCTCGCGTCGGTTCGGCGGCTGGACGACGGTCATCGTAATGACGTACAGCGGTAGCGTGCGCCCGGACGTGGACACCGTGCTTCGCCCCGCCACGATGGCCGACCTGCCCGCGCTCGTCGTGCTCGTGAACCGCGTGAACCACGCGGCGGGGACGATGATCCAGGTGCAGCCCGACGAGCTGGCCGAGGAACTGCAGTCGTCGCTCACCGTGATGGATCGCGACAGCCGGCTCGCGGTGGACGGCGACGGCCTCATCGTGGGCTTCGTGTGGACGATCCACCTGCCGAGCGACGACGCGGACGAGCGCTGCTATGTGAACGGTGGCGTCGATCCGCTGCACACCGGGCGCGGCATCGGCCGGGTGCTGGCCGAGTGGGGCGTCGCACACGCGCGCGGGCTGCACGATGCGCGGCCGGGCCCGCGGGCACAGGTCATCCGTGTGAGCCACCAGGCCGACGACGCGCGGTCGATCGAACTGTTCGCGTCGCTGGGGTTCGCGCAGGTCCGCTGGTTCGACGACCTCCTCCGGCCGCTCGACCCGCTCCCGCCCCGCCGCGCGGTGGATGGCGCGGTGATCGAGCCGTGGCCGCTCGACGACCCGCTGGACGACGGCATCCGTTGCGCGAAGAACGACGCCTTCGCCGACCACTGGGGCTCCTCGCCGACGACACCCGAGGGATGGAAGGAGCTGGTGCAGGGCTTCGGCGGGCGCCCCGACCTGTCCTTCGTCGCGCGCGATGCGGCGGATGGCCGCGTGGTGGCGATGCTCCTGTCGCACAGGTTCCCCGCCGACGACGCGCTCCTCGGGCGGACCCAGGCCTGGATCGACAAGCTCGGCACCGTGCGCGGGTGGCGGGGCAGGGGACTCGCGACCGCGCTGATCACCGAGGCGATGCACCGCTACGCGGCCGATGGCCTGACCCACGCGATGATCAGCGTCGACGGCGACAGTCCGACCGGTGCGTCGCACCTCTACCGGTCGCTCGGTTTCGACACGGTGCAGCGGTACGTGACCACCGAATTGGTGCACCGTCCGGCACCGGCTGTGATCGCGGCCGGAGGAACCTCGTGAACACCGGGCACTACGGTCGCCACCTCCTCGCCGAATGGATGCTCGATCCATCGGTCGCCTACCTCAACCACGGCACGGTGGGCGCCACGCCGCGCAGGGTGATGGCCGAGTACCGGCGCATCCAGGACGCCATCGAGCGGCAGCCGGCGCAGTTCCAGCTGCGCGAGCTCGCCGACGTCGAGGGCCGCGGCGACCCGTCGCGGCCGCACATGCGCGTCGCCGCCGAGGGCGTCGCGCGGCACCTCGGCTGCCGGGCGGACGACCTCGTGTTCGTCGACAACGCGACGACGGGGGTGAACGCCGTGCTGCGATCGTTTCCGTTCGGGGCGGGCGACGAGATCCTCGTGACCAGCCTCGGGTACGGGGCGGTCACGTCGACGGCGCGATACGTCGCGCGCGAGCACGGCTGCACCGTCGCCACGGTCGACCTGCCGCCGCACGACGCGACGCCGGACGACTACGTCGACCTCGTCGCCGCCGCGGTCGGACCGCGCACGCGAATCGTGCTCGTCGACCACATCACGTCGCAGACGGCGCTGGTGCTGCCACTCGCGCGCATCGCCGCCGCGTGCCGGGCGAAGGGTGCGCTGGTGCTGGTCGACGCCGCGCACTCGCCGGGCGCCATCGACGTCGACATCGAGTCGTACGGCGTCGACTGGTACACCGCCAACCTGCACAAGTGGGGCTTCGCGCCGCGCAGCTGCGGCATCCTCTGGGCGCGCCCCGAGCACCACGCGTCGCTGCACCCGACGGTGATCTCGTGGGGCCTCGGCAACGGCATCGCAGCCGAGTTCGACCTGCTCGGCACGCGGGATCCGGCACCGTTCCTCGCAGCACCGTTCGCGCTCGACCTCGTGGAGGAGTGGGGCGGCCCCCTGCTGCGTCGCCACAACCACGACCTCGCGATGGAGGGCGCCCGCATGGTGGAGGCTGAGTTCGGTCGCGCGCTACGCACGCCCGAGGAGCTGTTCGGTCCGATGGTCAACGTCGGAGTGCCGCACCGCTTCGGCACGACGAAGGACGAGGCGGTGGCGCTGCAGCGGCGCCTCCTCGCCGTCCACGGCATCGAGGTCCCCGTGTTCGGCGACACGGAGGGCCTGCGCCTGCGGATCTCGGCGCAGATCTACAACGACCGGTCCGACATGGAGCGGCTCGTCGCCGCACTGCGGAAGGAGGCCCGCTGACCGTGCAACGACGCCGGACGGATCGCCCGTCGTATCCACGGCGTGCCCGCTGGTCGGCGCTCGCGTGCATCGCAGTCGTCGGCGCGGTGCCCCTGGCTGCTGTCGCCTCGGTGTCGGCGGATCGTGGCGCGCCGCACGGCGCCGTCGACGCCCGGCCCGCGCAGGAGTCCACGACGATTCGGCTCGTCTTCGGCGGCGACGTCCTGATGCACTCGCCGCTGTGGCGGCAGGCGGCACGCAATGCCCGCGACGCTGGACGATCGGGCCTCGACTTCCGTCCGATGTTCGACGACGTGCGCGGGATGCTGGGCGCGGCGGATCTGGCGGTGTGCCACCTCGAGACGCCGGTGGCGCCGCCGGGCGAGCGCCTCAGCACGTACCCGTTGTTTGGCGTGCCGCGCGAGGTGGTGCCGGCGCTCGCCGACGCCGGCTTTGGACACTGCAGCACCGCGAGCAACCACGTGCTCGACCGCGGCGTCGCCGGCATCGAGGCGACGATGGCGGCGCTCGGGCGCGCGGGCATCACCCAGTCGGGCATGGCGAGCGACGAGTCGGGTGCCGAGCCCTTCATCCGCGACGTCGCAGGGGTGCAGGTCGCGCTGCTCTCCTACACCTACGGGTACAACGGCATCCGTCCGCCTGCGGGCGAGCCGTGGCGCTCGAACCTCATCGACCCTGCTCGGATCCTGCGCGACGCGGCGACCGCCCGGGCCCGCGGTGCGCAGGTGGTGGTGGCGAGCCTGCACTGGGGCATCGAGCGCAGCCACGTGCCGAGCGACGAACAGCGGCGCGTGGCGCGCGCCGTCACGGTGCCGGGTGGCGTCGACCTGATCGTCGGCCACCACGCGCACGTGCTGCAGCCGATCGAGCAGGTGAACGGGAAGTGGGTGCTCTACGGCCTGTCGAACCTCGTGTCGAACATGCCGGTCGACTCCCGTTGGCCGGCGGCAAGCCAGGATGCGGCGCTGGTGGAGGTGGCGGTGACGGTGGGGCCCGCAGGCGTCGCCGTCGCGCGGCCCGTTGCCTACCCGACCTGGGTGGACAAACGGGCCGGCTGGACGATCCGTGTGCTCACGCCACAGTCCGCTGCGCGCCTCGGTGCGGACGCCCGCGCGTCACTGGAACGGACGCAGGAGATTCTCGAGGGATTCGTCGTTGCCGAAACGTCGGCGTCCACGAACCCCTAGCGCGCGTAGGTGACGCCGCCGTCGACGACGACCGTCGAGCCGACCACGTAGTCGCCGGCCCGCGAGGCCAGGTAGATCGCCGCGCCGGCCATGTCCTCGGGCGTGCCGATGCGCCCCGACGGGATCATCGGCGCGATTGCATCGCCGTGGTCGCGCGCCGCCTTGTTCATCTCGCTGGCGAACGCGCCTGGCGCAATGGCGCTGACGACGATGCCGTCCTTCACGAGGCGCAGTGCCATGCGCTTCGTCATGTGGATGAGGCCGGCCTTGCTGCCCGCGTAGGAGTACGTCTCGAGCGGGTTGATGGAGATGCCGTCGATCGAGGCGATGTTGATCACCTTGGCGAGCCGGCCGCCAGCTGCCGAGGCGCGGAGCAGCGGCGCGAGCTGCTGCGTCAGGAAGAACGGCGTCTTGAGGTTCAGGTCGACGACCTTGTCCCAGCCGTTCTCGGGGAACGTGTCGAATTCCTCGCCCCATGCCGCGCCGGCGTTGTTCACGAGGATGTCGAGCGACGTCTCGCGCTCGCCGATCTTCGCGACGAGGGCGGCGATGCCCTCCATCGTCGACACGTCGGCGGGAATCGAGATGCACTCGCCGTACTGGGAGAGCTCCTTGGCGGCGGCATCGCACTGCGCGGCCTTGCGCGCCGAGATGTAGACGCGCGAGCACCCGTGCTCGAGGAACCCCTGCACGATCATCGCGCCGATGCCGCGCGACCCGCCGGTCACCAGTGCGACACGGCCCTTCAACGAGAACAGATCCTTCATCTCCTCACCTTAGGGCGCGAGCGGGACCCGTCGGACGAGGCTCGGAAGGAGAGGGAGAAGTCCGATCCAGACGTACCGCATCGCGGCGCTTCGGCCCGATCCGACGTAGGGTGCAGAGATGAAACCTCAACTCATCCTCAAGGCGGCGATGCTCATCGCGGCATTCGCAAGTTTCGTCCTCAGCGTGACGATCTACTTCCGCGCAGGCGACGACGTGCTGGGCCGCTTGAACGGGATCTACGTCGGCATCTGGGTGCCGTCGATCCTCGCGCTCGGCGCCCTGATCCTCGCCGGATCACCGAGGAGCGGGCAATGAGCGACGGAACGCTCTTCGTGCTCGGCGGCGGGGTGTCGATGCTCGTGTTTGGCGGCATCTTCGTCTACGCCATGTACTCGTTCCGCGCATGGACCGTGCGCGACGAGAAGCGGACGGCGAGCCGCAGCAGCGGCGCCTAGCCCCTCGTCACGACAGAGTGAGGGCGGGGAACCAGTCCTCGCGGAGGCGCTGGCCCTCGACCATGCCGTGGTCGGGGAAGGGCGGCGAGGTGCGGCCTGGCCGCTGCACGTAGCGGGCGTCGTCGCCGACGAGCCGGACTGAGAACGCGCGGCGGCGCGATGCGCCCGTGTTGGCTCGCGCGCCGTGGAGCGTGGAGAAGTGGAAGGCGACGGCGTCGCCCGGCTCCATCGGCCACTCGAGCACGCGCATGCCCTCGGCGTCGGGGTCGGGGATCGGGAGGTACGCATTGGGGTCGGCGTAGAAGGCCTCCTCGGACACCCAGCGGATCGGCAGCACGGGCTTCTCCCACCGGTGCGATCCGGCCACGCACCGCAGCGTCGCGTCGGTGACGGGGTCGAGCGGCACCCAGAAGCTCACGGTCTGCCGGCCCTCTACGAAGTAGTACGGCGCGTCCTGGTGCCACGGCGTGGCACGCGACGTGCCGGGCTCCTTGACGAGCACGTGGTCATGGAACAGCTGCACGGTCTTCGAGCGCATGAGCGCCGCAGCCGCGCCGGCGATGCGCGGGTCGCGCACGACCCGCTCGAACTCGTCGATCCGCCGCCAGTTGCAGTAGTCGTCGAAGAACCGCCCGGTGTCGCCCGGCTTGAAGTTCTCGCTGGCGTACGGGCCGGGCTCGTCCATGTTCCGCTGGATGCCCGTGCGGAGCAGCTCGACGAACGGTGCGAACAATCCCTTCACCACGACGGCGCCGTCGCGCTCGAAGTCGTCGGCCATCGCACCGTCGATCAGCGGGTGCCCTGCCACGGCGCAACGATACCGAGGGTCGCGAGGTGCGCCCGATGCTGCGTCGCGACCCCGCCCCGCTATCCCTGTGAGGTGAACCCCATCGGTGGACGCGGACGGGCCTTCGTCGGGGGGACGATGTCGTCGGGCAGGATCATCATCAGATGTGCGCGGCCGGAGAGCCCTTGGCCGACGATGCGCGAGGCCTGGCGCCTGCGCATCGCCTGGAAGGTATCGCGCGCCAGCCGCGCGTTGGCGAAGAACCGGTTGCGTGGCACCGCGTCGAAGACCTCGCGCAGCCGCTGGTCGCAGCCCTCGGCAAGCACGAAATCGTTCTTGTCCACGTAGCCATGGACGATCTCGACCAGCTCGTCGGTGGTGTAGTCGCGGAAGTGCCACGTCTGGTCGAACCTGCTGCGCAGGCCGGGGTTGCTGTCGAGGAAGAACCTCATCTCCTCCGGGTAGCCGGCGACGATGACGGCGAACTTGCCACGGTGGTTCTCCATGGCGAGCAGCAGCGTGGCGATGCACTCGTCGCCGTAGCTCTTGCCACCGTGCATGTCCTCCACGAGCGTGTACGCCTCGTCGATGAACAGCACCCCGCCCATGGCCTTCTGGATCATGCGCTCCGTGCGGGGTGTCGTCTGCCCGACGTACCGGCCAATGAGGTCCGACCTCCGGGCCTCGACGAGGTGACCTGACTCGAGCAGGCCGATCTGCTTGTAGAGCCCACCCATCAGGCGCGCCACCGTGGTCTTGCCGGTGCCGGGGTTTCCGGTGAAGACGAGGTGTGGGCTGGTGTCGGTCGCCTTCAGTCCCTCCCTGCGGCGCATGACGTTGACGGTGGCGAGCGACACCATCTCCTCCGCGCGTGCAATGAGGTCGTCGAGGCCGACGAGGAGTCGGAGCCCCGCGAGCGGGCCACCGTCCGGATCGGGCTTCACCACGTCGAGGGGGTGGATGCGGTCCTGCACGTCTCGGGCCGTCTGCAACGAGTAGTCGACGAAGGATCGGAGGCGCTCGGGCAGGGCCGCGGGTCCCAGGTCGTCGGCGCCGAGCCGGACCGCCGCCCAGATGTCGTCGAAATGGGAGTGGCCCGCGTCGATGGAGACGCCGTCCGGCGCCGCGGCGGTCAATTCCTCGACGAGCGTGGGCAGGAACTCGGGATCGTCGTCGGGGTCGATGTCGCAGACGGAGAGCAGGACGGACACCTCGATGACGAGCGGCACGAGTTCGCGCTCTCCCACGTAGAAGATGCTGTCCAACAGGTGCACCTCGCGCGGCTCGTCGGGCGCCTCCTCAACGTCGCCGCCCGCGGCACGGAACCAGTCCAACACCCGTTCCAGCGGATCGCCCTCGGTCATGCTCCACTCCGTTCCAGCAGCCCCGGCGCGTGCAGGGCCAGCGAGTTCCGCAGGCACACCACGGCTTCGGGCATCCATCCCGTGAATCCCGAGCCGGCGATGCGCTGCACGTCCTTCCGGCGCAGCGGCACGAACTCGAGCGGGTCGGCGAGCCAATGGAGGTTCCCCGGCGCGATCGAACGGCTGGACGCGAGGTCGGCGCCGGTGATGCCGGCCCTGCCGAGATCGAGGACGCCGTGGATCGACCAGTTGCGCGTCCCGAGGTTCAGCAGGATCGTGTGGAAGAGCAGGTCGTCGAGCACGCCATCTTGGTCGCGGCCGATGCCGAGCTGCTCCTCGAGCGCGGACGAGACGACGTCCTCGATCCGCACTGCGCCGTTGTCGACGTGCCGCGCGAGCACCCAGGCCTCGAGCGCGGTGCACATCGTCGACGGCTGGTCGATGCCCTCCTTGGTTCCCCGGCGGCCGATCACCAGCTTCCCGTCGGCGGTGACGACCTGCAGGAAGATGCGCAGCGTCGTCGACATGAGCCGGTCGATGGAATTCTTCGCAGCGAGCGGATCGGCGTGGAACAGGCTCTGGCCACGCTGCGCGAAGTGCGCGCGGAGGACGCGGTGGGTGGCCCAGTCGTGGACGTCCGTGTCGATGCGCACGTAGGAGCCGTTGTCGTCCCGTGACTCGTCGATGCGTCGTGGGCCGAGGTGGTCGCTGTTCCACTGCGCGTCGTCCTCGCCGTTCATGCGGCGGCGCAGGTCCTCGATCTCCCGGTCGAGCACGTCGGTCGCCGGGAGGACGGCGGCGACGTCCGACGTTGCAGCGACGTCGGCGATGGGTGGCCGGTCACCGTGCGACCGGATGCGCACCTGCGACGGGCGCCAGCCGGACGCGATGTCCGCGCAGCGGACGACGAGGGTGGTGCCTCCCACGCGGATCGCTCGGTCGACCGTGGTGTGTGCGGCGCGCCTCCGGCGCGACCAATTGCGGGTCCGGCGCTGGAGGGCGTCGATGCGCGGCCCGAGCGTCCGGTCCGCGACCACGCCGATGACGGCGCCGAACAGCGTGCCGATGAGGAATCCGACCGGATCGGGCATCAGTGCCGCACGCTATACGCGGCGTTCAGGCCGGATCCTCCGTCGTGCCACCCCTCGAACCGTGGCGGGCGCGCCCGACCCACGTGGTCTTGCCGCACGAAGTGCACCGCATCTCCTGTTGTCCGCGGTGCTCCCACGGGACGTCGTCGATGACGCATCCGCCCAGCACCACCTCGCCGCGACCGGCCGCCTCGAAGGTGTCGTCGATGGGGAATCCGTAGACGACCGGCACCACGGTGTCGGTCTGGCAGGTGGGGCAGGTCTGTCGATCCTGGGTCATGCGTCCTCCTCGGGTGACGATGGTGTCACCAGGGTGACGCACCGGTGGAGCGTGTCCGTGACCTGCGGGTCAGCGGGTGCCGGCGCGGCGGTAGAGCCGCGTCGCCAATGGTGCGAACACCACCACCAGCGCCACCGCCCAGACGAGGCAGTACAGCGCGCTGTTGCGCATCGGCCACGACGTCTCTGCCGGCGTGCCCGCCGGGATGTTGCCGAACAATTCCCGTGCCGCCTGCGTCAGCGCCGACACGGGGTTCCACTCGGCGAAGTGGCGCAGCACGCCGGGCAGGTTGCTCGACGGCACGAACGTGTTGGCGATGAACGTCATCGGGAACAGCACGACGAACGAGGCGTTGTTCACCACCTCCGGCGTGGGGACCACGAGTCCGATGCAGGCCATCACCCACGAGAATGCGTACGAAAAGAACAGCAGCAGGGCATACCCCGTCACAGCGTCGAGGAGCGACCCGCGGATGCGCCACCCCACGACGAGCCCGGCGAGCGACATGGTGGTGATCGAGAGCGCGTTGTAGATGACGTCGCTGGCGGTGCGCCCCGCGACCACGGCGGCCCGCGACATCGGCAGCGAACGGAACCGGTTGATCAGGCCCTTCTGCATGTCCTCGGCGAGGCCGGCGCCGGTGAAGGTCGCGCCGAACACCACGGTCTGGGCGAAGATGCCGGCCATCAGGAACTCGCGGTAGCTGCCGCCGGGGATGTCGATCGATCCGCCGAAGACGTAGGCGAAGAGCAGCACGAACATGAGCGGCTGGATGAGGACGAACGTCATCACCTCGGGCACCCGACGGATGCGGATGACGTTCCGCCGCGCCACGATCACGGCGTCGCGGAGCACGCTCACCCCGCCACCTCCGCGTCGCTTGCCTCGTGGCCGGTGAGCTCCATGAACACGTCGTCGAGCGTCGGCCGGCGGAGGCCGATGTCGGCGATGTCGATGCGGCGCTCCTCCAGCGACTTCAGCACGGTGCGAAGCGCCTCGACGCCGTTTGCGACGGGTGCGGACACCTCGCCGTCCTCGGCGTGCACGCGGAGGGGACCCGTCGCCACCGCTGCGAGCACCTCGCGCACCGTCGCAACGTCGGCCCCCGGGCGCACGTGCACGTCCAGGTGCTCGCCGCCGACGCGGCGCTTCAGTTCCGACGCCGTGCCGCGCGCGATGGCGCGGCCGTGGTCGATGACGACGATCTCGTCGGCCAGCTGGTCGGCCTCCTCGAGGTACTGCGTCGTCAGCAGCACCGTGGTGCCGCCGCGCACGCGGTCGCGGATCGAGTCCCACAGCTCCCCGCGGCTGCGGGGATCGAGCCCCGTCGTCGGCTCGTCCAGGAACAGCACGGGCGGATCGGCGATGAGCGCCCCCGCGAGGTCGATGCGCCGGCGCATGCCGCCGGAGAACGTCTTCAGCGGACGGTTCGCAGCCTCCGAGAGCCGGAACTGCTCGATCAGCTCGTGGGCGCGGCGACGCGCCTCGCGACGCGGCATGCCGTAGAGGCAGCCGATCATCTCGAGGTTCTCGGTCGCGGTCAGGTGCTCGTCGACCGCGGCGTACTGGCCGGAGAGTCCGATCCGGTTGCGCACCCCGCGCGGATCCGCGACGAGGTCGACGCCGGCCACGGTTGCCGTTCCCGCATCGGGCTTGACGAGCGTCGTGAGGATCGACACCGCGGTGGTCTTGCCGGCACCGTTGGGGCCGAGCAGTCCGAGCACCGTGCCACCCTCGACCACGAGGTCGAGGCCGTCGAGCGCGGTGACGTCGCCATATCGCTTGACGAGGCCGGTCGCGCGGACGGACGTGTCGGTGGAGGGTGATGTCGTCATGTCGCGGGTGGAAAGGCTACTTGCGCGGCCTGCGGGTACGTGCGGCGGGCATCCAGAGGTCGCCGGCCGTGGCGTCGATGTGCGCGAGGAACCGCTCGCTGACGGGTTCCACCGCACCGAGGAACGCGAGGACGTTCGTCTCGCCGAGTTCGCGCCACGCGACGGTGCAGAGCCGGTCCGTGCGCTCCTCGATCTCCTGGCGCCACGCGACGCCGCGGTCGTTCACCCGCCCGGAATCGGCGAGCCCGCGCGCTGCGAGCGAAGCGAGCGCGTCGGCGATCTGCACCTCGCTCGCGCCGCGGCTCTTCGGCAGCCAGTGGTCGGGGTACCCCATCCACGCGTCGTGGAGCAGTCCGGCCTCGATGGGTCCGATTTCCTCGGCGACGAGGATCGCCCAGTGCACGTCGCCGCGCCATTCGCGGATGGCGTTCACGGCGTTCCACGCCGATGCGAGCGGATCGTCGGGACGCGGCCACGCCCTGTGTGCCGCGAAGAGCGCCCGGCCGGCCACCGGGAGCGCGTCGACCGTCCTCCACAGCTGGTCGGCGAGCGATTCGAGAGGTGCGACCACCTCCGGTGCCATCCGTCGCAGACCCCCGACCACGGCCGCGTCGCGCGCCACGGTCGCGTCCCGCCACGACACGTGCGGCGCGGCGTGGTCGAGTGCGAACCTGACGAGCTCGGGTGCGATCGAGAAGAACGCGGCGGTGACCACCTCCGGGCCTGCGGCGGCGAGGGGTGCGGCGCGGTTCACGATGTAGTGGCCGAGGCCGTCGGGGACTCCGAGCGACGCGAGGTTCGCCTTGGCACCGGGATCCCAGAAAATCCATCCGACCAGCCGGTGGGAGGCAAAGGCGGCGCGTCGCGTCAGGTCGCTCCAGTCCGTCACGTCCGTGACGCTAGGACGATCGACGGGAAGCGCCCCACCCGGAGGAGTTGCAAGATAGTTGCGGACGCAACTATCTTCTCTGCCATGGAACGCGTGCCCGCGCTCTTCGTCGGCCACGGGAGCCCGATGAACGCACTCCAGCCGAGCCGGCACACCATGGCATGGGCCGATGCCGCCCGATCAATGCCGGTACCGCGGGCCATCCTCGCCATCTCGGCACATTGGTACGTCGGGGCAACCGCCGTGACGTCGATGGCGTCGCCGCGCACGATCCACGACTTCTCGGGGTTCCCTCCCGAGCTGTTCGCCGTGCAGTACCCCGCGCCAGGCAGCGCGTGGCTCGCCTCGCGGACGGCGGAGGTACTGGCTCCGCTCGGGGTCGTCCACGACGACTCGGCGTGGGGTCTCGACCACGGCACGTGGTCGGTGCTGGTGCACATGTATCCCGCGGCGGACGTGCCCGTCGTGCAGTTGTCCATCGACGCACGGCTGGGGTTCGACGAACACGTCCGCATCGGCGCATCGCTCGACGCGCTGCGCGACGAGGGCGTGCTGATCCTCGGCAGCGGCAACCTCGTGCACAACCTCGGCCGCATCGACTGGTCGAACGACGAGGGAGGGCACGCGTGGGCGGTGGAGTTCGACGCGTGGACGCGGGAGGTGCTCGTCGACGACCCGTCGAGGCTGGCGTCCGCCCGCGAGCGCCGCGACTTCACGCTCGCGCACCCGACGCCCGACCACTTCGTCCCCGCGCTCTACGTCGCGGGCGTGGCCCGCGAGTCAGGCAGTGCCGCGCGGATCGTGTCGGGCGGATGCGCGCTCGGCTCGATCTCGATGACGAGCTTCGTGGTCGCGTAGCAAGCGGCCGCACCCGTCCCGGGTCGGGCACTGCCCGGGTGTCGTGCTGAACGGACGGCTATCCGGCCGCCCACCACGCGGGGTGCGTGAGGAGCAGCTCCCTCGTCGGCCACTTGGGGCGTGGCAACGGGAGCACCTCTGCCGAGGGATCGACGGGCACCCGCGCCGTGATCTCCCCCCCGCCGACGATGCGCAGTTCGCGCGACACGGGGTCGAAGTGCCAACCCTCGGTGCAGATCCGGGTGTCCTGTCCCGTCTCCCACGCCACCGAGACGTCCCAGCCGCCGCAGTGCGCGTGGGGGCAACGGCGCCGGCCACCGGTCGTGCGTCCCTCGATGCCGCTGCCCAGGCTGCGCACCACCATGCCAATGGGGATGCGACCGTCGTCGTCGACCGCGAGCGCGATCGGCCAGCCGTCGTCGGTGAGCGCAATCGCATGTGCACGGCGGCACAGCCGCTGCACCGCGCCGCTGTTGACGAGCGACCGGAACTTGCCCGCGATGAACTGGTCGTGGTGCAGCACCCGCGTGAGCGCCTGGCGCACCTCGACGGCGTCGAGCGTGCCCACCGTGCGGTCACGGAGCGTCTGGTCGCGCGGGTCGGTCGCGAACTCCCTGCCGACGAGCCCGAGCGCGGGAAGCATGTGTCGCAGCGCGACCAGCTCGGGCGGTGCGCCTGCGAACGGCAGCCGCGCGTCGATGGCGTGGATCAGCCGCCGGAGTTGCTCCCACTGGGCGTGCGTCGGTGCAGTCATGTCGGTGCGGGTGACGGGTCGGAGTACCGAACGCCCGCCACATCGTGGCAGGCGGCGAGGCGTCGCGCACCGCTGGCTCGTTACTCCTTGGCTGGCCGTGCCGGCAGGAACCGGAGTGCTGCGAGCGAGCCGACCAGCGCGACTCCCGAGACGACGAGACAGGCCGTGCCGAAGCCGCGCATGAACGAATCGCTCACGGCCAGCAGCATCGGCTCCACGGCATCCGCCGGCGCCTGCTGCACCACCGCATAGGCCGCACCGACCGAGTTGCTCGCCACCTCGACGACCTCGGGCGGGAGCGCCTGCGCGAGGCCCGGGATCTCGCCGAACCGCTCGGTGAGGCGCGGCCCGTAGAGGCTGACGAACACCGATCCGGTGACGGCGACGCCGAGCGTGCCACCCACCTCCCGCGAGAGGTCGTTCACTGCCGACCCCACGCCGGCCTTGTCGAGCGGAAGCGTGCCCATGACCGCGTCGGTGCTGGGCGAGGTGACGAGCGACAGGCCCATCGCCATGATCACCATCGACGCGATGATCGGCCCGAAGTAGGCGGCGTCGGCGTCGATCGTGCCCACGATGAAGAAGCCCGTCGACATCAGGAACAGCCCGAGCGCCACCACCCGCTTGGTTCCCCACCGCAGCGCGGCGCGCGCAGCGATGGGTGCGGTGATGCCGGCTCCCAGCGCGAACGGCAGCGTGCGGACGCCGGACTCGAGCGGGTCGTAGCCACGGACGAACTGGAAGTACTGGGTGACGAGGAAGGTGAATCCGAACAGGCTGAAGAAGGCGATGCCGATGGAGCCGGTGGCCGCGCTGAACCGGGCGTTGCGGAAGAACCTGACGTCCAGCAGGGGGTGCTCGCGCCGGGACTCCCACCTGACGAATGCGGCGAGCACCGCCACCGACAGGGCGAATCCGAGGTTCGACCGTGCGCTGCCCCATCCCCAGTGGGGGGACTCGATGACCGTGAACACGAGTGCGGCGATGCCG
The DNA here is from genome assembly GCA_018969685.1 of Acidobacteriota bacterium. GTDB lineage: Bacteria > Actinomycetota > Acidimicrobiia > Acidimicrobiales > Ilumatobacteraceae > UBA3006. Next base: position 29,285 of record JAGWXX010000002.1, on the reverse strand, counting down.
ACGAAGGACAGCACCAGTCCGACCGTGTCGATTCGTCCCGACTCGGCGGCCTTCGACTCGGGGACGAGCACGGCGCCGGCGACGAGAGCGGCGGCGACGATCGGGAGGTTGATGAGGAACACCGACCCCCACCAGAAGTGCTCCAGCAGGAAGCCGCCGGCGATCGGACCGAAGGCCACTGCCATGCCCGACACCGCCGACCAGATGCCGATTGCCTTCGCGCGCTCGACGGGATCGGTGAAGAGATTGGTGATGATCGCGAGCGTGGCGGGGAAGATGAGCGCCGCACCGACGCCCATCGCGCCGCGCCAGAAGATCAGCTGGCCGCTGGTCGAGGCGAGCGCGGCCGCACCGCTGCACGCGGCGAAGATCAGCAGCCCGATCTGCATCGTCCGCTTCCTGCCGAGCCGGTCGCCGATGCCGCCGCCGGCGAGCAGCAGGCAGGCGAAGACGAGCGCGTAGGCGTCGACGATCCACTGCAGCGCCGACGTGCCAGCGTCGAGTTCGCGCTGCAGGGTGGGGAGCGCGACGTTGATGATGAGGTTGTCGACGACGACGAGAAAGACGCTCGCGCTGAGGACGAGCAGCACCCACCAGCGGCGGGCATAGGCGGCGGGTTGTGCGTCTGTACGTGTGGACACGGTGACCTCCTGGTGGGTAGACAGTGTCTAGCCCGCGGGCTGGACACTGTCAAGTAGCGCTCGGCGTATGATCCGTCCCGTGGACACCCGTCGCGCCGTGCTCGATGCAGCGGTCGCCATGGTGGCCGGCGGCGGTCCGGACAGCGTGTCGATGCGCGAGGTGGCGAGGAGGGCGGGCGTCAGCCACCAGGCCCCGTACCACCACTTCACCGACCGGTCCGGCATCTTCGCGGCCATTGCAGCCGAGGGATTCGACCTGCTCGGGTCGCGCTTCGAGGAGGCGCTCGACGGCGACGACCGCCCCGCGCGCCGTTGCTTCGAGGCGTACCTGCGCACGGCGCTCGAGTACCCCGGGCACTTCCGCATCATGTTTCGCGCCGACCTGTGCGGCGTCACGACGCACGCCGTGGCGCGGATCGCAGCCGATGCGGCGTACGGACGGCTGCAGCAACTCGTGCAGCGGACGATCGGGGCCACCGCCGATCGGCGGACGGCCGCCGCGTGGTCGTCGCTGATGTGGTCGTCGGCACACGGTTTCGCGACGCTGCTGCTCGACGGGCCCCTGGCGATGAAGCTCGATCCCGCGGTGCCGTTGAACGCGCACATCGGGGACGTCGTCGACCTGATGTCGGCGATGGTCGAGCAGCAGGCCGAGGCGATGGGCCTCGGCGCGGGACGCTGAGCGTCCAATACCCTCTCCGGCGAGCAAGGAGGACCCCATGTCGCGAGTGCAGTTGGCCCTGAACGTCGGCGATCTCGATGCGGCCATCGACCACTACACCAGGATGTTCGGCGTCGGTCCCGCAAAGGTCCGGGACGGATACGCCAACTTCGTCGTGGCCGACCCGCCCCTGAAGCTGGTGCTCATCGAGGGCTCGGGAGAGCCCGGCACGATGAACCACGTCGGCGTCGAGCTCGACGGCCCGGACGAGGTCGCGGCGAAGATCGAGGACGCGGTGTCGAAGGGGTTCGAGGTCGCGGTGTCGCAGGCAGAGACGTGCTGCTACGCGGTGCAGGACAAGGTGTGGATCCACGGCGGAGAGGTGCCGTGGGAGTGGTACACCGTCCTGGAGGACGCGCCGAATACGGCACCCGAGACCGCGTCGGTCGAATTGAGAAGCTCGCGCTGAACCGACCGGCGCGTCAACCGTCGGGCGCCGCCGCGGACCGGAACGCCGCGACCAGTCTGGGGGCCCCGACCACGAGCACGCCGAGGAGGATCGCGGCCGAGGACGCGTAGGTCGCGCGCAGTCCCGCGAAGTACGCGATCTGTCCGCCGATCACGGCTCCGATCGCCATGGTGCCCGTGCCGATGAAGCGGTACACCGAGTTGACGCGGCCGAACAGCTCGGCCGGGATCAGGCGCTGGCGCAGGCTCACCGTCACCACGTTCCACACGGTCCCCGCGATCGACATGGCGACCCCCGATGCAGCGACGGCCCAGGTGACGGGCATCACCGCTGGCACCACCTCGAGGGTGGCGAACGTGGCGTATGCGCCGACGACGGCCACGGCGGGACCGAGTCGTCGGGCCACACGGTCGCCCGCGAGGCCGCCGACGATGGACCCGACCGACATCGCCACGAGCAGGAAACCGAACCCTCGCGGCCCGAGACCGAGTTCGTCCCGTGCGTACTTTGCGAACACGGCCTGTCCGAACATCTGGCACATGTTCACTGCGCCCAGCATCAGTGCGAGCAGCCTGAGGAGCGGATTCGACCACAGCCAACCGATGCCCTCCCGGATGTCGGCGGACATCCCATTGCTGCCGCCAGCAGGGCGTGCGGCGCCGTCCGATGCCGATCGGGTCGCGATGCCCGCGACCAGCACCGCCGCGATGGCGAGCGCCGCCGCATGCACGCCGAACGGAGCCGACGCTGCGACGACGAACAGCCACGCACCGAGGGGGAGGCCGAGGAACGAGTTGGCGGTGAACTCGGCGGCGTAGAGACGCCCGTTGGCCCGTTCGAGTTGGTGCGTGTCCACGATTTCGGGCAGGAACGCCTGCGCCGACATGTCGAAGAACACCTCGCACACGGCGACGAGCCCCATCACGACCACGAGCACCCAGATGGTGACCACCCCGGTGGCGACGCCCACTGCGAGCGCCCCGAAGAGCACCGCCCTGACCACGTTCGCAACCGCGAGGATCCTCCGCCGTTCGAACCGGTCGATCAGGACGCCTGCGGGAAGCGAGAGCACCAGCCACGGCAGCATCGCCGCGACGTTCACAGCGGCGATCATCCGGGCATCGTCGGTGAGGGAGAGTGCAAGGAGTGGACCGGCCGCCGCGACGATGCCGTCGCCAAAGTTCGACATCGTCGACGCGGCGAACTGGCGCCAGAACGCCCATGGGAGGCGGTCGCGATTCGCTGCTGCACGCGGGGTCACCCCGCGATGGTGGCAGGTGGGACTCGTGGCACGGCGCCCGGACGGTTGGACCAGGCCGTTGCGTCACCCCGTCCAAACCCTCGGGCGCGGTGACTGGTGCGCAGGCGTGGTGTGCGGTGGACGGCGCCGTGTTGCGTGCGTTGGAGTCGGAGTTCGCCGTGCTCGTGGATTCGGGCGCCCGTTACGGGGTGCTGATTGCGCGTCCGTGCGATCCGCAGACTCGGCGACGGCCGGGTGGCGACGAGGTCCTGCGAATCGCGGCGGCATTCTTACCGCCCACTTACCCACGTCGGATAGGAATGCGGACGTGAGGCACGTGAAGGGCGTCTGGTGGGCTGGGGTTGCGCTGGTCGCCGTGCTCCCCGTGGTACCCGCCAGGACGGCGTCCGCGGCCCCTCGCGCAGACCGACGGCTCCCCAGCCCGGGTTGCGATGCCCGATATGTGTTTCCCGACCTCTCGTCCGCACCTGGAGCGGGCGCCGGATACGCCGCGCCAAAGGTCGCGGTCTCGTGTGCCAAGGGCACCCTCACCGTCGTGTCGAACGGCATGATCGCCTACGAGTTCGTCGCGCACACGCCCAATGGGCTGCGCGCGCAGGCGTTTACGTGGAAGGTGCCGACGGCTCCGAAGGTCGCGGCACGGACGACCTCGATCGTCAATCAACTGGGGACGCTCGCGTTCACCGTCACCGGTGTCCCCATCTACGGACCGACGGAGGGCCCGGTGCCCCCGCAATCGGCGTTCGGCGACCCGGTGTACAACGGCATCCTCGATGCGTGCCTGGGGCACACGGGGTTCAATGCCGACTACCACTACCACGCGATCCTCGCGGAGGCGCGTTGCTACCTGGACGAGACGGTGGTGGGGTGGGCGCTGGACGGCTTTCCGATCTACTCGAATCCGGGTGGACGGTGGAGGAGCGGCTGGGTGCGCACCGGCGACCCCACGTCGAACTCGTGGAGCGCGTACACGTACGTCGGAGGTGCATCGGACTCGCTCGACGCATGCAACGGCAGGAGGATGCCGAACGGTTCGTACCGGTACTACGTGACCGAGTCCTTCCCGTACGTGATCGGCTGCTATGCGGGGACCCCGACGCGCCAGCAGGGTGCGGCAGCGGCGCCGATGCAAATGCCGCCAGCAAGTGGCATGCCGCCAGCAAGTGGCATGCCGCCACCTCCTCCCGGTGGGCGCCGGCCGCCACCTGGTGCACCGCCGCCCCCGGTGATTGCGTGGTTCTGCGAACTGCCGACAGCGGCTCCAGCGGTCTGAGTCGGTCGGACTCGAGAGGTAGCGTGCCGGAATGATCAAGGTCACCGTCAGCTACCCGGGTGGCGAGGGCATCACCTTCGACCACGACTACTACGCCGGCACGCACGTGCCGATGTGCGCGGCGGCCTTCAAGCCGGCGCGCATCGAGCTGGAGCGCGGCCTCAACGGGCCGAACCTCGCCTCGGTCGCCTTCTACTTCGAGAGCATGGAGGCCATGCAGGCGGCCATGTCGACGCCGAAGATGGGCGACATCCTCGCCGACCTCGGCAACTACACGAACTCCTCGCCGACGATGCAGGTCTCGGCGCTCGTCGACTGACGGGCGCTACTCGGCGTCGTCCTCGACTGCATCGTCGGGGCCGTCGTCCCGTGCGGGACCCATGGGCAGCTCGGGAATCCCCTGGGCGGTGCGCATCTTCTCGATTGCCTTCACGGGCACGTTGAGCTTCTTGAACCGGGTTCCGCCCGTCCCGATGACGTCGAGCTGCTCGGTCATCTTGCCGAACTGCTTCCTGACCTCGTCCACGGCCTCGACGTACTTCTTCCACTCGCTGGAGAACTTGTTGATCTCCTGCATGATCGACGCTGCGGCTTGCTCGGTATGGAAGCTGTCGGTCGCCTGGCGCACGACCACCAGGAAGGCGTACAGCGTCAGGGGCGAGCAGAGCACGACCTTCTTGCCGAGCGCATAGTCGATGAGCTCGGGGTCGGAGTCGTGGACGAACCCGCTGATGCCCTCGTTCGGGATGAACATGAGGACGTAGTCGATCGCCGCCTCGCCCTTCTCGGTGTATTCGCGCTTCGAGAGCGAATCGACGTGGAACTTGACCGCCTTGACGAACTCCTTCTGAGTCCGTGTGCGGTCCCCGTCGGTCGTCGCGTTGACGTATTCGGCGTACTTGTCGAGCGGGAACTTGACGTCCATCAGGAGGACGCGGTTCGGCGGCATGAGGAACGTGTAGTCGGGCCGGCCGCCAGATTCGTCGGTTGCCTGCTTCCGGTAGTTGATGCCGAGCTTCAGGCCGACCGCACGCAGCATGTCCTCGGCCAGACGCTCACCCCACTGTCCCCGCTTCTGGGAGTTGGAGAGGATCTCGTTGAGGTTCTCCGTCCGCTTGCTCAGGAGCGTGACGGCCTCCTGCACGGCCGAGTACTGGCTCGCGTTGAACTCGCCGAGTTCGCGGAGCCGGGCATCGAGATCGCCGATCCGCGATGCAAGGTTGCCGACGACGGCATCGAGGCGCGTGTCGATGGCCTTTGCCTGCTTGCCGAATTCCTGGCTTCCCATGGTGGCGACGAGCGACGCCGCGTTCTCCTGGGCGGTTGCCTGTCCCTTGATGATCTGCTCGTTGACGGATGCGATCGCCTCGGCAACGGCCCGTGCAGTGGCCTGCTGCACGGCGCCGGCCAGATCGGGGGCGGCGGTGCGCCGGGTGAGCACGACGAGGAGCACTCCCACGGCGGCGAGCACCGCGAGGAGCAGGATGACGAGCAGGAGATCCATCGGAAGAAGGTACCGAGGGGGTGTGAAGGGGTTGGAGCGCCCGGGGACGGGCTGCGCCCCGGGGCGATTTCCCGCACGGGGAGGGGCTTGCTATGGTCTGACAGTCAGACCAACGCGGACGAGCCCAAGGAGGAGCCCGTGGCGATCACCCGCATGAACCACGCCGTGCTCTACGTCCGTGACGTCTCGGTGACGAAGCGGTTCTACCAGGAGGTGCTGGGGTTCCAGCCCATGATCGAGGACCCGGCGGGCCGATACCTCTTTATGCGTGCTGGAGGCTCGTCGAACCACCACGACATCGCCTTCTTCGCGATCGGGTCCGGAGCGGCACCGAGCGAGGCGGGCCGGGCCACCGTGGGGCTGTACCACATCGCCTGGGAGGTGCCGACCCTGGAGGAGCTCGAGCAGATGCGCGAGCGCCTCTCCGCCGCGGGCGCGCTGATCGGGGCCAGCGACCACGGCGTCAACAAGAGCCTCTATTCGCGCGACCCCGACGGCATCGAGTTCGAGGTGATGTGGCTCGTGCCCGAGGAGCACTGGGGGACGATGGCCCACGAGGCGATCGTCGAGCCGCTCGACATCGCCGCCGATCGCCGCCACTTCGCACAGTTCGGGCTGGTGTGACGCAGGACACCTACGTTCCCGCCGAGCGCCGCACCGTCGCCGAGACGGTTCGCGAGCGGCTGGTCGACGCCATCCGGCGCGGCGAGATCGCGCCCGGCGAGCCGATCCCCGCGGAGCGCGAGCTCTGCACGCGCTTCCAGGTCGGCCGCACCTCGGTGCGCGAGGCCATCCAGGGCCTCGCATCGGCGGGATGGGTGCAGCGTCGCGGCAACCGCATGGTCGTCGTCGAGCGCCTCCCCGAGGTGACCATCGACGGCAGCGACCGCCGCAAGGCGACGGTGCGCAAGTTGTTCGAGGTCCGGCGCGTGATCGAGCCGGTGCTCGCGGGGCTCGCGTCCGAGCGCGCGACGGACGAGGCGTGCGCCGAGATCTGGCGGATCGCCAACCTGCGAACCCAGTCCATCGACGAGTTCCGCAGGATCGACAGCCAGTTCCACTCGCTCATCGCGGCATCGTGCGGCAACGACCTGCTGGCCGAGGTGTACTCCAAGGCGCTTGCGGCGCTGTTCCGCTCGGACGAGTTCTCGTCGCTGCTGTACGACGACGCGAACGCCGGCGAGGTGGCCAACATCATCTGCTCGTCCAGCGCCGCCCACGTCGAGATCGCGCGGGCGCTGTGCGACCGCGACCGTCCCGCGACGGAGAGCGCGGTGAACGTCCACCTGTCCGACGTGGAGCGCCGGATGATCGAGCAGCTGTCGTAGGAGGTGCGCCGATGAACCTGACCAACCAGTACTGCCACTTCTTCGACGAGTCCGCATTCGTCGAGACCGACCGCCCCGGCTTCCGCCGCCGCGTGGTCACGGGCGACCGCCTGCAGCTCTGGTTCTGGCGCATCACCGGCGGCTCGACGGGCTCCGTCATCCACCGCCACGAGGACGCCGAGCAGCTCGGCATCGTCGTGCGCGGCGCGCTCGACTTCCGGATCGGCGACAGGGACGACCAGTCGCGCGTGACCCTCCGCGAGGGCGAGATCTACCTCGCGCCAGCCGGCGTGTGGCACGGCGACAGCAATTTCATCGGCGACGACGAACTGAACGAGGTGTGGATCCTCGACGTCTTCTCGCCCCCCAGGAAGGACGTCTGACCATGGCAGCACCCGACTGGCGCCTCGCCGTCGACATCGGCGGCACCTTCACCGACGTGGTCCTGCTCGATGCGGCGTCGGGCCGTGTCGTCGTCGACAAGACCCTGACGACGCCGGCCGCTCCGCTCGAGGGCGTGCGCACGGGGGTGCGTCAGCTGCTCGCGAAGGCCGGCGTCGCGCCGGCGGACATCGTGGCGCCGATCGTGCACGCGACGACGCTGATCACGAACGCGCTCATCGAGGGCAAGGTGGGCAGGGCGGGCCTCGTCACCACGGCGGGCTTCGGCGACACGCTCCTGATCCGCGACGAGCACCGCTACGACATGTACGACCTGCAGATCGAGTTCCCCGAGCCGCCGGTGCCGCGGGAGCGGATCGTCGAGATCGACGAGCGCACGTCGGCGAAGGGCGAGGTCGAGGCGGCCCCGTCGCGGGAGCAGCTCGACCGGATCGCCGCGGAGCTGTCCTCGCTCGGCGTCGAGTCGGTGGGCGTGACGCTGATCAACTCCTACGCCAACCCGGCGAACGAGCGGGCGGTCGCCGACCACCTGCGGTCGGCGCTCGGCGTGCCGGTGTGCGTCTCGTCCGAGGTGTCGCCGCAGATCCGCGAGTACCCGCGGATGATCACCACTGCGTGCAATGCGTCGACCATGCCGGTGATCGGGCCGTACCTCGAGGAGCTCACGCGCTGGCTGAAGTCGGAGGGCTTCGGCGGCTCGGTGCTCATGATGCTGTCCAACGGTGGCGTCGTCTCGGTCGAGGATGCCGCGCGGACGCCCATCCGCCTCGTCGAGTCCGGCCCCGCCGCCGGCGCGCTCGCCGGAAGCTGGTTCGCGCGCCGCATGGGTGAGCAGCGACTGATGTGCTTCGACATGGGGGGCACGACGGCCAAGTCGTGCCTCATCGTCGACGGCGAACCCGAGCTCACCAACACGTTCGAGGTGGCGCGCATCTACCGGTTCAAGAAGGGCTCGGGGTTCCCCGTCTCCGTGCCGAGCGTCGACCTCGTGGAGATCGGAGCCGGCGGCGGCAGCCAGGCGTGGGTGGACGACCTCGGGCTGTTGAAGGTCGGCCCCGAGTCGACGGGCGCCGTGCCCGGTCCCGCGTGCTACGGGCGGGGCGGCACGAAGCCGGCCGTCACCGACACCGACCTCGTGCTCGGCATGCTCGACGCGTCGTTCTTCCTCGGCGGCGACATGCCGCTCGACCTCGGCGCGGCGGAGTCGGCGATCGGCGGCGTGGCGTCGTCGCTCGGCCTCGCGGTCGGCGAGACCGCCGCGGGCGTGCACGAGCTGGTCAATCAGAACATGGCGGCGTCGTCGCGGATGCACGCTGTCGAGCTCGGCGCCGACCTCCGTGGCGTGACGCTGCTGGCGTTCGGTGGCGCGGGCCCGGTGCACGCGTGCGGCGTCGCCGAGATGCTCGAGTCGCCGAGGGTCATCTTCCCCGTGAATGCCAGCGTGCTCTCGGCGTTCGGCACGCTCGTGTCGCCGGTGCGCATCGACCTGGCGCGCAGCATGGTCCGGCCGATCGACGGGATCGACGAGTCCGAGCGCGACCGGCTGCTGGACGAGTTGCGCGCGGAGGGGCGCCGCGTGCTCGCGTCCGCCGGCGTGTCGTCCTCCGAGGTGCGGTTCCGGTACGGCGTCGACTCGCGATACGTCGGTCAGGGCAACGAGATCACCGTGTGGCTCGGCGAGGGCGACCGATGGCCCGCGTCGGCGGACGTGGTCCGCAAGGTGTTCGAGGAGGAGTACCGCCGCGTGTACGGCCTCACGATCCCCGACATGGGCATCGAGGTCGTGACGTGGAGGCTGTCCGCGTTCGCACCCGCGCGCGACGTCAACCCGCAGACGACGTTCGGCTCCGGTGCGGCGTCGCCGCACGCGACGCGCCCCGTGAGGTTCGTGCGCGGTTCGGATGCGGTGCCGACCCCCGTCTACCGCCGGCAGGAGATGGGCGTCGGCCAGGTCGTCGACGGTCCGGTGATCGTCGAGGAGCGCGAGACCACGTGCGTCATCCGTCCGGGCTGGACGGTCACGGTCGCACCCGACGGCTCGCTGATCGCGGAGAGGAGCGCACGATGACCGCACGACGCACGTTCGACCCGATCGAACTCGAGGTGCTCTGGCAGAGCCTGATTGCGACGGTGAACGAGCAGGCGCGGGCGCTGCAGCGCGCCGCCTTCTCGCCGATCGTGCGCGAGGCGGGCGACCTCGCGAACGCCGTCTTCGACCGTCGCGGCCGCATGGTCGCGCAGGCCGTCACGGGGACCCCCGGCCACATCAACTCGCTCGCCCGCGCGGCGTCGGCGATCCTCGCGGAGTACCCGATCGCCGAGCTGCACCCCGGTGACGTGCTCATCACGAACGACCCCTACAAGACGGCGGGGCAGCTGCTCGACGTCACGGTGCTGTGCCCGGTGTTCAAGGGCGACCGCGTCGTCGCGTTCTTCGGGTCGACCATCCACCACACCGACGTCGGCGGGTACGGCATCGGTGCAGGTGCGCGCGACGTGTTCGAGGAGGGCATCTGGATCCCGATCTGCCGCCTGATGGTGCGCGGAATGAGGAACCCCGACGTGTGGAGGTTCATCCTCTCGAACGTGCGGCAGCCCGACCACATGGCGGGCGACCTGCAGGCGCAGATGGCGTCGGGCGAGGTCGGCGCGCGCCGCCTGCTCGACCTGCTGTCGCAGTACGGGCTCGACGACATCGAGGACCTCGCCGACGAGATCATCGACCGCAGCGAGGCCGCGACGCGCGCGGTGATCCGGTCGCTCCCCGGCGGCACCTACCGGTCGAGCGCCGAGCTCGACCTGGCCGACGGCAGCCGCATCCACATCCACTGCGCGCTCACCGTCGACACGGACAAGGGCGAGATCCTCGTCGACTACGCGGGTTCGTCCGGCGCGAGCCCGTACGGCATCAACGTCGTGCGCAACTACACCCACGCGTACACGACGTTCACGATCCGGTCGGTGCTCAACCCCGACCTGCCGAACAACCACGGGAGCCTGGCGCCGATCCTCGTCGAGGCGCCCGAGGGCTCCATCGTCAATGCCGTGTCGCCGCAGCCCTGCACGGCCCGCCACGTCGTCGGCATGTTCCTGCCGAATGCGCTGCTCAAGGCGCTGGCGCAGATCAAGCCGGACCAGGCGATGGCCGAGGGGTCGGGTGCGGTCTGGACGATGCAGGTGAGCGGCAAGCACGGAGACGGCAGTCCGTTCATCACCTCGATGTTCACCTACGCGGGTGGCGTCGGCGCGCGGGCGACGAAGCCCGGCCTGTCGGCGTGCTCGTACCCGACCGGCGTCGCGGCGGTGCCGGTGGAGGTGGTGGAGGCGTCGGCGCCGATCCGCTTCTACCGCAAGGAGCTGCGGCGCGGATCGGGCGGCGCGGGACGCACGATCGGCGGGCTCGGACAGACGATCGAGTTCACCGTGTCGGAGGCGCCCCACGGCTGGCAGCTCAATGCCGTCACGTCGCGGCTCGCGGTGCCGCCGCAAGGCATCTTCGGCGGCGGCGAGGGCGCCGCGGGCGGGTTCTCCGTCAACGGCGAGCCGGTACGCACGCAGGCGCGCATCTCGCTGCACGAGGGCGACCGGGTGCGGCTCGACCTGCCCGGCGGCGGCGGCTGCGGGACGGAGGGGTAGGTCCGACGTGATCGACGTGGGGGGCGTCGCATTCGCATCGTTGTGGGACCGCGCGGTCGCACGACGCGCCGGTGCGCCCTTCCTCGTGTTCGAGCGCTCCGACGGCTCCACGGCCTCGTGGACGTACGGCGAGTTCGACGACCTCGTCGGCAGGTGCGCCGCGGCACTGGTGCGCAACGGCGTGCGTGCGGGCGACAGCGTCAGCCTCGCGCTGACGAACTCCCCCGCGTTCGTCGCCGCGTGGATCGCAGCCGTCCGGCTCGGCGCGTGGATCGTGCCGTCGGACCCGATGTCGCGCACCCAGGAGCTCGTCGAGCACCTCTCGCGCACCGGCGCGAAGGTCGGCATCTGCTCCGTCCACCGTCGCGACGACTACCGCGGCGCGTCGGGCGCAATGCCCGTCATCGAGGTCGACGAGGACGACTGCACACTCGAGGTGTTCGGCGCCGACCGGCATGCGGCGTGGCCCGGGGTCGCACCGCGCGACCGTGCGGCGGTGATGTTCACGTCCGGGACGACCGGGCGCCCGAAGGGCGTCGTGGTGACGCAGGCCAACTACTCGTTCGCCGGCCAGGTGATGGCGGCCGCGTCCGAGCTGCGCGAGGAGCACCGGCAGATCGTCGTGCTGCCCCTCTTCCACGCCAATGCGCAGTACTACAGCTTCGCCAGCGCCATCGCGGTGGGCGCGTCCGTCGCGTTGATGCACACGTTCTCGGCGAGCCGGTTCCTCGGGCAGGCGCTGCGCCACGGCGCGACCCACGCCAGCCTCTTCGCCGCGCCGATCCGCATGATCCTCGCCAGGGGCGCGACGCCCGTCCCCGGTCTCGCGCTGCAGCACTGCTGGTACGCGATGAACCTCGCCGACGGCCAGTACGAGGAGTTCGCCGCGCTGGTGGGGTGCCGCCCGCGCCAGCTCTACGGCATGACGGAGACGATCCCGGCGGTGCTGACGGACTCGAAGGCGGCGCCGGTCGCGGACTGCATGGGGTACGTCTCGCCGGCCTGCGAGGTCGACCTGCAGGGCCCGGGCGGCGTCAGGTCGTCGGACGGCGAGGTCGGCGAGATCGTCGTGCGGGGGGTGCCGGGGATCACGCTCTTCGACGGCTACCTCGACGATCCCGACACCACCGCACGCAGCTTCCGTGGCGACTGGTTCCTCACCGGCGACCGCGCGGTGCGCGACCCCGCGGGACGGCACTGGTTCGACGGCCGCCGCGCCGACGTCCTCAAGGTGTCGGGGGAGAACGTGTCGATCGTCGAGGTCGAGCAGGTGCTGTCGGGTCACCCGGGCCTGCTCGAGGCCGCGGTCGTCGGCAGGCCCGATCCGGTGCGCGACGAGGTTCCCGTCGCCTTCGTGGTCGCCCGCGACCCCGCGGCGCCGCCGACGGTCGGCGAGCTGCACGACTGGTGCGCGCAGCGCCTGAGCCGGGCGAAGCTGCCGCGCGACATCACGTTCGTCGACGAGCTGCCGCGGACCAGCGTCGGCAAGATCCGCAAGTTCATGCTGAAGGAACACGATCGGCCACGCGCCATGGAGGGAGCATCATGACCATCTTCACGCCGGACCTGCTCGCGTCGATGTCCGAGTCGACGCAGGACGTCGCGAGGGCGAAGACCCTGCCGACGGAGTGCTACACGACGCAGGAGTTCCTCGACTTCGAGCGCCGCACGCTGTTCAGCCACGAGTGGCTCTGCGTCGGCCGCGCGAGCACGATCCCCGACAACGGCGACTACTTCACGACCGTGGTCAACGACGAGCAGGTGATCGTGGCCCGCGGGAAGGACTCGCAGGTGCGCGTGTTCTCCTCGATCTGCCAGCACCGCGGCATGCAGATCTGCGACGACAAGGGCAACTGCGGCACCTTCACCTGCCCGTACCACCACTGGTCGTACGGACTCGACGGGCGCCTGCTCGGCGCGCCTGCGATGGAGCGCACGGAGGGCTTCGAGAAGAAGGACTACGGGTTGCCGAACCTGAAGGTCGAGCTGTGGCAGGGGTTCATCATGGTCAACTTCGACCGCGACGCGGCGCCGTTCGCGCCGACCATGTCCCGCTACGAGCCGTTCCTCGCCAACTACGACCTCGAGAACACGGTGTGCCCCGGCACCTTCACCCTCACCGACCTTCCGTGGAACTGGAAGGTCATGATGGAGAACTTCAACGACGGCTACCACGCCAACCGCCTCCACCACACCATCCAGGACTTCTGCCCGAGCAACCTGGCGGCGTTCCCGGTGCCGTGGGACGACGCGTCGAACGTGATGTTCCGCACCAACGGCTACACGCACATCGACGGCGGCTTCAACGCCACGACCAAGGCCCTGATGCCGGTGTTCCCGAAGCTCACGGAGGAGGAGCGCTGGCGCTCGACGTTCGCGCTGATGCCGCCGAGCCTCTGCTTCGGCACCGCGCCGGACCAGGCGTTCTTCTTCATCGTCCGGCCGAAGACGCCGGACACGATCGACGTCGAGATCGGCTACCTCTTCCACCCGTCCGCGCTCGAGCACCCGATGTTCGAGCACCTCTTCCAGATGAGCGACGCGGGCGTGCAGGTGTTCGTGAAGCAGGACCAGGACGCGACGACCAAGGTGCAGCGCGGCATGAAGTCGCGCTTCGCGGCGCGCGGCCGGTACTCCTGGCAGGAGGAGAGCCACGTCCAGTTCAACCGCTGGCTCGTGCAGCGCTACGCCAGCCACTGGCCGGGTCGTCGCGTGCAGGTGGTGTCAGAGGCCGGATGACGATGACCTGCGCATCCGGACATGACGGGAAGAATCTCGCGGACTCCGCGCGGTACGCCGCCGCGGAGGCTCGGGTGGAGGAGGCGCTCGCGGGAGGCGAGCCGCTCTCGACCGCCTACCGCTACAAGGCCGATGTCGTGGCAGTCCTCAGGGGGTGACGCGACAACGGAACCACGGCGTGCAACGGTCGGGAGGGTCCACAGGGACCGGAACGTCCGGACGCACGGCGTGACAACCACAGCGATTCCAACGAAGGGGGAAACGTGAAGCAATCCATGATCAGGGGGTTCGCGGCGGCAGCCGTGCTCGCCCTCGTCGCGGCCGCGTGCGGTGGCGACGATGGCGCCACGGACGAGGCCACCGAGACCACCGAAGCGGCGACCGAGGAGACCGTTCCGGCGGGCCTCCTCGCGCTCGACGCGAACGGTGACGGCGTCATCCAGTTTGCCGTCGCCGCGGCCGGTCCGGCGAACGACGGGGCCTACGTGCAGGCGACCGTGGACGGCGTGAAGGCCGTCGCGGCGCAGTACGGGCAGCCCGAGCCGATCGTCGTCGACAAGATCGAGGCGGAGCAGTCCGCCGAGAAGCTCGAGGCGATCGCCCAGCAGGGTGCCGACGTCATCGTGGTGGCGGCCAGCGAGATCGCCGGTCCGCTCGAGACGCTGACCGAGACGTACGCCGACATCTTCTGGTACTGCAACTGCGGCGCCGGATACGGCAAGGACATCCCGGGCCTCGCGCAGACGCTCGACGACTCCTCGGAGATCAGCTACACCGCCGGTTATGCGACCGGTCTCCTGCTCGCCGACTCGGAGAACAAGTCGGTCGTCTTCCTCGGCTGCTGCGACCTGCCGTTCGAGAAGGAGGCCTACCTGGCCTACGAGCTCGGACTGAAGGACGCGCTGCCCGAGGCGACGTTCAGCTACGTCCCGACGGGCGCATACCCGTACGACTTCGCCAACACGGCCGGCGCCACCGAGGCGTACAACGCGGCCAAGGCGGCGGGTCTCGGCGCGGTCAACCCGTACCTCGACGGCGCACACGAGGCGATCGTCCAGCTGGCCAACACCGATGGCATCATCACGATGACCGCGGGCAAGGCCGACGGGTGCGAGCGCACCGACCTGGCGTACCAGATCGAGGTCCGGTTCGACGGCGGCGACTACATCGTCGAGGCCATGAAGCGGATCGTCGAGGGCACGTTCAAGGAGGGCGAGAAGCTCACGTTCCGCCCCGGCGACAACGTCGGCCCGAACGGCTCGCCCGGCGCCTTCATCTGCAGCCCGACGCCCGAGCAGGACGCCGCGATGCAGGAGGTCTACGCCAAGATCCAGGCCGGCGAGTTCGCCGCGGCCTTTGGCGAGATCAAGGGCAAGGCCTACGCAGGCTGATCAGTGACGCAACCTGACGTCACGGTGGTGGTTGGTGGGGGGGCGAAAGCCCCCTCACCGGCCGTCGCCATCAGGTCGATCACGAAGTCGTACGGCGCGCTGCGCGCCTGCGACGACGTGTCGATGGTGCTCCAAGCCGGACGGATCCACGGGATCCTCGGCCAGAACGGCGCCGGAAAATCGACGCTGATGAAGATCCTGATCGGGCTGGTGACGCCCGATTCGGGGGAGATCCACCTCGCGGGCGAGCGGGTGCAGGTGACGAGCCCGCAGCAGGCCGCCGACCTCGGCATCGGCATGGTCCACCAGCACTTCAGCCTCGTCGACGCGCTGACGGTGTGGGAGAACGTCGTGCTCGGCGACCGCAGCAGCCGCCTCGACGCGGACAGGGCGCGCGCGCTCGTCGCCGAGATCGGCGGGAGGTACGGGCTGGGCATCGATCCGGACGCTCGCGTCGGAACCCTGACCGCGGGCCAGCGCCAGCGCGTCGAGATCGTCAAGTGCCTCCGCCGCAACCCGCGCGTGCTCATCTTCGACGAGCCGACGTCGGTGCTGACGATGGAGGAGAGCGAGCAGCTGTTCGGCGTGCTGCGCCAGGTGGTGCGCGACGAGGGCGGCACGGTGGCGCTGGTGAGCCACCGGCTCGAGGAGGTCTTGAAGGCCACGGACGACGTGGTGATCATGCGCGACGGACGCGTCGTGGCGGAGATGCCGACGTCCGGCACCTCGCCCGACGAGCTGGCGCGCGCGATGGTGGGTCGGGACGTGCGGCTGCGCACGAGCGACGCCCACCACATGCGCAGCGGCGCCGGCACGGACGGCGACGTGGCGCTTCGGCTGTCCGGCGTGACCGTGAGGAGCCGCCGCGGCGGCACCGAGCTCGACGGGCTCTCGTTGACGGTGCGCGCGGGGGAGATCGTCGGCGTCGCGGGGGCGGAGGGCAACGGCCAGCGCGTGCTGGCCGACGTGCTGTCGAGCCTCCGCAGGGTGACGTCGGGGACGGTCGAGGTCGGGGGTGCGGCCGTCGACACGGGGCGCGCCGGTGCGATGGCGGCTGCCGGGATCGGCGTGGTGCCCGAGGACCGGCACGATTCCGGATGCGTGCTCGACATGACGGTCGCGGAGAACCTCGCGCTGACGTCGCTCGACAGGGTGTCGAGCCGCGGTGCGCTCGACCTCCCCGCCATGCGCGAGTCCGCCGAGCGGCTGATCGCGCAGTTCGGCGTGTCCTGTCCGTCCCCCGACGTGCCGATGTGGACGCTGTCCGGCGGCAACCAGCAGCGCGTCGTGCTGGCGCGGGAGCTGTCGGTGCGGCCGAAGGTGCTCGTGGCCGCGCAACCCACCCGCGGGCTCGACGTGAGCGCGATCGAATACATGGGCGACCGGCTGCGCGAGGCCGCCGCCGACGGCGTCGGCGTGCTGCTGATCTCGAGCGAGCTGGACGAGATCCTCCATCTCGCCGACCGGATCGTCGTCATCTACAAGGGCGCGATCGTGGGCGAGATGCCCAACGAGGCGGTCGACATGGCGCGCCTCGGCATGCTGATCGGCGGCGCGGCGTGAGGGTGGTGCTGCGATCGGCGATCGGCCGCCTGCGGCTCGGCCGCGACCAGCGCGAGCTCGCGCTGCTCTACGTCGCGTGCCTCGTGGGCGCGCTGCTGGTGTCGCTGCTGCTGATCGAGGTCAACGGGTCGTCGTGGACCCGCGCGGTGAACGCGCTGGTCGACGGCGCGTTCCAGAACCCAGGGCGCTGGGGCGAGACGCTGCGGCGCACCGCCCCGCTGCTGGTCGTCGCAGTGGGCAGCGTGGTGGCGACGAAGGCCGGCATCATCAACATCGGCCAGGAGGGCCAGCTGCTCGTCGGGGCGATGGGCGGGGCGTTCATCCTCACCCTCGTGCAGCCCGGCAATCCGCTCATGCTCGTGCTCGGCATCGCGCTCGGTGCCGCGGCAGGCGCGCTCTGGGCCGGCCTCGCAGGCGCCCTCTGGTACTGGCGCCGCATCCCGATCGTGCTGTCGACGCTGCTGCTCGTCTACCTCTCGTCGCAGATGGCGGCGTTCACGCTCACCCGGGGCGAGCTGCTGCTGAACGTGGTGCCGGGCGAGCCGAACCGGCTCCTGCAGAGCGCAGAGGTCGCACCGGGTTCGCGGCTCGGGATCATCGAGGTCTTCGGCAACCGCTTCCCCCTGTCGGTGCCCGTCGCCCTCGCGATGGCGCTCGGCTTCGGCTGGCTCCTGTCGCGCACCACGTGGGGCTTCCGCCTGAAGGTGCTCGGGCTCAACCCCCGGACCGCGCAGCGCGCCGGCGTCTCCGACGTCCGCTACGGCATGTCGGCGATCCTCGTGTCGGGGGCGACGGCCGGCATGGCGGGGGCGATGATGCTCGCGGGCGGCGAGTCGCAGTACAAGTTCTCGTCGGGCTTCTCGTCGAGCGTCGGGTGGGACGGACTGCTCGTCGCGCTGGTCGCGCGCAACAGCCCGCTCCTCGCGGTGCCGGTGGCGGTCGTGTTCGCGGCGCTCCGCAGCGGCTCCACGTTCCTGTCGGTGGCCGGCATCGAGGCGGTGCTCGTCGACGTGGTCCGCGCGCTGCTCGTGGTCGCCCTGTTCATCCCGCCGGCCATCAGCGACCTCCGCCGCAAGCGGCGCGCGCTGGCCAGCCTGACGGAGAGGACCTGACCGTGCTGGGTTTCCTCGGGAACGTGCTCACCGACGGACCGCTCTACGAGAGCACCTTCCGCCTGGCGGCGGTGCTCGCGTTCGCCGCCGTCGGCGAATGGGTCGCCGAGCGGGCGGGCACCATCAACATCTCGGTCGAGGCCATGCTGCTCGGCGGGCACTTCGGCGCGGCCATCGCGTTCACGGCGTCGCCCAACTTCGTGCTCGCCATCGCGGTGGGCGGGATGGTCGGCGTGTCCGTCGCCGCGCTGCAGGCATGGCTGAGCCACTACCTCACCGCCGACCAATTCGGCATCGGGTTGACGCTGAACATCCTCCTGCTCGGACTCGCCGCGTTCCTCCAGCCGCGCTTCGACCTCGACACGCGCCTCGCCGGCGTGACGTCGATCCCCCTGCTCGCCGACATCCCCGTGCTCGGGCCGGCGCTGTTCGGACAGCGCTGGCCGATGTACGTCATCTACGCGCTGGTGCCGCTGACGTGGTGGCTCGTGATGCGGACGAACTGGGGCCTCGAGGTGCGCGCCGTCGGCGAGGATCCGCAGGCGGCCGACGTCTCGGGCATCCGGGTCAATGCGCGCCGGCGGCAGGCGATCCTCTACGCGGGCCTGCTCTCGGGAATCGGCGGCGCGGTCTACCTGTTCGGGCAGGTCGGCCGCTTCGAGAGCGGCAACATCGGCGGCAAGGGCATCATCGCGATCGCGGCCGTGATCTTCGGCGGATGGACCCTGCGCGGGGCGGTGGCCGGATGCCTGCTCTTCGGCTACGTCGACGCGCTGCGGCTCAACCTGCCGACGATCCTCGGATACAGCCTGAACAGCCAGCTCCTGGCGTCGCTGCCGTTCCTCGCGACGATCGTGGTGATGCTGCTGTTCGCGAAGCACACCCGCCAGCCCGTCGCACTGGCGCGGCCGTTCGTGCGGGGATTGAAGTGACGGACCACGGAACCAGGGGGAGGACCACATGAAGGCGGTGTTCTACGAGCGCCAGGGCGGACCGGAGGTGCTGCAGTACGGCGACCTGCCGGATCCTTCGGCGGGCACGCACGACGTCGTGGTCAAGGTGGCGGCCACCGCGCTGAACCACCTCGACATCGTGCAGCGCAACGGCTGGTTCACGATGCCGGGGTTCTCGTTCCCGCACGTCGCGGGGATGGACGTCGCCGGCGAGGTCGTGGAGGTGGGGTCGAAGGCGTCCGGCGTGTCGGTAGGGGACCGGGTCGTCGTCGATCCGTCGTTGGCGGGCGTCGCCGAGGGTTCGCGCTACGCCGGCATGGGCGACCTCTACGGAGAGCTCGGCATCATCGGCGGCACGGTGCCCGGCGGCTATGCGGAGTACTGCGTCGCGCCGGCGACCCACGTGCACCGGATCCCCGACGGGATGTCGTTCGACGATGCGGTCACCTTCCCGACCTGCTACCTCACCGCGTGGCACGCGATCTTCGAGGTCGGCCGGCTCCAGCCGGGCGAGACGGTCATGATCCACGCGGCGGGCAGCGGCGTGAGCGTCGCGGCCATCCAGCTCGCGGCGAAGCGCGGGGCGACCGTGCTCGCGACCGCGGGCACGGACGAGAAGTGCCGTCGCGCGGTCGAGCTCGGCGCGGCAGCCGCGTGCAACAACCGCACCGAGGACGTGACGGGCTTCGCGCGCGCGCAGACGAGGGGTGCGGGCGTCGACATGGTGTTCGACCACGTCGGGCCCGCCCTGTGGGCGCAGTCGATGTTTTCCCTCAAGCCGCGGGGACGGCTCGTCAATTGCGGCAACACGACGGGCGACACCGCGACGATCCCCTCGCTCGGGTTCATGTTCCACATGGGCATCCAGCTCCTCGGCAGCGACCCGTACCGTCCGGAGGAGTTCGCCCCCGCGTGGCAGGAGTTCTGCCGCGGCGGCTACCAGGTCGTCGTCGACTCGTCGTTCCCGCTCGCCGAGGCGGGCGCGGCGCAGGACAAGATGCAGAACAACGACGTCGTCGGCAAGATCCTGCTGAAGCCCTGACCCACGTGGCGACCGAGCGCGACGCGCCGTATCCCGAGCTCAAGAAGACGCACACGGCGGCCCACGTCGGGACGCCGTGGAGCGACCACAAACCGCCGGCCTCCGCACCGGTGTGGGGCGTGATCCAGGGCTACGGCAATTACTGGCTGCTGGTGTCGGCCGTGCAGCTCGGGGTGTTCGACGCGCTGCAGCGGCTCCAGCCCTGCCGGCTCGCAGCGATCTGCGGCGAGCTCGGCGTGCCCGAGCGCACGGGCCTCTTCCTCATGGACGGGCTCGTGGCGATCGGCATGATCGAGCAGTACCGCGACGAGTACAAGTTGGGCGACCTCGCGACGCGCTACCTCACCACCGACGGACCGGCCTCGATGGCCGACCTCATCGCCGTCGCACCGGGGCCGCTCGAGAACTGGACCGACCTCGCCGACACCTTCCGCCGCGGCACGCCGGCGACGCCGATCGAGGACGATGCACCGGGCTTCTACCTGCCGCTCGTGGAGGCGACGTTCCCCACGATCCTCCGCGCCGCCACGCGTGCCGACCTGAAGATCGGCTACAGCCGCCGGCGTGGCACGCGACTGCTCGACCTCGGCGCCGGGTGCGGACCGTGGACCGCCGCGGTGCTGCAGAAGGATCCGGCGGCGACGAGCACCGTGAACGACCTGCCGGGCGTGATCGGCGCGGCGGAGCGCACGCTGGGGCGGCTCGGCGTCGCCGACCGGGTGACGTGGCTGCCCGGCGACTTCCACGAGGTGGAGATCGAGCCGGGCGCGTACGACATGGTGGTGCTCGGCCACGTGATCCGCACCGAGGGCGACGACGGCGCGCGGCACCTGATCGCGCGCGCGTTCGAGGCGCTGAAGCCCGAGGGCCGCGTGGTGGTGGCCGACTACTTCCGTGACAACACGCGGAAGTTCAACCCGTTCGGCGTGCTGATGGGGCTGACGATGGTGGCGGCGACGCGTCGCGGCGGGACCTTCACCAACGAGGAGGTCTCGGAGTGGATCCGGGACGCGGGGTTCCGCGGCATCCGGCTGGTCGAGCCGATCGGCTTCAACCAGATGTACGTGGCGGAGAAGCCGCGCTGAGCGGCACGGAAACGAGGAGGATGGACATGCCCGAGGCAATCGACACCCTGATCAAGGGCTGGTACGTGGTCACGATGAACCGCGACCGCGACATCATCCGCAACGGCGCGGTCGCGATCCGCGGCGGGTCGATCGTGGACGTCGGCAAGGCGTCCGACCTCGAGGCCCGGTACACGGCGCGCGAGACCGTCGGGGGCGACCGCTTCGTCGTCACCCCGGGGATGGTCAACTCGCACATCCACGTCACGGGCGAGCCGTTGACGCGCGGGTACGTGCCGGACGACACGCCGTTCGAGGAGAACGTGTTCGCGTGGCTGTGCCCGCTGTACGCGACGTTCCGGGCCGAGGATGAGCGGCTGTCCGCGCAGCTCGCGTCGATCGAGATGCTCAAGAGCGGCACGACCTCGTTCCTCGAGGCGGGCACGATCCGCTTCCTCGACGAGGTGGTGGAGGGGCTCGTGGACGTCGGCATCCGCGGCCGCGTCGGCAGGTGGATCTGGGACCTGCCGCCCGAGCCGGACGTCTACAAGCAGGACACCGACGAGGCGATCCGCAACCTGGAGCAGTCGATCACGTCGCACCGCTCGGTCGCCGACGGACGGATCCAGTCGTGGTCGATCCTCGTCGGGCACACGACGTGCTCCGACCCGCTCTGGAAGGCGGCGCGCGCATTCGCCGACCAGTACGGCACGGGGATGAGCTTCCACATGTCGCCGGCGAAGCTCGACCCGGAGGGGTTCCTCGCGGAGTTCGGCCAGCGGCCGATGGTGCACCTCGCCGAGCTCGGCGTGCTGGGACCCGACGTCGCCATCACGCACTGCGTGCAGGTGGACAACGTCGAGCTGGGAGTGATGGCCGAGGCCGGCGTGTCCGTGGCGCACTGCCCGACCACCGCGTTGAAGGTCAGCTACGGCGTGACGCAGGTGGGCAAGATGCCGGAGATGGCGATGGCGGGCATCAACCTGGGCATCGGCACCGACGGCAACAACGCGTCGAACTACAGCGACCTCATGCGCGCGACGTACCTCGTTGCGGGCCTCTTCAAGGACTCTCGCACCGACCCCCAGATGTTCCCGGCCGAGAAGGCCTACGAGATGGCGACGCTCGGCGGGGCCAAGGCGATGTGCGCCGAGGACGAGATCGGGTCGCTCGAGCCGGGCAAGAAGGCCGACGTGGTGCTGCACGACACCGACCGCCCGGAGTGGCGGCCGCTGCTGAACGTGATGAACCAGCTCGTCTGGTCCGCGGACGGCCGCGGCGTCCACACCGTCTTCGTCGACGGCCGGAAGGTCGTCGAGGACGGGCGGATGACGACGATCGACGAGGAGCGATTCTGGGCGAGGTGCCAGGAGGCGGGCGAGGCGATCGCCACACGGTCCGGCCTGCCCGACAAGGCCAAGTACCCGGTGCTCTGATGCCGTTGACCGTCGAGGCCGAGATCACGCCCGGCATGCCGGTGCACGAGGTCGTCGAACTGGCGCGGATGGTGGAGGACGCCGGGTTCGACCGGCTCGGCATCTCGGACGTCGTGCTCTGGCAGGACTGCTTCGTGCTCCTCGGCATCGTCGCCCGCGAGACCTCGCGGATCGGGATCGGCCCGATGGTCACGAACCCCTACACGCGGCACCCGGCCGTGCTCGCGGGCATCGCGGCGACGCTGCACGACGCGTCCGGTGGCCGCTTCTTCCTCGGCATCGGGGCCGGAGCGGGGCTCGAGGCGATCGGCGGCGGATCCCCCCGGCCGGTCGCCCACCTCCGCGAGTGCGTCGCGGCGGTGCGCGCGCTGCTCGAAGGGGGCACGGTCGACCTCGCGGGCGAGACCGTGTCGCTGCACGGTGCGCGGCTGCAGCACGGCCCGGCCCGCGTGCCGATCTCGATCGGGACGCGCAGCCCCCAGGTCATGCGCCTCGCCGGCGAGGTCGCCGACATCGCTCTGGTTGGCGGCAGGTACCTCTCGCCGTCGCTCGCCGCCGACTACCGGTCGTGGATCGCCGAGGGAGCGGCCCGCGCGGGCAGGCCCGCGTCGTCGGTGGAGGTGGCACCCCGCGTCACCCTGTGCACCTCGGAGGACGGCGAGCTCGCCCGGCGCAGCGTCAAGCGCTACGTCGCGCACTACGTCGCGCTGATCCGCCCGGCCGAGCTCGGCTACGACGGGACGTGGTATGCGCGCGTGGAGGCCGCCCTGGCGCGGTCGACGGGCTGGTACTTCGACCACGACCGCCACGACGACCCCGAGATCTTCTCGCTCATCCCCGACTCGCTGGTGCAGAAGTTCGCCATTGCGGGCACGCCGTCCGAGTGCCGCGACATGGCCGAGGGGATCCTCGACCTCGGGTTCACGAGCATCAGCATGAACCTCAGCTTCGCGGTCGGCGCGGGCATGCACCGCGGCCTCGCCGACACGATCGCCGGATTCGGCTCCGTGCTCGGCGGGCTGCGCGCGTCGCGCGGCTAGGACCCGTCGAGCCCGGCCTGCCGCAGGAACACCGCGCTGTCCCAGTAGTCGGTGCGGCGCGCGATCGCGCCGTCGCGCACCGTGAAGTGCATCATCCCGCGCACGGCGACGTCGCGGTCGTTGACCCGGGCGTGCAGCACGTAGGAGGCGCAGACCTGGTCGCCGTCGGCGACGACGTCGCGCACCTCGTAGCGCAGACCCGGCATCGACGAGATGAAGCCCGGGAGCCGGCGCCGGTACTCGTCGCGGCCCTCGCAGCTGCTGCCGAGCGCGGCGGTGTGGTCGTTGACGAAGTCGTGGGCGACGAACGCGGCGACCGCGTCGGGATCGCCCGACGCGAACGACTCGAGGTACCGGCGACAGAGGTCGCCGGACGCGCTCAGCCCCAGACTTCCTTCGCCTTTGCGTAGACGCCCTGGTCGTACGAGAACTCGATCATGTTCCCGTCAGGGTCGGTCAGCGCGCAGATGTAGCCGATCGGCGGCGGCATGTCGGTGGGCGGCCACGCGAGGCAGCCGTCCGCCTTGCCCAGCTCGGCGGTGCGCTCGACCTCCTCGCGGCTGGTGAGCTCGATGCCGATGTGGGCGAAGGGCGCCATGATCGGCTGCCGGCCCTTGTCCTGGTCGCGGAAGAACGAGACCAGGACGAGGATGAACGGCTTGTCCGACTGGTCGTCGTGTCCGAGCCACGCGCCGTAGCCGTCCGCGTCCTCGCGGCGGTCGAGCAGCTTCAGCGGGGTGAACTTCTCGTACCAGGCGATCGATGCGTCGATGTTGGTCGAGGGCAGGGCGATGTGCGTCCAGCGCGCCTTCGGCGGGTGGAGCGCGTAGGTGTCGGCGTGCTCACTCACGGGTGTGGTCCGCGGGGATCTGCGGGTCGTCGCCGCCCTTGCTCCACAGCACCAGCGTGTTGCCCCACGGGTCGAGGAACGCGCTGTTGAAGCCGTTGAACTCCTTCCAGAAGTGATTGCGCCACAGGATGGTGGCGCCGAGGCGCTCAGCCGTCGAGAGGATCCGCTCCTGCGAGTCGTCCTCGCTGACGAGGATCCAGGTGCGCACGGTGCGTCCGTCGCGCGAGAGCGTCCTCGGCTCGACGCCCTTCGGATCCGGGTGCGGGCGGGCGTTGCCGACGTTGTAGATGCCGAGGTGCAGGTTGCCGGTGGGGCCCTGCGACCCGTCATCCACCTTGAAGTTCTGCCCCGGGACGCACCGGTGGAAGACCCCTTCGGGGCGCCCCTCGACGTCCCAGCCGAAGACCTCGGCGTAGAACCGCGCGGACGCGGCAGGGTCGTCGGATGGCAGGTCGACGAAGATCAGCGTGTTGGGATAAGCCATGACGCGAACCTATCACAATGGTCTGATGGTCTGACCAAGACGCTCGGCGCGGGCGGAGGCAGCCGCTGCGGCCGCCTCGACGTCCACGGTGACGATGCGGCCTGCGCGGACGACCTGCCGGCCGGCCACCCAGACGTCGCGGACGGACCGGCCGTCGGTGCCCCACACCAGCTGCAGGTAGGGGTCGGCGCCGAGGGGCAGCCACTCGTAGCCGGTGCCGTCGAAGGCGACGAGGTCGGCCTCCTTGCCGACCTCGATGGAGCCGATCCGCTCGCCCATGCCGATCGCACGAGCGCCGTCGATGGTGGCGAGCGCGAGCGCGTCGAGCGCGGTGAACGACGCCGGGTCGCCGGAGCGGTCCCGCAGCAGCCCGGCGAACAGCGCGGCGGTGCGCAGGATGTCGATCGCGTCGCCCGCGTTCTCGGCGTCGCAGCCGAGCGCCACGCGGCCGCCGCGCGCGAGCACCGCGTCGTAGCGTCCGGCGCGCGTGACGCCCTGCGCGAGCCGGAGGTAGGCCCACGGACACGCGGCGATCGCGGCTCCCGTTGCGACGATCGCATCCACCTCGTCGTCGTCGAGGTGCACCCCGTGCGCGACGAGCACGTGCGGACCGAGCACGCCAAGTTCGTGCAGGTGCACCGCCGGGCGCCGGCCGGTGCGCGACAGGTACGCGGCCGCGTCGCCGTCGTGGGGCGAGAGGTGGAAGGTCATGTGCGTGCCGCTGGTGCGCGCGAGGTCGGAGGCGGCGGCGACGAGCTCGTCGCTCATGAGGTCGTGTCCGACGAGCGTGACCCACCCTTCGACGAGCCCTCCCGGTGGCGCCAGTGCGAGCACCTCGCGCTGGCGGTCGAGCACCTCGCCGACCGATCCGGCCCACGGGCCGTCCGGCACGTCCCACCCCCAGGAACCGAGCGTGCCGCGCGCCCCGATCTCGTGCTGGGCGCGCAGCACGGCGGCCGGATGCGCCACGGTGCCGGCTTCGACGGTGGTGGTGACGCCGTTGGCGAGCGACGCCGCGAGCGCGAGCGTCGCGGAGAGGTGGTCGTCCTCCTCGGTGTGGGCGGCGTGCAGCGGGACCGCCCATCCGAAGATCGCCTCCTGCGAGTCGATGCGGTCGGGGATGCGCGAGTGCATGAGGCGGTCGCCGGTGAGGTGCTGGTGCGCGTTGACGAAGCCGGGCACGAGGATCTCGGCGATCCCCTCGGTGACCCCGGCATCGGGGTGGCTTCGCCGGAGATCGGACCACGCACCGACGGCGGCGATGCGCGCGCCATCGACGAGCACCGCGCCGTCGTCGACCACCGTGCGCGCGGCGTCCATGGTGACGATGCGGCGGCCGCGCACGAGGAAGGCGGCCATGCAGCCGATGCTACGCTCCGCGCAGTGGGCGCGATCCTCTGCGGCAATGCGGCACTGCGCAACCGGTGGCACGCGGTCGCCCGCAGCAACGAGGTCGGCGGTGCGCCGATCCGCCGCACGCTCCTCGGTGAGCACGTGGTGCTGTGGCGCGACGGCCAGCACCGCGTGTCGGCGCTGCCCGACCGATGCTCGCACCGCGAGGCGAAGCTGTCGCTCGGCGCGGTGAAGGACGGCTGCATCGAGTGCCCGTACCACGGCTGGCAATTCGCCGCCGACGGCACCTGCACCCACGTCCCGTCGGCGACGCCGGGAGTGCCGGTGCCGCCGAAGGCGCACCTCGCGGCGCACCGGGCGACGGAGAAGTTCGGCCTCGTCTGGGTGTGCCTCGGCGAGCCGGCGGCACCCCTGCCCGACGTCGCCCAGGACTCCGACCCGTCGTTCCGCCGGATCAACACCGACCTCGAGGTGTGGCGCACGTCGGCGACCCGGATGGCCGACAACTTCCTCGACATCACCCACTTCCCCTTCGTGCACGTCGGCACCTTCGGCCGCGGCCAGGAGACGACGGTGCCGAAGGTCGAGCTGGGGCCGCTCGACGGCGGCTTCTACGGGTACGCGTACGAGGTGTTCGCCAACAACGAGGACGCCGGCACGGTCGCCAGCGGCCAGAGCGGCGGCGTCGTGCACCGGCGCATGACGTCGGGGTTCTCGCTGCCGTTCCTCTGCAGGTCGACCATCGAGTACGACACGGGTCTCGCGCACGTCCTGCTGCTGGTGTCCACGCCGATCGACGACGTGACCAGCTACTTCTCGTTCGTGGTCTGGCGCAACGACGACTTCTCCGTGCCCGCCGACGAGGTGATCGTGTTCGACCGTGCGATCGGCGCCGAGGACAAGCGGATGCTGGAGACGCTCGACGGCGTCCTCCCGCTCGACCAGACCTCCCTCGTGTCGGTGCAGGCCGACAAGTGCTCGGTCGAGTGGCGGCGCCAGCTCGCCGCACTCGTCAACGGCTGACGGAGCCGGGCATGGCCGACGTCTGCGTCGTCGGGAGCGCGAACCTCGACCTCGTCGCCAGCGTGGCGTCGCTGCCCGCGCCGGGCGCGACGGTGCTCGCGACGGACTATGCCGAGCACGCCGGCGGCAAGGGGTTGAACCAGGCGGTCGCCGCCGCGCGCCTCGGTGCCGCGGTGGCGTTCGTCGGCTCGATCGGCGACGACGCCGCAGGGGGGATCCTCGCGGAGGTGATGCGCGACGAGGGCATCGACGTCTCGGGGCTGCGCGTCCTGCGCGGCGTGCCGACGGGGCGCGCGCTCATCAACGTGGATGCACGCGCCGAGAATTCGATCGTCGTCGTGCCCGGCGCGAATGCGCGGACTGGTGCATCCGTCGCCGGGTCGCTTCCCGCGGCGGGCGTCGTGCTGGCGCAGCTGGAGGTGCCGTTGGACGCGGTCGTTGCGGCGTTCCGCGCCGCCCGTGCCCGCGGCTCGACGACCGTGCTCAATCCCGCGCCCGCGCGCGACCTCCCCGACGACCTGCTGTCGCTGTGCGACGTCGTCGTTCCGAACGAGGGGGAGGCGGCTGCGCTCGGCGGCGCCGACCGGCTGCACGCGCTCGGGGTGACGGCCGTGGTGACCACGCTGGGCGCCCGTGGCGCGACGGTCGCCGTGCGCGCCGGCACGGTGACGGTGGCGCCGTTCGCGGTGTCGCCGGTGGACACCACCGGCGCCGGGGACGCGTTCATCGGGGCGCTGTGCGCCGAGTTGTCGCGCGGTGTCGACGTCGCCGTGGCGTCCCGCACCGCCGCGGCTGCGGGGGCGCTGGCGACGACGCGCCGCGGGGCGGTGCCGTCGCTGCCCACACGTGCGGAGGTGGAGCGGCTGCTCGGGGCGTAGGTGGCCGGGTTCCCTGCTGCACCCGACGGGTATGGTGCGGGTGTGAAGGGCGTCCCATCGGTGCACCACGACGATCCGGGATACGACGTCATCGGCGACGTGCACGGGCAGCATGACAAGCTCGTGGAGTTGCTTCGATTCCTCGGCTACAGGGAACGCGATGGCCTGTGGAGCCACGCGACGCGACGGGCGGTCTTCGTCGGCGACCTGATCGACCGCGGGAACGGCCAGCTCGAGGTGCTGACGACGGTGCGGCGCATGGTCGAGGCCGGCACGGCGCTCATCGTGATGGGCAACCACGAGTTCAACGCGATCGCCTGGGCGACGCCGCACCCGACGAACGGCGACTTCCTGCGCCCGAGACTCGGGAAGAAGGGCCCCAAGAACTACGCACAGCACGCCGCGTTTCTCAGGGCCGTGGGTGCAGAATCCGGCGTCCACCGCGAGTGGATCGAATGGTTCCGCACCCTGCCGTTGTGGCTGGATCTCGACGGTCTCCGCGTCGTGCACGCCTGCTGGCACCAGCCGTCCATGGATGTGCTGCGACCGCTGGCGCAGCAGCGCGGCGGATCGTGGTTCCTGGATGCCACAGCGGTACTGCTGGCGAGCACCGATGGCGCTCCCGAGTACGACGCGCTCGAGTGCCTGCTCAAGGGTCCGGAGGTCAGGCTGCCGAATGGGTGGGCGTACCTCGACAAGAGCGACCACGTGCGTACGGAGGCACGCATCGCATGGTGGCGCGCCGATACGTCCACCTTCCGGCGCGCCGCGCTGATCCCGCCGGGTTCGCGGACCCCCGAGCGTCAGCCGTTTTCGTTGCTCCCTGACGATCCGGTCACCAAGGACGACGTCAGAGTATGGAAGGTGCCGTCGTACACCGACGAGATACCGGTAGTCGTCGGGCACTACTGGTCGAAGGAAGACGACCTCATCCACGACCCGAGGATGATCTGCGTGGACCTGAGCGCCGCCGAAGAATTGAACCCGCTCGCGGCCTACCGCTGGTCGGGTGAGACGACGATCAACGAGGCACACCTCGTCTGGGTGAATCGGCCGACGTAGTCCCCGAGCGGCGCTAGAGCGCCTTGCGGAGCAGCTTCATCTTCCGCTCCGAGTACGGCGGGTAGACGATCGGCGGGTCGAGCCGCGTGCCGCGCCGCAGCACCGGCTTGAGGTGCTGGA
>JAGWXX010000032.1 GCA_018969685.1 Acidobacteriota bacterium | reverse complement strand
TGCAAGGGGTGGAGCTGATCCTCTGCGGGTACAACACCCCGATCCACTACGTCCCCGACCCCTCCCAGGACCGCCTGCAGGGGTTCCACAATGCGCTCGTCATGCAGGCGGGCGCCTATCAGAACGGCACCTTCGTCGTCGGCGTCGCCAAGGGGGGCCTCGAGGAGGGCGTGCTCGGACTCGCAGAGTCCAGCATCATCGCCCCCTCGGGCGAGATCCTCGCCCGGACGGCCACCGACGGCGACGAGGTCGTCTGGGCGGACTGCGACCTCGATTGGTGCCGCAATTACACGGGAACGCTCTTCAACTTCGACCGGTACCGGCGTCCCGAGGTCTACCGACGGATCACCTCGCAACGGGGGGTCGTCGTCCCCGACTGAGGGGTGCTTGACAGGACGTAAACCCCAAACGGTTGTCCTGTATGGTGTTTTCGTGGCGGATCGGTCGATCTCCGAAACCGGGCAGGACGTCGCCGAGGGGTCGGTCTCGCTGGTCGTCAACGGGACGCCGGTCGTCGTCAGCCGGCGCCACCCGCACCTCCTATCGGCACTGCGTGACGGTCTCGGCATCACCTCGCCGAAGGACGGGTGCTCGCCCAGCGGCCAGTGCGGCTGCTGCACGGTGCTCGTGAACGGCAAGGCCGTGGTGTCGTGCCAGACGTCGCTCGACAAGGCGGACGGCGCCGACGTCACCACGCTCGAGGGTCTGGACGAAGGCGAGCGCGACCGTTGGTCCTCCGCCTTCGCGGCGTGTGGCGGACTGCAGTGCGGGTTCTGCATCCCCGGGATCGTGATGAGGGCGAAGGCGCAGGTCGACAAGAAGGGCGCGGCGCTCGAGCGCCGCGACATGGCGAGGCACCTCGGCGCGCACCTCTGCCGGTGCACGGGGTACGTGAAGATCCTCGACGCCATCGATGCGGTCGCCAAGGGGACCCCGTTGGCGGCACCGCCCGCGGGACGGATCGGCGACCGCCTGCCCAAGTACGAGGCTGCTGCGCTCGCACTCGGGGACCGCGGCTATGTCGACGACATGCACGTGGACGGCATGCTGCATGCCGCACTCCGTCTCACCGACCACGCACGGGCCGACGTCCTGTCGATCGACGCGACCCGTGCACTCGCGGCACCGGGGGTGGTCGCGGTCTTCACTGCGGACGACATACCGGGGGACCGGATGGTCGGCATCATCCACAAGGACTGGCCCGTCATGGTCGGACCCGGGCAGAGGACGTCGTACGCGGGCGACGTGCTCGCCGTCGTGGTGGCGTCGGACCGCATCGCCGCACGGGCGGCCGCCGACCTCGTCGACGTGGAGTACCGCGTGCACCGGCCGATCACCGATCCCGTCGAGGCCGTGTCGAACCCGGACATCGCCGTCGCCGGAACCGACGGCAACGTGCTGTCGACGAGCCGCTATGCGCGCGGCGACGTGGACGCCGCGCTCGCCGCGAGCGCGCACGTCGTCGACGAGGTCTTCACGACGCAGCGGATCGAGCACGCCTTCCTCGAGCCGGAGAGCACCGTCGCCCTCCCGGAGGACGGCTCGATCCGGGTGTGGTCGGGCGGCCAGGGGATCTGGGACGACCGCAACGACGTCGCGCGCGTGCTCGGCATCGGCAACGACCGGGTGACCGTCACGCTCGTCACGAACGGCGGCGCGTTCGGTGGCAAGGAGGACATGAGCAACCAGGCGCACACTGCGCTTGCGGCGTGGCTCACCGGTCGCCCCGTCAAGTGCACCCTGTCGCGCGAGGAGAGCCTGCGCATTCACGCCAAGCGGCACCCGATCCGGATGCACTACCAGGCCGGGTGCGACGCGGACGGTCGCCTCACGGCGCTGCGCGTCCGCGCGATCGGCGACAGCGGCGCATACGCGAGCGTCGGGATGAAGGTGCTGGAGCGGATGGCGGGACACGCGAGCGGGCCGTATCGGGTCCCCGCCATCGACGTCGAGGCCGTTGCTGCGCGCACGAACAATCCCGTGTGCGGGGCATTCCGCGGCTTCGGTGCGAACCAGGCGCAGTTCGCGATGGAGGGCGTCATGGACCGCCTCGCCCACCTTGCTGGCATCGACGGCTGGGAGATCCGCAAGCGCAACGTGGTGCACCCCGGCGACGTGTGGGGGCCCGGCCAGAAGATGGACGACGGCTGCCTCGGGGCCGAGGCCTGCCTCGACGCGGTCAAGGCGGACTGGGACAGGGCGCAGGCCGAGGGCCGCGTAGTCGGGGTGGGACTCGGCCTGAAGAACAGCGGCCTCGGAAACGGCTTCAAGGAGGTGACGCGCGCCGTCGTGCGCTTCCGTTCGGACGGCCGCGTCGAGGTCCGCCACGGCTGGACCGAGATGGGCCAGGGGATCAACACGGTCGCCCAGCAGGTCGTGACCGAGGAACTGGGGGTCGATCCGGACCGCATCGACGTGATCGTCGACACGACCCGCGAGCTCGGTTTCGGACAGACGACGGGATCCCGCGGCACGCTGATGGGTGCCGGAGCGGTGAAGGCGGCGTGCGAAGCCGCGCGTGCGGCAGGGTGCAGCCCGGAGGTCGACCACCTCGGCGAGTACCGGGTCGACTGGACCAACAAGATCGGCGAGCCCGGCGTCGAGCATCCGACGATCCACTCCGCGTTCGGCTACGCGGCCCAGTTGGTGGAGATCGACCGCGAGACGGGCGCCATCCTGCGGGTGATCGCGGCGCACGACGTCGGTCGTGCGGTCAACCCCACGCTGTGCGAGGGCCAGATCGAGGGCAGCGTGCACATGGGGCTCGGCTACGCGCTCTCCGAGGACTTCCCGAGCGACCCGGACACGGGATTCCCGGTGAACATGACGCTCAGGAGCCTCGGCATCCTCCGCGCGAAGGACGTGCCGCCGATCGAGGTGCGCTTGATCGAGTCCCCGCAACCCGACGCGCCGTACGGCATCAAGGGCGTGGGCGAGATCGGCCTGGTTCCCACCGCCGGCGCCGTCGCAGCGGCTCTCCACGCCAGGGACGGTGCATGGCGGACGTCGTTGCCCATGATGCGGGGCGCCGAGTCCGATGACTGACGCGACGTCCACCACCCCCGGGCTGGTCTGTGCCCACCACCACCTCTACTCCGCACTCGCCCGCGGCATGCCGGCCACCCCACGCCCCACGACGACGTTCATGGAGATCCTCGACCAGGTGTGGTGGCGCCTCGACGCCGAGCTGGACCTCGAGATGCTCTATTGGTCGGCCGCCCTCGGGGCACTCGAGGCGCTCGAGTGCGGGACGACGGCGATCATCGACCACCACGAGTCGCCTCACGCCATCGAGGGGTCCCTCGAGGTCATCGCGCGTGCCTGCGCCGACGTCGGCGTCAGGGTGAGGGCGTGCTACGGAGCCACCGACCGCTGGGACGATCGCGGGCGCTTGCGCCAGACCGTCGACCCCGGTGCACGCATGTCCAAGGCGGCGCGCCGCGGACTCGAGGAGTGCGCGCGGCACATCCGTGCCGGCGGCGACGGGATGGTCGGCCTGCACGCTGCGTTCACGTGCTCCGACGAGACGATCGAGGCCGCGGCCGCACTCGCGAACGAACTCGGGACGGGCGTCCACGTCCACGTCGCCGAGGGCCAGGTGGACGCCGACGCCGGCGCGAGGCTCGCCCCGCACGCGGACGACGATTGGCTCCTCGTGCACGCCGTGCACCTGAAGCGGCCGCTCCGCGGCACCATCGTGCACAACCCCCGTTCCAACCTCAACAACTCGGTCGGGTATGCGCGTCCCGCAGGCAAGCGGAACCCCGTCGCCCTCGGCACGGACGGCATCGGAGCGGACATGCTGGAGGAGGCACGGATCGCCTTCGCCGTGCACCGCTCGCACGACGTGACCGCGAGCCCCGACACCGCATGGTCGTGGCTCGCGACAGGGTGGAACCTCTTCCCCGAGGCGCGGGCCGACCGCGTGACGTGGAGCTACGGGTCGATGCACTCGGCATGGCACCTCGCCTACACCACCGGCGTCCGCCCACTGACCGTCGTGGTCGACGGTGAGACCGTCCTGCGCGACGGCCGCGTCGTGCGGGTCGACGCCGACGAGGTGAGGGCGAAGTCCGCAGAACAGGCCGCGCGATTGCACAGGAGGCTCGCCGCATGACCATCCCCATCCACGCACGGACGGCGCGGGGCACGATGCGCGCGGCGATCTACCTGCAGGACGCGCACGCGATCCGCGAGGGCATGGACTTCGCCCGCTACGCGGAGGAACGCGGCTTCGAGGCGGTCTGGCAGGCCGAGAGCAGGCTCGTCCGCGAGGCGACCGTGCCGATGGCCGCGTTCGCATCGGTCACCTCGTCCATCAAGGTCGGGTCGGGCGTCGTCGACTGCTGGAGCCGCAATCCGGCCCGTCTGGCGGCGACGTTCTCCACGCTCGACGACCTGGCACCGGGTCGGGTCATTCTCGGCATCGGCGCGTGGTGGGACCCGCTCGCCGCAAAGGTCGGCATCTCGCGCGACAAGCCCCTCCGTGCGATGCGGGAGATCGTCGGCGCCGTGCGCGCCCTGCTCAACAACGAGCGCGTGTCGTTCTCCGGCGAGTTCGTGCGGCTCGACGGCGTGGAGCTCGACTACGTGTACCAGCCGCGGCGGGCGAAGGACGTCCCGATCTACATCGGCGCCACGGGCATGCAGATGATGGAGCTGACGGGCGAGATCGCCGACGGCGTGGTGCTGAACTACCTGGTCTCGCCCGACTACAACCAGCAGGCCATGGAGGCACTCGCACGGGGAGCCGCGCGCTCGGGCCGCGACGCGTCGACGATCGACCGTCCGCAGCTCGTCGTCTGCAGCGTCCATGACGATCGCCGCACCGCCCTCGACATGGCGAGGATGATGGTGACGCAGTATCTCGGCCAGCAGCCCCACATCATGAAGGCCTCGGGGGTGCCGCAGGACCTCCTCGACAGGGTCGGCGAGGTGCTGACCTGGCCGGCGACGCACGAGCAGGTCGCGGAGGCGGCCAAGCTGGTGCCGGACGACATCGTGCAGATGCTCACCGCGTCGGGGACGCCCGACGAGGCGCGCGCCCAGGTGCGGCGGTACCTCGAGCAGGGCGCCACCTGCCCGATCCTGTATCCCCTCGGCGACGTCCACCAGATGATCGATGCATTCGCAGACTGGGACGGCCGGTGACGATCGTCAACGCCCGCACCATCGACGACGCGCTCGCGGCGCTCGCGGAACGGCCCGACTCCCTGCTCCTGCAGGGAGGGACGGATTCGATGGTGCAGATGAACTTCGGCCGCCTCGACCCGCGCGCCGTCGTGTCCCTCCGCGGGATCCGCGAGCTCCGCGAGTGGCGCGCACTTCCCGACGGCTCGACCTTCATCGGGAGCGGACTCCCCTACGCGTCCATGGAGAAGGGCGGACTCGCGGCCCGTCTCCCCGCCCTTGCGGAGGCCGCGCGCACCGTGGGCTCGCCGCAGATCAGGGCTGCGGGGACGCTCGGCGGCAACCTCGGCACCGCGTCGCCGGCGGGCGACGGACTGCCCGTCCTGCGCGCGCTCGACGCCACCGTGCACCTGCGTTCCGCGACGTCGAGCAGGGACGTGCCCGTCGCCGAGTTCCTCGTCGGCGTCAAGCGCACGCTCCGGGCGCCCGGGGAGTTGATCGTCGGCGTCACGGTCCCGCCCGCTCCCGGCTGGCAGGGGTACGCAAAGGTGGGCGTGCGCAATGCCATGGTCATTGCCATCGCCTCGGCCTGCCTCGCACGGGACGGATCGGCGGTGCGGCTCGCCCTCGGGGCAGTGGCGCCGACCGTCGTGCGCTGCCCGGCGGCGGAACGTGCCGCCGCGGCGATGCTCGCCGGCGGACGACGGCCGTCCCGCGACGATGCACGGGAGTTCGGGCGCATCGCGTCCAGCGAGTGCTCCCCCATCTCGGACCACCGCTCCACTGCCGCCTACCGGACGCACGCAGTCGCGGTGGTCGCTGCCAGACTCCTCGAAAGGTCGTTCCATGGCTGAGCACTACACGCTCCGTGTCAACGGTGCATCGCACGACGTCCGCGACGCGTGGCTCGGGGAGAGCCTCCTCTACGTCCTGCGCGAGCGGCTCGGTCTCTACGGCACGAAGGGCGCGTGCGAGCAGGGGGAGTGCGGCAGCTGCACCGTGTTCCTCGACGGTGCAGCGGTCTGCTCGTGCCTCGTCCTCGCCGCGTCTGCCGAGGGGTGCGACGTGACCACCATCGAGCACATCGGCAGCGACGACGAGCCGTCCGACGTGCAGCGGGCCTTCGTCGAGCAGGGCGGCGTGCAGTGCGGATTCTGCACTCCCGGCCTCGTGATGGCCGTGCACGCGCTCCTCGACGCCAACCCCTCCCCCACGCGCCCGGAGATCCGCGAGGCGATCTCCGGCAACCTCTGCCGGTGCACAGGGTACGGCCGGATCTTCGAGGCCGTCGATGCCGCCATCAGGGAGCGCGGCGCATGAGCACCGCGACCGGAACCCGCCGCGACGTCCTCGGCACGAGCGCACTGCGCCCCGACGGGTGGCAGAAGGTCGCGGGTTCCTTCGACTTCTCGTCCGACCTGTTCGCCGACGGGATGCTCTGGGGCGCGACGCTCCGCTCGCCCCACCCCTACGCGCGCATCCGTTCCATCGACACCTCGGCGGCACTCGCCGTTCCCGGGGTGGCGGCGGTCGTCACTGCGGACGACGTGCCCGGCAAGCCCACGTACGGCCTGATCCACCAGGACCAGCCGGTGTTCGCTCGCGACGTGGTGCGCTACATGGGCGAGCCCGTCGCCGCGGTGGCCGCCGACCATCCCGAGACCTGCCGGCGCGCGCTGGCCGCGATCACGGTCGAGTACGAGGTGCTGCAACCGGTCGTCGACGCGGCGACCGCCCTCGACGCACCGGCCATCCATCCGGACGGCAACGTGCTGCGGCACCAGCGCATCGTGCACGGAGATCCCGACGCGACCGGCGACGTCGTCGTCGAGGGCGACTACGAGATCGGCATGCAGGACCAGGCCTTCCTCGGCCTCGAGGCGGCGCTCGCACTCCCCGACGCGGGAAGCGTCACCCTCCACATCGCGACCCAGTGGCTCCACGAGGACCGCACCCAGATCGCCGCGTGCCTCGGACTTCCGGAGGATCGCGTCCGACTGGTGCTGGGCGGCGTGGGCGGTGCGTTCGGCGCACGGGAGGACATCAGCCTGCAGGTGCACACGTGCCTGCTTGCGCTCGTCACGGGACGACCGGTGAAGATGCAGTACGGGCGCGAGGAGAGCTTCTTCGGCCACGTCCACCGGCACCCTGCCCGGATATGGATGCGCCACCATGCGACGCGGGACGGCCGGATCGTCAAGGTCGAGGCGCGGTTCGTCATGGACGGCGGGGCGTACGCCAGCACCTCTCCCGCCGTGCTCATCAACGCGGTGACGCACGCCCAGGGCCCGTACCGCTGCGACAACGCGGTGGTCGAGGGATGGGCGGCGCGCACGAACAACCCGCCGTGCGGCGCGATGCGCGGGTTCGGCGTCGTGCAGGCCTGCTTCGCCCACGAGAGCCAGATCGACAGGCTCGCTGCCGCGTGCGGCATCGATCCCGTCGAGATCAGGCTTCGCAACGCGATGCGCACCGGGGACCTCATGATC
Source organism: Acidobacteriota bacterium (assembly GCA_018969685.1). Classification (GTDB taxonomy): domain Bacteria; phylum Actinomycetota; class Acidimicrobiia; order Acidimicrobiales; family Ilumatobacteraceae; genus UBA3006. The sequence goes on along the minus strand of JAGWXX010000032.1, from coordinate 14,277 downwards.
ACCGGACAGGTGATGGACAGCGTCGCGCCGGTCGAGCGGTGCATCCGTGAGACTGCGGCACTTCCCATGCCCCAGGACGCCGACGACGATCCCTTGTCGCGTCCCGGCGGCAGCGGGCTCACCGCCGACCGCAGGCACGTCGTCCGCGGCGTCGGCTGGGGCGTCTCGATCAAGAACCTCATGTACAGCGAGGGCTTCGACGACCACGCGTCGGCCCGCTGCACCCTGCAGGCCGGTCGCGTGTCGCTGAAATTCGCCACCGCCGAGGTCGGGCAGGGATTCGTGACCCTCGCGCGCCAGATCGCCGCCACGCTCCTCGGCTCGGACGACGTCGTCCTCGAGCCGATGGACACGGACATCGGCTCGGCGGGCTCCACCTCGGCCTCGCGGCAGACGTGGATGAGCGGTGGCGCCGTGGACGGCGCGTGCCGGATGGTCCGCGAGCGGCTCTTCGAGCGCGTCGCGTCGGCCCACGGGCTCGACCCGCTCCGGCTCGCCATCGACGGCACGGACGTGGTCGACACCATGGGCGATCTCCGCGTCCCCGTCGCCGAGGCCAGCGCCGGCGAGGCAATCTCGCACACGTTCGAGCACCACCACCGGCCGACCGAGGAACTGGACGAGAAGGGCCAGGGTCGCTGCCACGTCGCATTCGCCTTCGTCGCCCACCGTGCCGTCGTCGACGTCGATCCCGAGCTCGGCATCGTGAAGGTCGTGCAGATCGCCACGGCGCAGGACATCGGTCGGGCGCTCAACCCGCTGTCGGTGATCGGTCAGATCGAGGGCGGCATCGCACAGGGCCTCGGCCTCGCCGTGATGGAGGAGATCATCGTGGAGGACGGCAAGGTGCGGAATCCGAGCTTCACGGACTACCTGCTGCCCACCGCGCTCGACGCCCCCGAGGTGCTCGCGACGCTGATCGAGGAGCCGGAACCGATGGCTCCGCTCGGAGCCAAGGGTGTCGGAGAGCCGCCGTGCGTGTCGTCGACCCCGGCCATCGTCGCCGCGATCCGCGACGCCACCGGACGGGCCCTCTCCCGGGTGCCCGTCCGGCCCCAGGACATCTGCCTCTAGGCGGCGCCGCACCCCTTCGCGAGCAATGGCGGCGTCACGCCACGGGGCCGAGCACCCCGTCGAGGTAGGCGTTGGAGAAGGTGCCCCCCGGATCGAGGCGCCTCCTGACGTCGACGAACTCGTCGAACCTCGGATAGCGCGGCCGGAGGTCGTCGCGCCCGAGATCGTGGATCTTGCCCCAGTGCGGGCGGCCGCCGAGCTCGCGCATGGCCGCGAACACGTCGGCGAAGTAGCGCCGATGGTCGACGCCCCGGTACATGTGGACCGCGACGTAGGCGGTGTCCCTGCCGTAGGCGAGCGACATCGGAACGTCGTCGGCCGCACCGAAGCGGAACTCGACCGGGAAGCTGACGAGGTGCCTCCCCCGCTCGACGACGTCCATCACCGCCCGCAGCGCATCGGCGGCCCGTTCGCGCGGGAGCGCCCACTCGCTCTCGCGGAACCGCACCAGCCTCGGCGACGTGAGGATGCGGTGGCTCTCGTCGATCCTCGTCCGTGAACCGGTGGACGGCAGGATCGTCGCCAACCGCGGCGTGGCGCGCGGCCACGCCCGCGACACGCGGCACACGGCGCCGAATGCGGCGTTCTCCAGGAGCACCCGGGTCGCCCAGTTGGCGGCGCGCGACCCCGGCGCCGCCGGCTCGTCGGTGGACTGATTCTGCTTCGTGAGGGCCCATCGGGTGTGCGGCACCCAGTAGTACTCGAAGAACTCCGTGCCGTCCACGAGCTCGTCGATCCGTCCGAGCACCTCGTCGACCCTCATCGGCGCCTCCGTGGCGCGGAGACGGAACGCGGGCACCGTCTGCACCGTGAGCGACGAGACGACGCCGAGCGCACCGAGGTTGACGCGGACGAAGGGCAGCAGCGGGTCGTCCTCCCTCACGTCCGTGATCGATCCGTCCGGCGCGACCAGGCGCGCACCGACCACCTGCGCGGCGATCCCCTTCTTCGTCGCGCCGGTGCCGTGCGTCGAGGTCGCGACCGCACCGGCGATCCGTTGCTCGTCGATGTCCCCGAGGTTGGGCAGCGCCCGACCGAGCGTCGCCAGCCAGCGGTTCATCGCGGCAATGGTGGTCCCACCCTGCACAGTCGCCCGCCCGGTGGCATCGTCGTAGGACAACGGCGACGACATCCGCGCAGTCGACAACTGGACGTCCTCGGGCACCGCGATCGCGCTGAAGCTGTGCCCCCTGCCGACCACCTTGATGCGCCGTCCGGAGGACGCGATCCGCGCGACGTCGGCCGACAGTTCGTCCTCGGACCGTGGGCTCAGCACCAGCCGTGGGGACGCACTCTGGTTGCGACCCCAATTCCTCCATCTCATGCCGGAACCGGAGCCGTTCCCCGCCGCCAGACCACGCCTGCCGCCAGCACCCCGGCGAGCGCCGTGCCGACGAGGGCGAGCACGTGGTAGCCGAGCGCCTGCCGGATGAACCCGCTGAGGAAGCCCGACGCACCTCCCAACAGGCTCATCAGGAGGTCGGCTCGTCCCTGCACGCCGACGCGGATCCGTTCGGGCACCGAGTCGACGAGGAGACTGGAGCCGCCGATCAACCCGCAGCTCCATCCGAGGCCGAGCAACCACAGTGCCGGGAACAGGAGGCCGGCATCGTCACCCGACATCGCAGCGAGGACGGTCGCCAGCACGAGCGTCAGCGCCCCGACGAGGATCGTCGCGTGGCGGCCGGCACGGTCCGCCAGCCGGCCGACGAGCGGACTGAACGCGAACATGCCGGCAATGTGGAGCGAGATCACGTACGGGCTCGTCGCCTCGTGCCCGTGCGCCTTGAGGTGCACCGGCGTCATCGTCATGACCGAGACCATGCTCATCTGCGAGACCACCATCGACAGGAGCGCCAGGCGGGCGTCGGGGTCCCGGAAGGCCGATCCCAGCCGGACGGGCTCCCTCCGTCGGACGTCGGCCGGCGACGACGTGCCGCGGGCGACCGTCAACGGGTCGGGTCGCAGACGGACCGTCGCGTTCAGCAGGGACGTCAGGAAGAAGACGCCCGCGAAGACCCACGGACCCGTGTAGCGCCCCCAGCCGAACCACGTCTCGCCCGCGGTCTGTGCGGGCTGGATCAGCACCGGCCCGAAGACGGCGCCGAACGTCGACGCGAAGAGGATCCTGCTCATCGCCCGTGCGCGCTGATCCGGTTCGGCGAGGTCGGTGGCCGCGAAGCGCGAGAGCAGGTTCGACGCCTGTCCGTTGCCGAACAGGAACAGCCCGACGAGGAAGAGCGGCAACGACCGGAATTCCGCACCCGCGCCCGCGGTGCACCCGCCGACGATGGCGAGCAGGTAGCCCGTCTGGAGTCCGATCCGGCGCGTCCGGCCACTCATGATGCGCGACAGCACCTGCGAGGTCACGGCCGTCCCCATCGTCACGGTCGCCGAGGCGAGGCCGCCCCACGGCGTGTCCTGCCCGAGGATGTCCTGGATGACGAACGCGCCGACGGTCACCGCCGCAGCAAGGGCGGCCGACCCCGCGATCTGGCCCGCTACCAGCACCCGCAGGGTGCGCGCCTGGATCTGGGCGACATCGGGAGCGGACGGCGCAACGATGCCGAGAGGCTAGTTGGCGACCGGTTCCCGCCCGGTCGAACAGTGGTGTCGAAGGGGGGACTTGAACCCCCACGCCCTTTCGAGCGCCAGCCCCTCAAGCTGGTGCGTCTGCCAATTTCGCCACTTCGACGTGGGGCGAAGTCTACCGCCATGCGGCGGACGTCGACTCCGCGGAACGATCAGGTGAGGAGCATCCCCAGCGCGACGACGCTGAACAACCAGGACAACGCGAGCACCGTGGTGATCCGGTTCAGGTTCCGCTCGGCCGCCGCCGAGCCGAGCGCCGCTCCGCCGCCACCGCCGAACATGTCGCTCAAACCGCCGCCCCGTCCGCTGTGCAGCAGGACGCCGACGATCATGGCGACCATCGAGACGACGTTGACGACGAGGGTCACTGCGGTGATCACGGAGCGCACGCGATGATCCTACCGCGAGTCCGAGGGCGCCGACCTGAGGGAGTCGGCGAGGGCCGGTGACACCCCATCGAGGAGGCGAGCCAGCCCCTCCACGACGGCTGGGGTCATCCGTCGGTCCGTGGCGAGCACTCCTCCGTCCGACGTCACGAGGAGGAGACCCCCTCGGGCGGTCCTGCCGCCGGACGGACCTGCCGTCCGGCGCCCCCTGGTGCGACGGATCGCGAGTACCTCGTTCCACCCCACGGTGCGCGCCCGCAACAGGGTCCGGATCCGCGCACCCCCGACGTCGAACACGGTCACAAGCGGGTAGTTGGCGGCGAGCACGAGCAGTGCCGAGAGGGTCGCGATCGCAGCAAGCACCTCGGGCACGCCCCATCCGAGCTCCCCGACCCTGACGACGAGCAGCACGACGACGATCGCCGATCCGCCGAGGGCACCCGCCACGTGCAACGCGCTGCAGCGCGTCCGGACCGTCACCGGAGGGAGGCGACCCTCGCGGCGATCGTCTCCCCCCTGTGCAGGGGGAAATGGCACGCCACGAGTCGACCGTCGGTCGCGTCCAGTGCAGGGCGATCCTCGGCACAGCGCGGCTGCGCGACGGGGCAGCGCGTCCGGAACTCGCACCCGCTCGGGGGATTCGTGGGGCTCGGCACGTCGCCGACGAGCACGATCCGCTCCCGTCTGCGCTCCTCCCGGGGATCCGCGATCGGCACCGCCGACAGCAGCGACGCCGTGTACGGGTGCGCGGGGTCGCCGTAGAGGGCGTCGCGGTCCGCGAGCTCGACGATGCGCCCCAGGTACATCACCGCGATCCTGTCGCTGACGTGGCGAACCACCGACAGGTCGTGCGCGATGAAGATCATCGACAGGGCCATGCGGGACCGGATGTCGGCGAGAAGGTTGAGGATCTGGGCTTGGATGCTGACGTCGAGCGCCGATACCGGCTCGTCGAGGATCAGCATCCGCGGCCCGAGTGCCAGCGCCCGCGCGATGCCGATGCGCTGCCGTTGGCCACCTGAGAACTCGTGCGGGTAGCGGCCCGCGTGCTCCGGGAGCAGACCCACCGCGTCGAGCATCTCCGCCGTGCGGGCCCTCGCCTTCGTGCGGTCCCAGCCGTGCACAGCGAGGGGTTCGCCGACGATGTCCCCCACCGGCAGGCGGGGGTTCAACGAGGCATACGGATCCTGGAACACCATCTGCAGGTGACGCCGGAGCTCGCGGAGCTCGCGATCCGAGGCCGACAACACCTCCCTGCCGTCGAACACGACCGAGCCCGAATCGGGCTCCACGAGGCGCATGACGGACCGTCCGAGCGTCGTCTTGCCGCAACCCGACTCGCCCACCACGCCGAGCGTCTCGCCGTCGGCGACGTCGAAGCTCACGTCGTTCAGCGCGTGCACGTGCCCGATCGTCCGGCGGAGCAGACCGCCGCGGACCGGGTACCGCGACACCAGGTTCCGCACCGACAGAAGGGTCACCCGGCACCCCCGGGGAGGTCCATGTGACGGACGCACCGAGTCCCGTGTCCGGGACCGACGGGCACGAGGTCCGGAACGCGCTCGCCACAGCGCTGCTCTGCCAGCTCGCACCGCGGGGCGAACGCACAGCCTCGCGGCAGGTGCAGGAGGCTCGGCGGGGTGCCAGCGATCGACGCGAGTCTGCTGCCGGGCTCCGTCAAGCGCGAGGGAATCGACCTCAGGAGCGCCGCGGTGTATGGGTTCCGCGGGCGGTAGAAGACGTCATCCAATGTTCCGTGCTCGACGATCCGACCGGCATACATCACCTGCACACGGTCGGCGAATCCGGCCACGAGGCCGAGATCGTGGGTGATGAGCATGAGCGCCGACGACGACGCAGTCTGGACCCGCCTGATCACCTCCATCACCTGTGCCTGCACGGTCACGTCGAGTGCCGTGGTCGGTTCGTCTGCGATGAGGAGGACCGGATCGTTCGAGATGGCCATCGCGATCATCGCCCGCTGCCGCATGCCGCCGGAGAACTCGTGGGGGTACTGCCGGGCGCGCCGGTGGGGCTCGGGGACCCCGACGAGGTCGAGCAGCTCGACGGCACGGTCCATTGCTGCAGGTTTTGCAACCTTGTGGTGTGCGCGGACCGCCTCGGCGATCTGCGCACCGACCGTGAACACGGGGTTCAGGGCCGTCATCGGGTCCTGGAAGATCATCCCGATGCGACGACCCCTCAGCGACCGCATCGTCCGTTCGTCGAGGCCGACGAGGTCGTGGCCCTCGAACTTCGCCGAACCGGACACCGATGCCGACCGGTCGAGCAGACCCATCATCGCCATCGCCGTCACCGTCTTGCCCGAGCCAGACTCGCCGACGACGGCGAGGCTCTCGCCGCTCCCGAGCGCGAACGACACCCCGTTCACCGCCTCGACGCTCCCCGCGTCGGTAGCAAACGAGACCCTGAGGTCGGAGACCTCCAGCAACGGACCGGTCATCATGCCCTCCTCGACTTCGGGTCGAGCGCATCGCGCAGCCCGTCCCCGAGGAAGTTCACGCAGAGCACGAAGAACACCACGAAGAATCCCGGTAGCAGCACGCGAAGCGGTGCGTCGTCGATCGCGCCCTTGGACTGCTGGATGAGGTTCCCCAGAGTCGGGATCGGCGGTCTCACGCCCAGACCGAGGAACGACAGCGTCGACTCCAGCACGATGGCCGTGCCGAGGAGCAGCGTGACCTCCACGAGCACCGAGCCGAGGACGTTCGGGAGGATGTGGCGGGCGACGATCCGCGCGGGTCGGGCACCGACGGCGCGGGCTGCGAGCACGAACTCCTGCTCCTTGTACTGCATCACCACTCCGCGCACGATGCGCGCGATACGGGTCCACAGCAGCGTCGCAAGCACCACCGCGATGCCTGTTGGCGATGCGCCGTAGCGATTTGCGAACACAGCCAGGACGATGAACGACGGCACGATGAGCAGCACGTTGATCAGCTGGCTCACCACCACGTCGGTCGCGCGGCCGAAGAAGCCGGCGAGCGCACCGAGCACCGTACCGAGCGCCGTCGCCAGGAATGCGACGAGGACCGCCACCCGGATGGAGTATTGGCCGCCCAGCATGGTGCGGACGAACAGGTCGCGTCCGATCTCATCGGTCCCGAAGGGGTGGGACAGGCTCGGACCCGCGAGACGGTTGACGATGTCGACGGCGTCGAAATCATGGGACGACAGTGCCGGTCCCGTGAAGAATGCCAGCACCATCAGGATCAGTCCGGCGGCACCGAGCAGGGCGAGCCGGTGACTGGTGAAGCGGGCCAGCGCGAGCCTCGCAAAGCTGCGCGACTCCCCATGGCCGGAAACGGGTTCGATCAGCTCAGTCAAGCCGGATCCTCGGATCGAGCACTCCGTAGAGAATGTCCGCGACGAGGTTGAAGACGATCGCCACCGTGGCGGCGAAGATGCTGATGCCCATCACGAGGTCGAGGTCGGGCTTCGACAGCGCGGCGATGAAGGCCGGTCCGAGCCCGGGCCACGAGAAGACCGTCTCGGTGATCACCGAACCACCGAGCAGCGCCGCAAACCCCAGCGCCCACAGCGTCACCAGGGGAATGAGCGCGTTCCGGAGGGCGTGCTTCCAGATCACGGTCCGCTCCGAGAGACCCTTGGCCCTGGCGGTTCGGATGTAGTCGCTATTGACCACCTCCAGCATGCTCGCTCTTCCAAAGCGGCTGTCGGCAGCAACGCTCACGATGGTCAGCGTGAGGATCGGAAGCGTCGCACTCTGCAGGAGGTGAAGCCAGCTGTCGTCGCGCTTCAGGCTCGTATAGAAGGGCTTCAGTCCGGTCCAGTGCTGGAACCACACGCCGAAGAACACCTGCAGGAAGAGCCCGAAGAAGAAGGTCGGCATCGCAAGCCCGAGGAAGGAGAATCCCGTCAACACGTAGTCGCCGCGCGAATACTGCTTGCGGGCTGAGTACACCGACAGCAGCACCGCAAGCAGAGCGGAGAGCAGGAAGGCCGGCACCGCAAGGATCGCCGTGTTGCCGCCGCGCTCGAGCAGAACCTTTGAGACCGGCGCACCCAGCACCTCGCTGAACCCGAAGTCGCCACGAACCGCGTGACCGAACCACGTGAACGGGCGCTGCCAGATGCTCTTGTCGAGTTCGTACTTCTCGACGAGCATGTCGTAGCCGGCCTGGCAACGTGGAAGACACAGGCGCGAATTCGCGAGGGGGTCGGTGGTGGACGAGACGCCCACGTGGACGAGGAAGAGCGCCGCGAAGAAGATGGGGATGGTCGTCAACACCCGCCTCACCACGTAGGTCAGCACGGCGATCCCCCCTTCCGCACGACGCGAGCGTATCCCCGCACAAGCCCGGACGAGGGAAGGGGGCCCGGTCTCCCGGGCCCCCTCCCAACTTGACTCGACGTATGGACTAGTTCTTCTTGAAGTCCACCACGTTGGCCAGCGGACCAGCCGAGTTCGCGTCCGGCGCCACGCCGAACGTCGCGAGACGCGTGTTCGACACCGCATAGAACGAAGGCTTCTGCGTGAGCGGGATCATGAAGAGTCCATTCTGCGGATCCTTCGTGAGCGTCGTCACGTAGAGGTCGAGCTCGTTGTAGCAGGCCGCCCGGGCTGCATCGTCCACCGTCGCATCGCACTCGTCCGACCTGGCGTCGAACTCGGCGTTGGCGAAGCCGTAGATGTTGCTTCCCGCTCCGGTGCGGTAGCTGGACGACATGCCGCCGGGCCACGGCCCACCGACCCACGCGAACTGGGCGATGTCCCAGACCTCGCAGTTGCCTTCCTTGCCGCCCGAACCCGCGCACTTCAGCGCGTCCTCGTTGAACGGCTGCTCGTTCCAGTACGCGCCACCCTGCGGATTGTCGATGACGATCTCGATGCCCGCCTCCTTGAACTTCGCCTGCAGCAGCTGCTGCTGGAGCTCGCGGAGCTTGTTGCCGCCGGTGGTGCCGACGCGGAGCGTCAGCTTGCCGTCTGCGGGGTGCTCGTAGAAGCCGTCGGCGCCGAGGACGTAGCCCGCAGACTCGATCTTGGCCTTGGCCGCCTCGACGTCGCCCTTGCCGTAGCCGGCGTCACCCTGATTGTCCACGTAGGTGCCCTGGTTGCTCATCCAGTAGGTGTTGCCGAGCCCCGTGGCCGGGAGGATGTCGCCGAACAACGGCGTGTAGAGCCCCGCCATGACGTCGGCCTTGTTGATGGCGAGCGCCAGCGCCTCGCGGATCTCCGGCTTCTTCAGGTGCTTGTTGAAGAGGTTGAGGCCCCAGTGCTCGTAGACCGGCCCGGCCGACGACGCGACGGTGATCTCCGCGTTGCTGGAGAGCTCCTCGAACGCGAGCTGCGGCTGGGTCATGATCATGTCCGCCTCGCCCGACTTGACCGCATTGATCTGCGCGTCGGTGTCGGCGACGAAGTTGATTTGGACCGAGTCGACCTGCGCGACGCCCCTGTTCACGGCATCGGGGCTGACCGAGCCGTGGTACCCGGCGTTGCAGGTGAGCGTCATGCTGACGCCCTTGTTCCACTCGCCGAAGACGAGCGGTCCGGACGACGGCAGCGTCGCTCCGTTGTGGGTCCAGGTGCGGAGCGCCTCGTTCACCTCTGCCGCGGCGGTCGCCGGGTCGGCCGAGAAGACGTGCATCGGGTACACCTCGCCGAACAGGGCCTTCCAGCCGGCGAAGAACTTGCTCCAGGTGACCGACATCTGGGTCGGGGACGTCACGGTGATGTCCGTGATGGTGTCGAGACCCGTGCGGTCGCCGAGGAGGTAGATGTACGCGTCGTCAGCACCCTTCGCCATGATCATGTCGAAGGTCTGCTTGACTTCGTCGGCCGTCAGGGCCGTTCCGTCGGACCACATGAGTCCGTCGCGGAGGGTGTAGTTGACCGTGACCGATCCGTCCGCGTTCTCCGCCATCTCGCCTTCCTTGGCGAGCAACTCGGGCACGAACTCGGTCTTCGAGGACACGCCGTAGAAGCCCTCGAGCAGGCCGGCGCGGATCCAGGCCGTGATCGTGAGCCCGTTCTCCGGGTCGTCGAGGTGCAGGTCGGCGGGCTCCTGCTCGTGCGCCCACACCAGCGTGCCGGTGCCGCAGGTTTCGTTGTCGGTCACCTGAGCGGTGCCCTCCGTCGTGCCGCCGTCGGCCGAGTCATCCGACCCGCCGCACGACGCCAGGACGAAGGCGCCAGCGACGACGAGCGCCGCCGATCGGGCGATCCTTCCTCTGTGCTTCATTCCATCGACCTCCCCGTCGATTGAGGTGCGGGCTCCTGCCCGCATCCGGGGGCAAGGCGCCGCCGGTGCCGGAACGCTACCAGCGCACGGTGGATGGCCCTGTCGCGGCGGTCAGACCGGACGCAGCCGGTACTGGGCGATGCGCGCGAATTCCGCGGGATCCAGGCTCGCTCCGCCGACGAGGACGCCGTCCACATCGGGCTGCACCATCAGCTCGACGATGTTGGCGGCCTTCACGCTGCCGCCGTACTGGAGCCGCACCTGCTCCGCCGCGCGCGGACCCGACACCTCCGCGACGACGGCACGAATGGCACCGAGCACGGCCTGGGCATCGCCGGCCGTCGCCGTGCGCCCCGTGCCGATCGCCCAGATCGGCTCGTATGCGATGACCATGGACCCAACCTGCTCGGCGGAACGTCCCGCGATGCACGCGCGAACCTGGCCGAGCACCTTGGACACTGTCTCGCCACGCTCGCGCTCCTCGAGGGTCTCCCCCACGCACGCGATGGGAACCATGCCGTGCCGGATCACCGCCGACACCTTCCGCGACACCATCTCGTCGGTCTCGCCGAACAGCTCGCGACGCTCGCTGTGGCCGCAGATCACGTAGCCGACTCCGAGCTTCGCAAGGAACGCCGGGGAGATCTCCCCCGTGAACGCCCCCTTGTCCTCCCAGTGGCAGTGCTGCGCGCCCAGCACCATCCGCATCCCGTCCGCATCGATGAGCGTCTGGACGCTCCGCAGGTCGGTGAATGGCGGATGGATGCTGACGTCGACCATCGCGAAGTCCTCCTTCGTCAGGAGGTACGCGAGCTTCTGGACGCACTGGATCGCCTCGAAGTGGTTGTGGTGCATCTTCCAGTTGCCGCTGATGAGCGGCTTTCGCGGCCCGCTGCGCGCGAGTGGATCATCGGACACGCGGAGCCTCCCTCAGCGCCTTCAGGCCCGGCAGGTCGCCGAGCTCGAGGTACTCGAGCGACGCGCCTCCGCCGGTCGACACATGGTCGACGTCGGAGGCGAGGCCGAACTGGGCGAGCGCAGCTGCGGAGTCACCCCCACCCACCACCGTGAACGCCTTCGTCGCACCCATCGCCTCCGCGACGGCACGCGTGCCGGCCGCAAAGCGCGGATCCTCGAACATGCCCATCGGACCGTTCCAGAACACGCACCCCGCATCCATGATCACGTCGCTGAACGCGGCGGCGGTGCCCGGTCCGATGTCGAGTCCGCGGGCGCCGTCAGGGAGCCGCGCCCCGAAGGTTCGGACCTCGCCCGACCCATCGGTGCCCACCAGGTCCTCCGGGAGGTGGATGGGCGGACCGTCCTGCATCAGCCGCCTGCACGTCTCGACCTGGTCGCGCTCGCAAATCGAGTCGCCCACGCCGTGGCCCTTGGCCGCAAGGAAGGTGAAGCACATGCCGCCTCCGATGACGAGCGCGTCGACCCGCCCGCGGAGTGCCTCGATGACACCCAATTTGTCGCTGACCTTCGCGCCACCGAGGACCGCGACGAACGGGCGCCGCGGCCGCTCCCGCATCCCGCCCAGCACCTCGACCTCGCGGTGGAGCAGGCGCCCCGCCGCCGAGGGCAGCGTCGCGGGCGGCCCGACGATCGACGCGTGTGCTCGGTGCGCGGCGCCGAACGCGTCGTTGACGTAGAGATCCATTCCCTCGACCAGTCGCGCGACGAACGCGGGATCGTTGGCTTCCTCGCCCGGATCGAACCGCAGGTTCTCCATCAGCGCGACGCCGGGCACCAGCTCCGCGAGCCGCTGCCGCACGGGTGCCATCGAGTACCGGGGGTTCGCCTGGCCCTTCGGGCGGCCGAGGTGGCTGGCGCACGTCACCACCGCACCGTGCTCGACGAGCCACTGGATGGTCGGGAGCGCCGCGCGGATGCGGAAGTCGTCCGTGATCGTCCTCGCGCCGTCCGGACCGGACATCGGCACGTTGAAGTCGGTCCTCACGAGGACCCGTCTTCCGCTGACGTCGCCGAGATCCTCGAGCGCCGGAACGTCGGCCACGCGTCAGCTGTTCCGGGCGATGTGCAGGACGAGGTCGACGAGGCGGTTGGAGTAGCCCCACTCGTTGTCGTACCAGCCGAGCACCTTCACCATCCGGCCCATCGTCATGGTGAGCTCGCTGTCGAAGACGCAGCTGTGCGGATTGGTCACGATGTCGCTCGACACGATCGGCTCATCGGTGTACTCCAGCACCCCGCGCAACGGTCCCGCGGCCGCGGCCTGGAACGCCGCGTTGACCTCGTCCTTCGATGCGTCCCGCTGCAGCACCGCGACGAAGTCCGTGATCGAACCGGTCGGCACCGGCACGCGCAACGACGTCCCGTCGAGCCGGCCCTTCATCGACTCCATGACGAGGCTCGTCGCCCGTGCGGCACCCGTACCGGTCGGCACGATGTTGATCGCCGCCCCGCGCGCCCTCCGCAGGTCGCTGTGGGGCCCGTCCACCAGCTGCTGGTCGCCGGTGTAGGCGTGGATCGTGGTCATGAGGCCCTGCTCGATGCCGAAGGCGTCGTCCAGCACCTTGACCATCGGCACGAAGCAATTCGTCGTGCACGATGCGTTCGAGACCACCTTGTGGACGGCGGGGTCGTAGTCGCCGTGGTTGACGCCGTAGACGAAGGTCGCATCGGCACCCGCGCTCGGGGCGGACACCACGACGCGGGGCGCCCCTGCATCAAGGTGCGCGGCGGCCTTGGCGCGGTCGGTGAAGAAGCCCGTCGACTCGATCACGAGGTCGACGCCGAGCGACCCCCACGGGAGCTCCGCAGGGTTCCGCACCTGGAGCACCGAGATGGTGGAGTCGCCCGTCGAGATGCCGCCGTCGACGGCGCGGACCTCGCGCGGAAGGATGCCGAGCACCGAGTCGTACTTGAGCAGGTGCGCCATCGTCGGGATGGCGCCGAGGTCGTTGACCGCGACGAAGTCGATCGGAGCCCCTTGCGCGAGCGCCGCCCTGAAGAAGTTCCGGCCGATCCTGCCGAATCCGTTGATGCCGACGCGGACGCGATCACCTGCCATGGCGCGTCAGACTAGCCGTCCGCTCCGTTCAGCGACCGAGGTCCCGGTGCGTCACCCTCGGGTCGTGGCCCCGGGACGAGAGCCACGACGCGAACCGCTCGGCCATCGCGACCGATCGGTGCCGGCCACCCGTGCATCCGATCGCCACCGACAGGTAGCTCCGTCCCTCGTCGCGGTAGGCCGGCAGGAGCAGGTCGAACATCGACTCCAGGCGGTCGAGGAACTCCACCGCAAGCGGCGCGTCGAGGACGTGCCGTGCGACATCGGAGTCGAGGCCCGACATGGGCCGGAGACGCTCGTCCCAGTGCGGATTCGGGAGGAATCGGACGTCGAAGACGAGGTCGACGTCGAGGGGGATGCCGTGCTTGTAGCCGAACGACACGACCGCGATCCTCATGCCGTCCTGGGAACCCGCCGTGGCGAAGAACTCCGCGATGCGCGACTTCAACTGGTGCACCGTCATCGCCGACGTGTCGATCACCATGTCGGCGGCACCCTTCACCGGCTCGAGCATCGTGCGCTCGCGGGTGACGGCGTCCTCCACACCGCCCCGCCCGTCGTCGAGCGGGTGCTTCCTGCGGGTTGCGCCGTAGCGCTTGACGAGCTCCGCCGTGGAGGCGTCGAGGAACAGCGTCCTGACCCGATGGCCGGCGCTGCGCAGCGATCGGGCGACGTCGAGCGCCCCCTCCTGGTGCGACGGGAGACCCAGGACGAGCGCGAGGTGCGTGCGGTACGCGGCGGACGATCCAGCGAGCTCGACGACCTTCTCGATGAGCTCCACCGGCATGTTGTCGACGACGAACCAGCCGAGATCCTCGAGGTCGTCGGCGGCCTGCGACCGGCCCGCGCCCGACAACCCGGTGATCAGCAGGATGTCGGCCACGACGCCCGCAATCTAGTTCCGGAGGTGCTCGTGGACGCGGCGCGCGACGTCGTCGGGCAGCCACGGCAGCGCGAG
>JAGWXX010000031.1 GCA_018969685.1 Acidobacteriota bacterium | reverse complement strand
AAGTTGCCGTTGGCGAGGTCGTCGAGGTAGTCGTTGCCGGTGAAGGCGCGGATCTGGCCGTCGGCCTTCGCCTTGGCGATCTTCTCGAACGCCACGGCAGCCTCGTCGAACGTCGAGATCGTCGACGGGTCGATGCCCTCGCCCAGCAGCACCAGGCCGATCGTGTCGCGCATCTCGGTGAGCATGCCGATCTTGCCCTTGAAGGCAGGGTCGAACAGGTCGGCCACGCTCTTGATCTCGCGTCCAGTGACGTCGATGTTGTACGCGATGCCGGCCATGCCCGCCTGCCACGGCATGCTGTACTCGCCCGTCGGATCCCAGGTCGGCTTCACGAATCCATCGGCAATGTTGGCCATGTTCGGAATGTCGCCGACCGGCAGCTTCTCGGTCCAACCGAGTCCGATAAGCCGGCCGGCCATCCACGACGTCGGCGCGATGATGTCGGGCTCGATCGTCTTTCCGGCGCCGAGCAGCGGCTGGATCTTCGCGAAGTACTCGTTGTTGTCGTTGTAGAGGTCGGAGTACTCCATCGCGATGCCGGTGGCGGCGATGAACCGGTCGACGGTGCCGAGCACGTCGCCGTCGGTGAGGTCGATGTACTCGGGCCAGTTCTCGAAGAACAGCGAGCCGGCACCCGACGCGTCGGATCCGCCGTCCGACGAACCGCCGCACGCCGCGAGGAACGCGGGGAGCGACACGCCGGCCGCGCCGAGCGCGGCAGAGCGGGCGAGGAACTGGCGGCGGGACATGCCCCCGCGCGGAACGATCAGGCGGCTGCGGCGCGATGCCATGGCGACTCCCCTCGTCACGTCCCCCGGTGCGAGGGAACCTCGGCGAATACTAGGGCGCGGCCCGGCCCGTGGGACGGGACTCGGCGGCTAGAGGGCGGCGTCGATCGAGTCGACGTCGGTGGTCGTGGCGCCGGCCACCTCGGGCCAGCCCTCGAGCACGTACCCGGCCGTCGGAGCCCACGAGAGACCCACGGTCGCGCCGACGACCTTGAAGGCCGCGTCGGTGCCCGCATCCGTGAGGCTCACCATCTCGGTGCCGTCGGCCAACGCCACGACGAGGCGCTCCGTCGCGCCCTCGTACACCTTGTCGGTCAGCGTGCCTGTCAGGCTGCGTCCGTCCGCGGACGTCGGCGCACCCGGGTTCAGTGCCTCCGGCCGGAGCATGACCGAAACCTTGGCTCCCTGGGCGAACGACGTCCCGTTGGCCGGCACCCGCACCGTCGATCCCGCCGCGAGCGCCACGACGTGCTCGTCGCCCGACGACGACTGCAGCGTGCCGGGCAGCAGGTTGGCCGAACCGATGAAGCCGGCCACGAACAGCGACGCCGGCTTCCGGTAGATCTCCTCGGGCGTGCCGATCTGCTCGACGCGACCCGCGCTCATGACCGCGATCCGGTCGCTCATGGTGAGCGCCTCGTGCTGGTCGTGCGTGACGAAGATGAAGCTGATCTCGACCTCGCGCTGGATGCGCTTCAGCTCGATCTGCATCGCCTCGCGGAGCTTCAGGTCGAGCGCCGCGAGCGGCTCGTCGAGCAGCAACGCACTCGGCAGGTTCACGAGCGCGCGGGCGAGCGCGACGCGCTGCTGCTGCCCGCCGGAGAGCTGGCTGGGCTTGCGCTCGGCGAAGTCGCCGAGGCGCACCACGTCGAGCATCTCCTTGACCGCCGTCGTCACCTCGGCCTCGGACTTCTTCTTCGAGCGCGGCCCGAACGCCACGTTGTCGGCGACCGTCATGTGCGGGAACAGCGCGTACTGCTGGAACACCGTGTTCACGTTGCGCCGGTAGGGCGGCACGCTCGACACGTCCTTCCCGTCGAGCAGCACGCGGCCCGAGGTCGGCTGCTCGAAGCCGGCGATCATCTTGAGGATCGTCGTCTTGCCGCAGCCCGACGGGCCGAGCACCGAGAAGAACTCGCCCGAGCGGATGCCGAAGTCGGCCTCGTGGACGGCCGTGAACGCGCCGAAGCGCTTCGCCACGTGCTCGAGCCTGATGACCTCGCTGCCGCCGTCCGCCGCCACCGCGTCCCCCTAGCTGTTCAGGTTCACCATCACGTGCTTGATGCGCGTGTAGTCGTCGAGGGCGTAGGCGGACAGGTCCTTGCCGTAGCCCGACTTCTTGTAGCCGCCGTGCGGCATTTCCGCGACCATCGGGATGTGGGTGTTCACCCACACGCAGCCGAAGTCGAGGTTCTTGATCATCCGCATGGCCCTGCCCAGGTCGCGGGTCCACACCGACGAGGCCAGCGCGTACTCCACGCCGTTCGCCCACTTCAGGGCCTCGGCCTCGTCGCTGAACCGCTGCACGGTGATGACCGGTCCGAAGATCTCGTTCTGGATCATCTCGTCGTCCTGGCGAAGGTCGGCGACCACCGTCGGCTCGAAGAAGTAGCCGTCCGAGCCCACCTGCGAGCCGCCCGTGACCACCTTGGCGTGCTTCGGGGTGCGGTCGATGAAGCCGCGCACCTTGCCCAGGTGGACGGAGTTGTTCAGCGGCCCGTACAGCACGTCCTCGTGCGGCTTGCCCGTCTTCGTCTTGCGGGCCTGTTCCGCGAGCGCGTCGACGAAGTCGGCGTACACCTTGGGCCCCGCGATGACGCGCGTGGCGGCCGTGCAGTCCTGT
Source organism: Acidobacteriota bacterium (assembly GCA_018969685.1). GTDB lineage: Bacteria > Actinomycetota > Acidimicrobiia > Acidimicrobiales > Ilumatobacteraceae > UBA3006. The sequence goes on along the minus strand of JAGWXX010000031.1, from coordinate 19,300 downwards.
CCCGCGTTGAAGTATCCCGTCATCGCGATCGTCTCGGCCGCGGGGCCGATGTCGGCGTCGTCGAACACCACGACCGGCGCCTTGCCGCCGAGCTCGAGGTGCACGCGCTTCAGGCTCTTCGCGGCCGCCTCGGCGACCTCCATGCCGGCGCGGACGGAGCCGGTGACCGACACCATGCCCGGCGCGTCGTGCACCACCATCGCGCGGCCGGTGTCGCGGTCGCCCAGCACCACGTTCAGCACGCCCGGCGGAAGGATGTCGCCGATGATGCGCGCGAGCACCGCGGTCGACGCCGGCGTCGTGTCGCTCGGCTTGAGCACCGACGTGTTGCCCGCGGCGATGGCCGGGATGAACTTCCACACGCCCATCATCAGCGGGTAGTTCCACGGCGCCACCTGCGCGCACACGCCGATCGGCTCGCGGCGCACGTACGACGTGAAGTTCGGGACGTACTCGCCCGCGCTCTTGCCCTCCAGCATGCGGGCCGCCCCGGCGAAGAACCGAATCTGGTCCATCATCGGCGGCACTTCCTCGGCCCAGGTGATGGCCTTCGGCTTGCCCGTGTTCTCGATCTCGGCCTCGATCAGCTCGTCCATGTGGGCCTCCATCGCATCGGCGATGGCATTGACGGCCTTCTGGCGCTGGGACGGCGTGGTGAGCTTCCACCCCTCGAAGGCGTCGGCGGCGGCCTTCATCGCATCGTCGACGTCGGCGGCCCCCGACAGCGCCGCAGTGGCGTACTGCTGACCGGTTACGGGGTCGATGACGGGGGTCGTGCGCCCGTCGCGGGCCGGCACCTGGCGTCCGTTGATGAAGTTCTCGAACGATTTCATGCCCGCAACCCTAACCGCGGCACCTGCGCCCCTCGCCGCCTCCGGTGAGGGGGCCGGGTGCCGCGCTGCGATAGACACTCACCCGTGTCGCCCGCCATTTCCACCGTCGGAGTCCCACGCGAAGTCAAGGTGCTGGAGGGCAGGGTGTCGATGACCCCGGACGGCGTCCGCGAGTTCGAGCGCCTCGGCATCGATGTGTTCGTCGAGACCGGCGCGGGGGAGGCTGCCAACATCCCCGACTCGGCGTACGTGGCCGCGGGGGCCGACATCGTGCCCACCGCCGCCGACGCCTGGTCGCAGCAGATGGTGGTGAAGGTCAAGGAGCCCAAGGAGAGCGAGTTCGGCTTCCTCCGGCCCGACCTGACGCTGTTCACCTATCTCCACCTCGCGGCCTACCCCGCGGTCGCGAAGGCCCTCGTGGGGTCCGGTGCGACCGCGCTCGCCTACGAGACCGTGCAGTTGCCCGACGGTTCGCTGCCGCTGCTGGCACCGATGAGCGAGATCGCCGGCCGCCTCGCCACCCAGGCCGGTGCGCGGTTCCTCGAGCGTCCGCAGGGCGGGCGCGGCGTGCTGATGGGCGGTGCGCCGGGCGTGAAGCCCGCGAAGGTCGCCGTGATCGGCGCCGGCAACGTCGGCTACAACGCGGCGTGGGTGGCCGCGGGCATGCTCGCCGAGGTGACGATCCTCGACAAGAACCTCGACCGCTTGCGCCAGCTCGACCAGATCAGCGTCGGCCGAACGACGACCATGGCGTCCAACCGCGGCGCCGTCGAGCGCGCCGTCGCCGAGGCCGACCTCGTGGTCGGCGCGGTGCTCATCGCCGGGGCGCGCGCGCCCGTCGTCGTCACCGAGGAGATGGTGTCGTCGATGAAGAAAGGCTCGGTGATCGTGGACGTCGCCGTCGACCAGGGCGGCTGCGTCGCCACCACGCGCGAGACCTCGCACCAGGATCCGGTGTACGTGCAGCACGGCGTCGTGCACTACGCCGTCGGCAACATGCCGGGTGCCGTGCCGCAGACCAGCACCTACGCACTCACCAACGCGACGCTCCCCTATCTCCTCGACGTCGCCGTGCACGGTGCGCGCGGCGCCGCGGCGCGCAGTGAGGCGATCCGCCGCGGAGTGAACGTCGTCGCGGGGTCAATTACCTACGCCCCCGTCGCCGAGGAACTCGGCTACGCGGCGGCCGACGCCCTCGTTGCGCTCGGCGCAGCCTGACGGTCCGGACAGGTGTCGGTCAGTCGCAGCACGAGTCGCGCCACCCGCACGACCCGCACCGGAAGTGGGCGTGCTCCGCGTAGAGCGACGAGTCGCACAGCGGGCAGCGCTCGAAGATCGCACGTGGCGACGCGCAACGGGGCGCCTGCGCAGGCTGCGGGGCCTCGGGTACCGGAGCATGCAGGTGTCGGTGCGCCGTGCCGTCCATCGGGGTCAGTCTTGCCCGGAGACCGGTCCGGATCGGTGATCCGATGAGCGCGGCACCGCGGCGCGGGACGGCGGCCGCCGCACTGGCCAACCGCGACTTCCGGCTCGTCTACGTCGGATCGCTGCTGTCCAACGTCGGCACGTGGATGCAGAACGTCGTCCTGCCCGCGTTCGTCTACACGCGCACGGACAGCGCCTCCCTCGTCGGCCTGATGATCGTCGCCCAGCTGGGACCGCTGTTCCTCCTCGCCATTCCCGCGGGTGCGGTCGCCGACCGAGTCGACCGGCGGCGGTGGCTCGTCACGATGCAGATGGTGCAGCTGGGCTTCTCGGCGGTCATCGGCGTGCTCGCGCTCGGCGACCCGTCCTTCGCCGCCGTGTTCGTCGCGGCGCTGGGGGTCGGCGTCGGCAACGCACTGAATGCGCCGGCGTGGTCGGCGCTCGTGCCGTCGCTGGTGGGTCCGGAGGACATGCCGGGCGCGATCTCCCTGAACAGCTTCGCCATCAACGGCTCGAGGGTCATCGGCCCGATCGTCGTCGCGGGCCTCTCCGCTTGGGGGCTCGAGGCGCCGGCCTTCTTCTTCATCAACGCGGTCACGTACCTCTTCGTGGTCGTCGCGCTCCTGAACGTGCACGTGCCGACGACCCCGCCCGATGCGACCCGGGGCATCCAGCGCCTCACCGTCGGCTTCCGGGTCGCGCGCGAGCAGCGCGAGGTCGGCATGCTGCTGTTCGGCATCGCGTCGTTCTCGCTGCTGTCGCTGCCCTACGTCGGCCTGTTCCCCGCGGTGGCGCGCCTGAACTTCGGCATCGACGAGGCGTCGTCGACCTACAAGTGGCTGTACGCGACGTGGGGCTTCGGCGCGGCACTGGGCGGCCTCGCCATCGGCACCGTCATGCACGGCGCCGACGCCCGGCGCCTCATCCGTGCAGGCTTCGCGGGGTTCGCCGCGTCGCTCGCGGCCTTCGCCCTCGTGCGCACGCCCGCACCCGCGTTCGTCGCGGGGTTTGCGCTCGGCTTCTGCTACTTCTTCACGACCACGTCGATGCTCACCGTGCTGCAGTCGCGGCTCGATGCGTCGGTCCGCGCACGCGTGATGTCGCTGTGGATCATGGGCTTCGGCGGCACCGTGCCGTTCGGCAACGTGATCTTCGGGCCCGTGATGGACCGCTGGGGCGCGCCGCTGGTGCTGTTCATCGGCGCGGCGTGGGCGCTGCTGCTCGCGTGGTGGTGCGACGTCGCGCGCGTCGACCGTCGCGCGGGACGGACGGGCTAGCGGCCGGTCGCCGCCTCGACGACGCGCTCGAGCCTCGCGACGCGCGACCCCTTCACCAGCGCCGCGTCGCCCCGACCGAGCGACACGAGCACCTCGACCGCGCGCTCGACCCCGACCGCAACCGGGCCGTACAGGTCCGTGCCGACGGCGACGAGCTCGATGCCCAACCGGTGCGCGAGCGCGGCCACCGCGCGGTGGGCCAGCTCGGGGTGCTCGAGCTCGGCCATCTCGCCGGCCACCAGCACGCGGCGGTGCGCTCCGAGCGCCGCGAGGGTCTCCAGCGCGGCCTGCATGGAGGCGGGATTGGCGTTGTAGCAGTCGTCGATGACCGTCGCGCCGGCCGGGGTGCGGCGCACCTGCATGCGCATCGGCGGCGCCTCGACGGATCCGATGGCCGCGGCCGCACGGTCGAGCGGCACGCCCAGCACCCCCGCGACCGCAACCGCCGCCAGCGCGTTGTGCGCCATGTGCAGCCCGGGAAGCCCCATCCGCAGCGCCACCGGGCCCCAGGGCGAGTCCACCTCCATCGACGCGCACCCGGCATCGTCCACGGTGCGCGACACCATCCGCACGTCCGCATCCGCACCCGTGCCGTACGTCACCACCGTGCCCGGTGCCAGCCCGCGCATCGCTGCGACTCGCGGGTCGTCGCCGTTCAGCACCGCGGTGCCGTCCGCGGGCAGCGCAGCGACGAGCTCGGCCTTCGCCCGCGCCACGCCCTCGATGCCGCCCACGCGCCCGGTGTGGGCCTCGGCCACCGCGGTCACGACGCCCACCGACGGCCGCGCCACGCGGCACAGCCGGTCGATCTCGCCGAACCCGCGCATGCCCATCTCCAGCACCATCGCCTCGACGTCGTCGGGTGCGTTGAGGATGGTCACGGGCAGCCCCTGGTCGTTGTTGAACGACCGCGGACTCGCGGCAGTGCGCAGGGTCGTGGCGAGTGCCGCGGCCACCAGCTCCTTCGTCGTCGTCTTGCCCACCGACCCCGTGATGCCGACGGTGCGGCCGGCGAGGCGCGCATCGAGCTCGTCGCGCGCCCATGCGGCGACCGCGCCGAGCGCGCGCACCGTGTCGTCGACGACGATCGCAGTGCCGCCGTCGGTCGCGCCGCGCGACGAGAGGTACGCGGCCGCGCCGCGCGCCAGCGCGTCGGCGACGAAGCCGTGGCCGTCGCGGTCGGCGACGACCGGGACGAACAACTGTCCCCGCTCGACGGTGCGCGAGTCGAACGACGCACCGACGAGCTCGACGTCGGGACCGACGAGCGTGCCGCCCGCGGCGCGCGCGGCGTCCGCAGCCGTGAAGCGCATGCCCGAACCCTACCGACTACCGTTCACCCGGTGGCCGCCGCGCAGCGCACGCACGTCGTCGTCGTGTTCGGCGGCGAGTCGGCCGAGCACGACGTGTCCTGCGTCACCGCTGCGCACGTGCTGCGCGCGCTCGACCCCGCGCGCTACCGCGTCACCGCGATCGGCATCGAGCGCTCGGGTCGCTGGGCCGTCGCCGACCGCGCCATGGCGGCGCTCGCCGCGGGACCCGCCGCCATCCCCGACCGCCTCGACGCGGAGGGCACGCCGACGTCCATCACCACCCTGGTCGGCGATGCGCGCGCCGACGAGCGCACGGTGGTGCTGCCCCTGCTGCACGGCCCACTGGGCGAGGACGGCACCATCCAGGGGGCGCTCGAGCTGGCCAACGTGCCCTACGTGGGCACGGGCGTGCTCGGCAGCGCGGTCGCGATGGACAAGGGCATGGCCAAGCAGGTGCTCGCCGCCAACGGCATCCCACAGCCCCGTTGGATCTCGCTGCGCGAGGGCCAGTGCACGCCGGCGGCGCTGCGCCACGCGGTCGACGAGCTCGGCCTGCCGATGTTCGTGAAGCCCGCCAACATGGGTTCGTCCGTCGGCATCACGCGCGTCACCGGCGCCGAGGACCTGCGCGCCGCAGTGGACGCCGCGCTTGCGTACGACGAGTGGGTGGTGCTCGAGGAGTCGGTGCGCGGCCGCGAGATCGAGGTGGCCGTGCTCGGCAACGAGGAGGCGCGCGCGTCGGTGCCCGGCGAGATCGTGCCGAGCCGCGAGTTCTACGACTACGAGGACAAGTACCTCGACGGGGGCGCGCAGCTGATCGTCCCCGCGCGGCTGTCCGACGAGGAGTCCGACGCCGTGCGGTCGCTCGCACTCGTCGTGTTCCACACGCTGCGCGGCGAGGGCATGGCGCGCGTCGACTTCTTCTACGAGGAGGGCGGGCGCGGCTTCCTGTGCAACGAGGTGAACACGATCCCCGGGTTCACGCCGATCTCGATGTACCCGAAGCTCTGGCAGGCCACGGGACTGACGTATCCGCAGCTGCTCGACGAGCTGATCGCGCTCGCGCTCGCGCGGCACGCGCGGCGTCGCCGCAAGACCGACCGCTAGACGGATCCCGGGGCGCCCGGTTCTGCCGGGCCGAGCCGGTCGACCCAGCCGCGCACCGCCGGTGCGGCTACTGGTTGGCCGGCGGGATGTTGATGACCTGATTGGGCGCGAGGACCACGTCCTCGCTCGGCCACCCGTTTGCCGCCAGCAGCGCGGCGGTCGACACGCAGAACTTCTTGCGGATGCTGAACAGCGAGTCGCCGGACGACACCTTGTAGGTGCCGGCCGGGCGCGCGTCGCAGCCCGAACTGGCCGGCTTCGCCGTTGCATCCGGCGCGATCTCGACGACGGGGTTCAGCACCTGTGCGGTCGGCGGGATGCGCACCGTCGTCCCCGCGAACGGCCACTGGTCGGCAGAGACCATGCCGTTCCACGCGAGCAGCTCGGCCGTCGAGATGCCGAACAGGTTCGCCACCTTGATCGGTCCGTCGCCCTGCCGGATGACGTAGTTCTGCTCGACGCCCACGGCGCCGATCGGCAGCGTGGTCTGCACGACGGGGATGGTCGACACCAGCGGCGGGATCGTCTGGAAGTTGGTCGGGCCGATGTTCACCATCGTCGTGGCGGACGTGAACGCCGTCGACGAGCACGACGCGATCGCGGCCGACGCGGCGAGCACGAGCACCGCGTGCAGGGTCGCCCGCCGGGCCGTCCGGTCGCCGGGGGATCCTCGCCAGGGCCGTCGCATGACCGATTCAGCGTACGCCAGCGCGCTCCGCGGGTCGCGGCAGGCCGGCGCGGCTAGGCGAGCGGCCGATCCGTCGGGGCGACGGGGAACGGCAGCGACGACGAGCCCATCAGGTGCGCGTCGACGGCGCTGGCGCACGCACGTCCCTCGGCGATCGCCCACACGATGAGGCTCTGCCCACGGCCCATGTCGCCCGCCGCGAACACGCCCGGCACCGATGTGCGGTACTGCCCGTCGCGCGCGACGTTGCCCCGCGCGTCGAGCGACACGCCGAGCCGGTCGAGCCACGAGCCGCGCTCTGGCCCGACGAAGCCGAGCGCCAGCAGCACGAGGTCGGCGGGGATCTCGCGCCGCGTGCCGGGCACGGGGCGGAACGAGCCGTCGACGAACTCGACGTCGTCGACCTCGATCGCACGCACGCGCCCCTCGGCGTCGCCGACGAACCGCGCGGTACCGGCGCTGAACGTCCGCTCGCCGCCCTCCTCGTGCGCCGACGACGTGCGCAGCACGAGGCTCCACTGCGGCCACGGGTTCGCGGGTCCGCGGTGCTCGGGCGGCTTCGGCATGATCTCCAGCTGCACGACCGACGCCGCGCCCTGGCGGTGCGCGGTGCCCAGGCAGTCGGCGCCGGTGTCGCCGCCGCCGATGATCACCACGTGGCGCCCCGCGGCGTCGATCGACGGGCGCTCCGCGTCGCCCTCCTGCACGCGGTTGGCGCCTGGCAGGTACTCCATCGCCTGGTGGATGCCGGCGAGCTCGCGCCCCGGCACGTCGAGGTCGCGCCACGCAGTGGCGCCGCACGCGAGCACGACCGCGTCGTGCGACGCGAGCAGCACATCCGGGTCGACCTCGTCGCCGACTCCCGCACCCGTGCGGAACTCGGTGCCCTCCGCGCGCATCTGCTCGATGCGGCGCTCGAGGTGGCGCTTCTCCATCTTGAACTCGGGGATCCCGTAGCGGAGCAGCCCTCCGATGCGGTCCGAGCGCTCGAGCACGACCACCGAGTGGCCCGCGCGCGTCAGCTGCTGCGCGGCCGCGAGCCCGGCGGGCCCCGACCCCACGACCGCGACGCGCCTGCCCGTCTGCTCGCGCGGCGGCTGCGGGACCACCCAGCCCTCGCGCCACGCGCGGTCGATGATCTCCACCTCGACCTGCTTGATCGACACCGGGTCCTGGTTGATGCCGAGCACGCACGCGGCCTCGCACGGCGCCGGGCACAGGCGCCCCGTGAACTCGGGGAAGTTGTTCGTCGCGTGCAACCGGTCGATCGCCTCGCGCCACCGGCCGCGGTAGACGAGGTCGTTCCAGTCGGGGATGAGGTTGCCGAGCGGGCAGCCGTTGTTGCAGAACGGGATGCCGCAGTCCATGCAGCGGCCGGCCTGCCGGTTGAGCTCGTCGCCGTCGAACGGCTCGTACACCTCGCGCCAGTCGCGCAGCCGCACCGGGACGGGCCGGCGCGACGGCCCGCTGCGGCCCCACTTCATGAACCCGGTCGGCTCACCCATTGACGCGCTCCATGATCCGTGCGGCGACGGCGTCGTCGCCGAGTCCCTCCCGCCGCGCCTCCTCGGCGATGGCGAGCACCCTCGCGTAGTCGCGCGGGAGCACCATCACGAAGGGAGCGGCGTCCCACGCGGCGAGCAGGCGCTGCGCGAGCGGCGAGCCGGTGCGCGCGACGTGCTCGGCCACCGTGTCGCGCAGCCACTCGCGGTCGTCGTCGGCCACCGGCACCACGTCGACCATCTCGCCGTTGACGCGCGACGCGGCGGTGCCGTCCGGGTCGTGGAGGAACGCCGTGCCGCCGGACATGCCCGCGGCGAAGTTGCGCCCCGTGCGCCCCAGCACCACCACGCGCCCGCCGGTCATGTACTCGCAGCCGTGGTCGCCCGTGCCCTCCACCACCGCCGTCGCACCCGAGTTGCGCACGCAGAACCGCTCGCCCACGCGTCCCGACACGAACAGGCGTCCCGACGTCGCGCCGTACCCGATGACGTTGCCCGCAATGACGTTGTCCTCCGGGGCGAACGCCGCTCGACGGTCCGGGCGCAGTGCGACGATGCCGCCCGACAACCCCTTGGCGACGTAGTCGTTGGCGTCGCCCTCCAGCGAGATCGTGATGCCGCGCGGCAGGAACGCGCCGAGGCTCTGCCCCGCCGAGCCCGTGAGGCGGATGCGGATGGTGTCGTCGGGCAGGCCGGCGCCTCCGTAGAACCTCGTGATCTCCGAGCCGAGCATCGTCCCGACCGTGCGGTGCACGTTGGCGACCGTCGACTCGATCTCGACGGGCTGGCCGAACTCGATGGCCGGCGCGGCACGGCGGATCATCGTGCGGTCGAGCGCGTGCTCGAGGCCGTGGTCCTGCGCCGTCGCGTGGCGCACCGGCCGGCCGTACCGGTTGTCGGGCGCGACGAGGATCGGCGACAGGTCGAGGCCGGCCGCCTTCCAGTGGTCGACCGCGGGCTGCACGTCGAGCGCCTCGGTGCGCCCCACCGCCTCCTCGAGCGAGCGGAAGCCGAGCGCGGCGAGGTGCTCCCGCACCTCCTGCGCGATGAACTCGAAGAAGTTCACGACGAATTCGGGCTTGCCGGTGAAGCGCCGGCGCAGCTCGGGGTTCTGCGTGGCGACCCCGACCGGGCACGTGTCCAGGTGGCAGACGCGCATCATCACGCAGCCGCTCACCACGAGCGGCGCGGTGGCGAAGCCGAACTCCTCCGCCCCGAGCAGCGCCGCGACGACGACGTCGCGGCCGGTCTTCATCTGCCCGTCGGCCTGCACGACGATGCGGTCGCGCAGGCCGTTCATCACCAGTACCTGCTGCGCCTCGGCGAGGCCGAGCTCCCACGGCGCGCCGGCGTGCTTCAGCGACGTGAGCGGCGACGCCCCCGTGCCGCCGTCGTGCCCGGAGATGAGCACCACGTCCGCCCTCGCCTTGCTGACGCCGGCGGCCACCGTGCCCACGCCCACCTCGGCCACCAGCTTCACGTGCACGCGCGAATGGCGGTTCGCGTTCTTGAGGTCGTGGATGAGCTGCTTCAGGTCCTCGATGGAGTAGATGTCGTGGTGCGGCGGCGGGCTGATGAGCCCGACGCCGGGCGTCGAGTGCCGCGTGCGCGCGATCCACGGGTACACCTTGTGGCCGGGCAGCTGGCCGCCCTCGCCCGGCTTGGCGCCCTGCGCCATCTTGATCTGCAGGTCGTCGGCGTTGACGAGGTACTCGCTCGTCACCCCGAAGCGGCCCGACGCCACCTGCTTGATGGCCGAGCGCCGCGAGTCGCCATTGGGCAGCGGCACGTTGCGCTCGGGATCCTCGCCGCCCTCGCCCGTGTTGCTCTTCGCGCCGAGCCGGTTCATGGCGATCGCGAGCGTCTCGTGCGCCTCGGCCGAGATCGAGCCGTAGCTCATCGCCCCGGTCGAGAACCGCCGCACGATCGACGACACGGGCTCGACCTCGTCGATGGGCACCGGCTCGCCCACCGGCACCAGGCCGAACAGGCCGCGCAGCGTGCACAGGTTGCGCGACTGGTCGTCGACCGCGCGCGTGTACTGGCGGAACAGGTCGTAGCGGCCCGAGCGCGTGGCGTGCTGCAGGCGGTAGACGGTCTCGGGGTTGAAGAGGTGCAGCTCGCCCTCGCGGCGCCACTGGTACTCGCCGCCGGCCTCGAGCCGGCGGTGCAGGCGCTGGCCGGCGCGCCTCGGGTGGGCGACCGCGTGCCGCGCGGCCACCTCGGCCGCGATCTCGTCGAGCCCGATGCCGCCGATGCGCGAGACCGTGCCGGTGAAGTAGCGGTCGATCACCTCGCGACCGATGCCGATGGCCTCGAAGATCTGCGCCCCGGTGTACGACGCCACGGTCGAGACGCCCATCTTCGACATCACCTTCAGCACGCCCTTGCCCGCGGCCTTGAGGTAGTTGGTCACGGCCTTCGCCGGGTCGAGGCCGGCGAGCCCGTGCGCACCGCCGGCGTCGTCCGCGTCGGCGTCTCCGTCGCCCAGGATCATGTGCTCGATCGTCTCGAACGCGAGGTAGGGGTTGATCGCCCCCGCGCCGTATCCGATGAGCAGCGCCATGTGGTGCACCTCGCGCGCGTCCCCGCACTCGACGACGAGACCCGCCCGCGTGCGCACCTGCCCGCGGATGAGGTGGTGGTGCACGGCCGCGGTGGACAGCAGCGACGGAATCGGCGCCCACACCTCGTCGGAGTTGCGGTCGGACAGCACCACGATGCGCGCGCCGCCGGCGATGGCCGCGCTCGCCTCGGCGCACACGCGATCGAGGGCCTCGCGCAGGCCCGCTCCCCCGTCGGCGACGCGGTACAGGCACCCGACCGTCGCCGAGCGCAGGTGGCCCATCGTGCCGTCGTCGTCGATGTGCAGGATCTTGGCGAGGTTGTCGTTGTTGATGACGGGGTACGGCAGCGTGAGCTGGCGGCAGCTGTCAGGCCCGGGTGCGAGCAGGTTGCCCTCGGGGCCGACCGACGTGCCCACGGACGTGACGACCTCCTCGCGGATCGCGTCGAGCGGCGGGTTCGTCACCTGGGCGAAGAGCTGCTGGAAGTAGTCGAACAGCAGGCGCGGACGGGTGCTCAGCACCGCGATCGGCGTGTCGGTGCCCATCGAGCCGATCGGCTCGGCGCCGCTGCGCGCCATCGGCGCGACGATCAGCTTGAGGTCCTCGCTCGTCCAGCCGAACACCTGCTGGCGGCGCAGCACGCTGTCGCGGCTGTGCACGACGTGCTCGCGGGCGGGGAGGTCGCGCAGCGACACCATGCCGTCGCGCAGCCACTCGCCCCACGGCTGCGACGCCGCGAGCTCGGCCTTGATCTCGTCGTCCTCGACGATGCGGCCCTTCGACGTGTCGACGAGGAACATGCGCCCCGGCTGCAGGCGCCCCTTGCGCACGACGGTCGCGGGGTCGATGTCGACCACGCCGGTCTCGCTGGCCAGCACGACGAGCCCGTCGGACGTCTCGCACCACCGCCCCGGGCGCAGGCCGTTGCGGTCGAGCACCGCGCCGATGACCGTGCCGTCGGTGAACGACACGGCTGCAGGGCCGTCCCACGGCTCCATGAGCGCGGCGTGGAAGCGGTAGAAGTCGCGGCGCGCGGGATCCATCGCACCGTCGTTCTCCCACGCCTCGGGGATCATCATCATCACCGCGTGCGGCAGCGAGCGGCCGCCGAGGTGCAGCAGCTCGAGCACCTCGTCGAGCGACATCGAGTCGCTGCCACCGGGGGTGACGACGGGCAGTGCGCGGGGCAGGCCCGGGATGAGGTCGCTCTGCAGCAGCGACTCGCGCGTGCGCATCCAGTTGCGGTTTCCCTGCACCGTGTTGATCTCGCCGTTGTGCGCGACGTAGCGGTAGGGGTGCGCGAGCGGCCACGACGGGAACGTGTTCGTCGAGAAGCGCGAGTGCACCAGCGCAAGCGCCGTCTCCATGCGCGGATCGGACAGGTCGGGGAAGAACGCCCCCAGCTGCGGGGTGGTGAGCATGCCCTTGTAGACGAGCGTGCGGCACGACAGCGACGGGAAGTACGTCGCGAGGTCGCCCGTCAGCTCGTGCTCGGTGCGCTTGCGCGCCACCCACAGCAGGCGGTCGAGCGCCACCCCCTCGGCCCCTCGCGGGTCGGCGACGAACACCTGCGCGAACGCGGGCATCGCTGCCCGTGCCGTCGCACCGAGTGCCGACGGATCGACCGGCACCTCGCGCCAGCCGAGCACCTCGAGGCCCTCCTCGCGCACGATGCGCTCGACGCCCTCGACTGCGGCGCGGCGGCGGCCGGGGTCGGCGGGCAGGAACGCGATGCCCGTGCCGTAGCGCCCGGGGGCAGGAAGCGGCACGCCCGCCACCGCCTCGAGAAAGCCGTGCGGCACCTGCAGCAGCACGCCCGCGCCGTCGCCCGTGTCGGGCTCGGCGCCGGTGGCACCGCGGTGCTCCATGCTGCACAGCGCGCCGAGGCCCATGGACAGGATCCGGTGCGACGCGCGACCGTGCACGTCCACCACGAAGGACACGCCACAGGCGTCGTGTTCGAAGCGCGGGTCGTAGAGACCCCGCGCGGGCGGCAATCCGGTCGTCACTGTCGTCGTCCCTGTCGGTCCGGCTCGGGCCGGACTGGATCGGTCTCGCCGCCCGGATGGGCGGCGGAACGGGACGACGCTGGCCCGCGCGGCGAATGCTAGCGAGCGAAATCCGACGAGCACACGTCGGCCGCCTGGTTGCGACGACGTCAGCCGCGGGGTGCGGCCCGTCGGCCGCGATCAGTCGGCGAAGGTCGGCGCGCGGTTCTCGAGGTTGGCGGTGACGGCCTCGACCTGGTTCGGCGTGCCGATGAGGCGGCTGATCGTCTCGCGCTCGGCGGCGAACTGCTCGGCGGCACCGGCGACGGCCAGGCGGTTCAGCAGTGCCTTGGCGCCGCGCACGGCGTGCGGGTTGCGCGCGGCGATCTCGTCGGCCATCTCCCGCGCGGCGGCGAGCGGGTCGTCGGCCAGCCGCGTGACGAGGCCGAGCGCGTGGCCCTCGGCGCCGTCGAGCACGCGCGCGGTGAACACCAGTTCCTTTGCGACGTCCGGCCGCACCAGGCGCGACAGCATGAGCGTGCCGGTCATGTCGGGGATGAGCCCCCAGTGCACCTCGCGCACCGACAGCTGGGTGTGCGGATGGGCGATGCGCACGTCTGCGCCGAGCGCGATCTGCATGCCGCCGCCGAGCGCGTGGCCGTGCACCGCCGCGACCACCGGCACCGGCACCTCCTGCCACACCCAGCACACCTGCTGGGCGAGGTGGGTGATGCCGCCGTCGACGGCGTCGCCCGCGTTGATGCGTTCGCCGTTGCCGGCCATGGATGCGAACCCCGAGAAGTCGAGGCCCGCGCAGAACGACTTGCCCTCGCCCGACAGCACCACCGCGCGCACGCCCGGCGCGCCCACGAGGTGCCTGCCGACGGCGGCCAGCGAGACGAACATCGCGTTGTCCAGCGCGTTGCGCTTGTCGGGCCGGTTCATGCGCACGTGGGCCACGCCGCCCGCCACCTCCAGCACGACCCGCTCGTCCACGACCCCTGCCACCTCGATGCGCGCCACTGCGACCTCCCTCGTCGGGTCCCCATCGTGGCACGCGGGCTCGTCGCCGCCGTCGGCCCGCGGGCAGACTGGACGGATGGACCTTGGACTCTCGGCAGAGGAAGTGCTGCGCACCACGCGCAGCGTGCGCAAGCGGCTCGACTTCGACCGGCCGGTCGAGCGCTCGGTGATCGAGGAGTGCCTCGACATCGCGCTGCAGGCGCCGACCGGCGGCAACCGCCAGGGATGGCGCTTCGTGGTGGTCGGCGACCCCGGCACCAAGGCCAAGCTCGCGGAGATCTACCGCGCGAACTGGGAGATCTACGCATCCCTGCCCGCGCGCGCCACCGGCGACAAGCGCGACGAGCAGCTGCCGAAGGTGCGCGACTCGGCGTCGTACCTCGCGGACAACCTCGAGCGCGCGCCGTGGCTGATGGTGCCGCTCATCGGCGGTCGCCTCGACAACGTCGACACGGCGACGGGCGCCGGCGGCTGGGGGTCGCTGCTGCCCGCGGTGTGGAGCTTCATGCTCGCGCTGCGCACGCGCGGCCTCGGCTCGGCGTGGACGACCATCCACCTCATGCTCGACGGCGAGCGCAAGGCCGCCGACCTGCTCGGCATCCCCTACGACAAGTACACGCAGGGCGGCATCTTCCCCGTCGCGTACACGAAGGGCACCGACTTCAAGCCGGCCGACCGCCTGCCGCTGTCGGAGGTGCTGCACTGGGAGAAGTTCGGGGACTAGTTCCCCGTCACGCCTCTCGAACCGCAGCCGTGGCTAGTCGACCAGGCGCAGGCCCGACGGCGCGATCGACCGGTCGGCCGACGGCAGCTCGACGACGAAGCTCGTCGACCCGCCGGGGAACACGTGCCGCGACACCAGCACCGGCTCGCCGTCGCGCCCGCGCGTCACGCGCTGGCAGCGCAGCACCGGCGAACCGGCGGGCACGCCCAGCAGCCGCGCCTCGTCGCGCGACGCTGCGCCGGCGGCGATCGTCTGCGTCGCTCCGGTGAGCGGCACGTCGAGCAGCTCGTAGAACGGCGACTGCTCGAGCGCCTCGCGCGTCAGGGTGCGCGCCAGCGGCTCGGGGCACCACACGGTCACGAGCGCGAACGGCTCGCCGTCGGCGGTGTTCACGCGCTTCACGCGCAGCGCGCGGTCGCAGCCGAGCACCTCCCGCACCTCGGCCGGCGCGGCCTCGACGGCGAACTCGAGGATGCGCCGCTCGGAGCGCACGCCGTTGGCGGCCATCTGCTCCTCGATCGTGCCCAGCACGCCGAGCACCTGGCTGACGCGGCCGTGCGCCACGAACCAGCCGAGCCCCTGCTTCGCGGCCACGAGGCCGTCGGCGCGCAGCACCTCGAGCGCGCGGCGCACCGTCACACGGCTGACGCGGTGCGTGCGCGACAGGTCGGCCTCGCTCGGGAGCATGGTGCCGGGCGGCTGGCCGTCGATCTCGCGTGCCAACGCCTGGGCGATGTCGCGGTAGCGGGAGGAGCGCACTTGTATGATACTTGTCTACACGCGCCGGTCGCGCAAGGCACCGCCGCGGAACGCCACGACGCGAGACCCGAGACCCCACCGACCCACGAGGAGCCCGACATGGCCGCCACCGCAGGAACCCCGATCGAACTCGTCGCCGCGACGTACGCGCACCTCGCCGAGCGCACCGCCATCGCGCGCCGCAGGCTCGGCCGCCCGCTGACGCTGACCGAGAAGATCCTCGTCAACCACCTCGTCGACCCCGAGGGCCAGGAGCTCGAGCGCGGCCGCTCGTACGCCGACTTCACGCCCGACCGCGTCGCCATGCAGGACGCCACCGCGCAGATGGCGCTGCTGCAGTTCATGACCGCCGGCCTGCCGACCACCGCGGTGCCGTCGACGGTGCACTGCGACCACCTCATCCTCGCCAAGGAGGGCGCGAAGAAGGACCTGCTCAGCGCGGCGGACGAGAACCGCGAGGTCTACGACTTCCTGCGCAGCGTGTCGGCGAAGTACGGCATCGGCTTCTGGGGACCGGGCAGCGGCATCATCCACCAGGTCGTGCTCGAGCACTACGCGTTCCCCGGCGGGATGATGATCGGCACCGACAGCCACACGCCCAACGCGGGCGGCCTCGGCATGGTGGCCATCGGCGTGGGCGGCGCGGACGCCGTCGACGTGATGACCGGCTTCCCGTTCAACGTGCGCTGGCCGAAGGTCATCGGCGTGAAGCTCACCGGCCGCCTGTCGGGTTGGGCGAGCCCGAAGGACGTCATCCTCGAGGTCGCGCGCATCCTCACCGTCGAGGGCGGTACCGGCGCGATCGTCGAGTACATCGGACCGGGCGCCGACACGATCTCGGCGACGGGCAAGGCGACCATCTGCAACATGGGCGCCGAGATCGGCGCCACCTGCTCGGTGTTCGGCTACGACTCCGCGATGGCCGAGTACCTGCGCGCCACGGGGCGCGCCGAGGTGGCCGCGGCCGCCGACGCGGTGGCCGAGCACCTGCGCGCCGACGAGGGCGCAACCTACGACCGCACCGTCGAGATCGACCTGTCGGCGCTGCGCCCGATGATCAACGGCCCGCACTCCCCCGACCGCGCGCACCGCACCGGCGCCGAGGTGGGCGACGCCGCGCGGGCCAACGACTGGCCGCTCGAGATCTCGTCGGCGCTGATCGGCTCGTGCACCAACTCGTCGTACGAGGACATCACCCGCGCGGCGTCGATCGCGCGACAGGCCGCCGCCAAGGGGCTTCGTGCGAAGACCGAGCTGCTGGTGACGCCCGGCTCCGAGCAGATCCGCGCCACGATCGAGCGCGACGGCCTGCTCGCCGACCTCGAGGCCATCGGCGCCACCGTGCTCGCCAATGCGTGCGGCCCGTGCATCGGACAGTGGGAGCGTGCGAAGGACGCGACCGCCGCCCCGAACACCATCGTCAACTCCTTCAACCGCAACTTCCCGAAGCGCAACGACGGCTCGGCCAACACGCTGTCATTCGTCACCAGCCCCGACACGGTGGTCGCGCTCGCGCTGGCCGGACGCCTCGACTTCGACCCCGCGACCGACGCGATCGAGGCGCCCGACGGCACCACGGTGCGCCTCGACGCCCCGACCGGCGAGGTGCTGCCGGCGCGCGGCTACGACCCGGGCAACGACACGTTCGTGGCGCCTCCGGCGGACGGCTCGTCGATCGTCGTCACCGTCGACCCGCGCAGCAGCCGACTGCAGCTGCTCGAGCCGTTCCCCGCGTGGGACGGCCGCGACTACGAGCGCATGCCCGTGCTGATGAAGGCCAAGGGCAAGTGCACCACCGACCACATCTCGGCGGCCGGCAAGTGGCTCACCTACCGCGGCCACCTCGAGAACATCAGCGGCAACCTGTTCCTCGGCGCGGTCAACGCCTTCACGGGCGCGACCGGCGAGGGCTGGGACTCCACCGACGGCGGCACCCGCCCGTTCCCCGAGATCGCCAAGCGGTACGGCGAGGCCGGCATCCGCTGGTGCGCCATCGGCGACCAGAACTACGGCGAGGGCTCGTCGCGCGAGCACGCGGCGATGGAGCCGCGCTTCCGCGGCGCAGGCGCCATCTTCGCGCGCTCGTTCGCCCGCATCCACGAGACCAACCTGAAGAAGCAGGGTCTGCTGCCGCTGACCTTCGCCGACCCGGCGACCTACGACCTCATCGGCGAGCGCGACACCGTCACGGTGCACGACCTGCCGCCCGTGCCCGACAAGCCGGTGCGCTGCAGCATTACCCGGCCCGACGGCAGCACCGTCGCGTTCGAGGCGCTGCACACGTTCAGCGACGAGCAGGTCGAGTGGTTCCGCGCCGGCAGCGCGCTCAACATCGTGCGCAGGAAGGTCGCGGGCAGCTAGGCATCGGGCATCGAGCTTCCCCGCGCGGCGGCGGCCACGTCAGTCGGTGCCGGGACGGTTCGTGAGGTAGTCGACGTCGGCGAGGTCCTTGGCGCGACCCGTGGCGCGCTTGTTCGCCAGGAGATCGTCCCGCCCGATGAACGGCACCTCCATACCGTCGATGTCGACCATCATCCGGTTCGCCCACGCGCCGTCGAACTCGACGCCGCTGACGGAGGTGATGATGTCGATCCGGTACGGCGGGTAGCCCAGCTGGACCACACGGTCCGGCGCCGTGAAGTCCTCGACCGAGAGGTCGAGTCCCCCGAACCCGAACCGGTCGAGGCAGGTCAGGATCTTCCGCGCGTTGTCCGGGCTCGCCCACACCCATGCGTCGATGTCGACCGTGGCCCGCGGGTAGCCGTGCACTGCGAGCGCGAAGCCTCCGACGACGAGGAACCGGACGTCGTTAGCGACGAATAACTCGACAAACTCTTTGAAGTCCTTGTCGAGCTTCATCGGAGCCTCCGAACAGTCGTTGACGCATCACTTCCACGGCGGCGATCCGCTCGGCAGGATCCCGACTCAACCAGTACTCAAGGTCCGAGTCGTCGTCGTGCAGACCGACGCGCTTGACGACGAGGGCGATCTCCCCGTCACGGCGATGCGGCATCGACACGGTGAAATTCTACCGAGGAGATGAACGCCAGGTCGCGGGCATCGGGCGGCCCCGCGCGGCGGCGGCCACGTCAGTCGGTGCCGGGACGGCGCGTCGTCTCGGCGGCCGCGTCCTGCGGGTCGCCGGTCCAGCCGGGCGGCGACGCGCGTCGGATCTCGTCGGGCGTCGGCTCGCGACGCTCGCGCGCTTCGTCGGGCAGCAGCGCGACGATCGCCGACATGATCGACTCGGTGGCGCGCGACATGGCGTCGCGGTCGTCCGGGTCGGCTGCCGGCAGCGCGACCGGTTCGCCGATACGAACCTGCACCCGGACGGGCGAGCGCAGCACCGCCGGGTCGGGCGTGCGCATGCTGCGCGGCCACACGCGCTCGGTGCCCCACAGGCCCATCGGCACCACCGCGGCGCCGGTCATGGCCGCCAGCCGCGCGGCGCCCAGGCGTCCGTGCAGCTCCGGGTCGTAGAACGCCCGGCCGCGCGGAATCGTGCCCTGCGGCATGATCGCCACCATTCCGCCGTCGGCGAGCGCGCGCGCCGCCTCGTGCAGCGGCTCGTCCGATCCCGACGCGCGGTCGACGCGGATGCCGCCGACGAGCGAGGCGACCTGCCCCACCAGCGGCGCGTCGAACACCTCCTTCTTGCCGAGGAAGCGCACCGTCCGGCCGGTGGCCGCCACCACGCGCGCGATGGCGACCGGGTCGAAGTAGCTGCGGTGGTTCGCGACGAGGATGACCGGGCCCGTCGCCGGCACGTTCGCGAGGCCGTCGATGTCGAACCGTGCGAAGGGTGACGCGAGGGGCGCGACGAACCGCAGCCCTGCGCGCTGCACGTCGTCGCTGGCCACCGCGGGGCGCTCCGACTCGCCGTCCGCGCCGAACCCCACCACCGGCCAGCCTCGCGCAGCGGCGAGCCCGCGCAGCCGGGCATCGGGGTTGACGACGCGCGGGTTGGCGACCGCGGACAGCAGCGGCTCGTCGTACCAGCTGTCGGAGTACGCCCACGACGACGCAAGGTCGCAGCCGTTGCGCGCGCACCACTCCCGCACCGCGCGCAGCTTGCCCGCCGACCACACGAACGG
>JAGWXX010000030.1 GCA_018969685.1 Acidobacteriota bacterium | reverse complement strand
CTCGCCGCCCTCCTCCTCGACGCCGGGGCCGAGGACCTCCGCGACACGCGGAACGCGCAGCTGGCGACCTTCCTCCTCTCGCTGGTGGTCCTCGATGCCGTCGAGCGCCTGGGGGTCGAGCCGAACTTCTGCGCCGGGCACAGCCTCGGGGAGTACACCGCCCTGACTGCGACCGGCGCCCTCGGCTTCGACGACGGCCTCCGCCTCGTCGCGGAGCGGGGCATGGCGATGCACGAGGCCGGCGAGTCGTCCCCGGGGACGATGGCTGCCGTGCTCGGCCTCGAGGACGACGACGTCGAGGTGGCGTGCCGGCGGGCGGACGCCGACGTCTGGGTCGCGAACTTCAACGCGCCCGGGCAGGTCGTGATCGCGGGTTCCGTGGACGGCGTCGCGCGCGCCTCGGACCATGCCAGGCAGCTCGGGGCCAAGAAGGTGATGCCACTGCAGGTGGCGGGTGCGTTCCACACCCCGTACATGTCGGGCGCGCGCGACCGGCTGCGGGACGCCATCGCCGCTGCGCGGCCGCGCGGCACGGAGGTGCCCGTGGTCTCCAACGTCGATGCCCGTCCGCACGACGACGCGGGCGAGTGGGCCTCGCTGTTGTCGGCGCAGCTCTCCTCACCGGTTCGCTGGCGCCACTCGTTGGTGGCCATGGCCGAGGCGGGCGTGACCGGCTTCATCGAGCTCGGACCCGGCAGCGCCCTGACCGGCATGGCGAAGCGGACGGTCCCCGACGCCCGCACGATCGCCGTCTCGGAGCCCGACGACCTCGACCGGCTCATCGAGTGGCTCGCCGCGTTCTCCCCATCCTCGATCCCACCGACCGCACACGAGGGGGAGCACCTCTCCGCGATCGAACGGCTCGTCGTCTCGCCGGCGGCCGGCGTCTTCTCCCGCGTCCCGGGCGTCGATTCCGGCAGCACGATCGACGTGGGCAGCGTGATCGGCACCGTCGGCGATCGCGAGGTGCGCTCGCCGTTCGCAGGCGTGCTGCAGCACTACATCGCGGTCGAGGGTGAGCGCGTGATGGCGCACCAGCCCATTGCGTGGCTGAGGACCGCCTAGGCAGCCCCGCGTGCGCGACCGCCGGAAGTAGGGTCGCGTCGTGCCACCACTCCCTTCGTCGGCACGTGGCGCGGCCATCACCGGCTGGGGCCGCGCACTCCCCGACACGGTCGTCACCAATGCCGACCTCGAGGCGAGGATGGACACGTCGGACGAGTGGATCCGCGAACGGACCGGGATCGCCGAGCGCCGCATCGGGGGCTCCACCGCGAGCCTCTCGATCGAGAGCGGCCGCCGGGCGCTGGCGTGCGCGGGCGTTGACCCCGCGTCCATCGACGCGCTGATCCTCTCCACGACGACCCCGGACCGCACGGTTCCCGCGACGTCGGCGACGGTGCAGCACGGCCTCGGCCTCCGGTGCGGCGCGTTCGACGTCAACGCGGCGTGCTCGGGCTTCGTCTACGGGTTGGCGGTCGCCAACGGATTGATCGCGATCGGCGCCGAGCGCGTCCTGCTGATCGGCACCGACACGCTCTCGCGCATCGTCGACTGGACGGACCGCAACACGGCGATCCTCTTCGCCGACGGGTCCGGCGCCGCGGTGGTGGAGGCCGTCGGGGGACGCGGCTCGCTGCTCGGCTGGGACATCGACGCCGACGGCTCGGCGGAGGACCTCCTGTTCTGCGAGGTGGGAGGCCACCTGCACATGGACGGCAAGGAGGTCTTCCGGCGCGCCGTGCGGATCATGGTCGACTCCGCCGAGAAGTCGCTCGCCGCGTCCGGCACCTCGGTGGACGACATCGCCATGGTCGTGCCGCACCAGGCCAACATCCGCATCATCTCGGCGGCGTGCGAACGGCTCGGCATCCCCATGTCGAAGACCGCCCTCGCGCTCGCAGAGACGGGCAACACCTCCTCGGCGTCCATTCCGCTCGCCTGGTTCGCGGCGGCGGACGACGGCCGGCTCGTTCCCGGCGATCTCGTCCTCCTCGTGGGCTTCGGCGCGGGCATGACCGCGGCCAGCGCAGTGGTCCGCTGGACCGGGGCGGGCCGGCCGTGACGGGCCGGACGGTCCTCGTCACCGGGGGATCCCGCGGGATCGGCCTCGCCTGCGCGCGCAGGTTTGCGCGTCAGGGCGACCGGGTCGCGGTGACGTACCACTCGTCGCCGCCGCCCGACGGCGTGTTCGGCGTGCGCTGCGACGTCACCGTCGCCTCGGACGTGGACGCGGCGTTCTCCGCCGTCGAGGCCGAGCTCGGGCCCGTCGAGGTGCTCGTCGCGAACGCGGGGATCACCAAGGACGGCCTCCTGCTGCGAATGGGCGAGGAGCAATTCACGAGCGTCGTCGACGCGAACCTCACCGGCGCCTACCGGACGTGCAAGCGCGCCACGCAGGGAATGCTGCGCGCGCGCAAGGGCCGGATCATCCTGATGTCCAGCGTGGTGGCGATGCTCGGCTCTGCCGGCCAGGCGAACTACGCGGCGTCGAAGGCGGGGCTCATCGGCCTCGCCCGCTCGCTCGCGCGCGAGCTCGGATCGCGCTCGATCACCGTGAACGTCGTCGCACCGGGTCCCGTCGAGACCGACATGACCGCGGCGCTCGGCGCCGACCGCCTCGCGGAGCTCACCGCGGCAGTGCCGCTCGGACGGCAGGCGTCGCCCGAGGAGATCGCCGCCGTCGTCGCATTCCTCGCATCGGACGATGCGGGATACATCACCGGAGCCGTCATCCCCGTCGATGGCGGCCTCGGCATGGGTCACTGACCGCGCCACTGCGGGCACGGTAGGATCACGGGGCGCTGCCCACCGGTCGCGGTGCGGCCGCCCGTCACGAGGAGAGACCATGGACCAGGCACTGTTCGCCCGCTTCACCAAGTGCGCCGTCGAGGTGCTGTCGGTGGATGCCGCCAAGATCGTCCCCGAGGCCAGCTTCGGCGACGACCTCGAGGCCGACAGCCTCGACCTCGTGGAGTTCGTCATGGCCCTCGAGGAGGAGTTCGGCATCGAGGTGCCCGAGAGCGACCTCGAGGGCATCGACACCGTCGGCAAGGCCTTCGCGCTCGTCGAGTCGAAGCTGCAGTAACCCCTCCGACGCCGATGCACGGAGCCGGGCACCGCGTCGCCATCACTGGCTACGGCGTCGTCGCGCCCTGCGGGACCGGTAAGCAGCAGTTCTGGTCCGGCCTCCTGGGGCCGGGGTTCTCGGGTGCGAAGTCCATCGAAATTGCGGACTGGGATCCCTCCCCGTGGTTCGACTCGCCGAAGGACGCCCGGAGGGCCGACCGCGTCGAGCAGTTCACCCTCGCGGCCGCGGCAGAGGCGCTCGCCCAGAGCGGCCCGCTCCCCCACGATCCGGCGCGGATCGGCACGATCTTCGGCACCGGCATCGGCGGCTTGCGGACGCTCGAGGAGCAGGTCGTCGTCCGCGTCGAGAAGGGCGAGCGGCGCGTCTCGCCGTTCCTCGTCCCGATGATGATGTCGAACGCGTCGGGTGCGGCGATCTCGATGCGTTACGGCTTCCAGGGCCCCTCGGAGACCATCTGCACCGCGTGTGCGGCCAGCACCCATGCGCTCGGCTATGCCGCGCGGCTGGTGTCGTGGGGCACGTGCGACGCGGTGCTGTCGGGTGGCGCCGAGTCGGCGGGCACCGTCACCGCCATCGCGGGTTTCGCGAACATGACGGCGATCTCCAGCTCGTTGGTCAGCCGTCCCTTCGACGCCGCGCGCGACGGGTTCATCATGGGCGAGGGCGCGGCGGTCTTCGTCCTGGAACGCCTCGACCTCGCACTCGCACGTGGCGCGACCGTGATCGGCGAGATCATCGGTGCGGCCAGCAACGCCGATGCACACCACATCACCGCTCCGTCACCGGGTGGTGCGGGCGCGGCGCGGTGCATGCGCGCGGCCCTCGCGGACGCCGGCATCGCCCCGGATGACATCCGCCAGATCAACGCCCACGGCACCAGCACCCCGCTCAACGACGCGGCGGAGGCCGAGGCCATCCGCACCGTCTTCGGCGAGTCGACGCCCCCGACCGTGTCCATCAAGGGCGTCACGGGGCACCCGCTCGGCGCCGCAGGTGCACTGGAGGCGGCCGCCGTGCTGCTGAGCTTCGAGCACCGCCTGATCCCCCCGACCGCCGGCACGACGACCGTCGATCCGGCGTGCGGCATCGACGTGGTGACGGGCTCCCCGCGACCGTGGGAGCCTGGCCCGACCATCTCGAACAACTTCGGGTTCGGCGGGCACAACGGTTCGGTCGTGCTCGCCCCCTACTCCGGCTGACCAGCCTCCGCGTCGACGACGACGAACAAGAGGTTGCACTCGCACGCGAGCTCGCCGCCGACCGACGCACGACCCGTCCCGCGCCCCGCGCGCGCAGAGAGTCGGTCCATGGAGACCTCGATGTCGAGGACGTCGCCAGGGCCGACCTGCCTGCGGAAACGGGCGCCATCGAGCCCCCCGAACAGCGGCAGCTTCCCCGCGTAGCGCGGGTCGGCGAGGATCGCGAGCGCGCCGGTCTGCGCGATCGCCTCGCACATCAGGACGCCCGGCAGGGTGGGACGGCCCGGGAAGTGGCCCGCGAAGAACCACTCGGAGCCGTCGAGCCTCCAGCGCGCGGATGCGGTGCGCCCCGGATCGACCGAGACCACCTCGGACACGAAGAGGAACGGCTCGCGGTGCGGGAGGAGGTCCTCGGCCCTCACGCTGCGAGCGCCTCGAGCAGCCGCGTCGGCGTGTCCTTCGGCGAGATCTTGTACCACGCGTGCAGGATCCGGCCGTCCGGACCGACGAGGAACGCAGAACGCTCGATGCCCATGTACTCGCGCCCGTACATCGACTTCTTCTTCCAGACACCCCATGCACGGGCGATGGCGTTGTCGGTGTCGGCGAGCAGCGGGAATCCGAGGCCGTACTTCTCGTCGAACTTCCTCTGGCGGGCCGGCGTGTCGGGGCTCACACCCACGACGAGCGTGCCGCCGATTCGTGACTTCACGTCGCGCAAGCCGCAGGACTGCTCGGTGCACCCCGGAGTGTCGGCCTTCGGGTAGAAGTACACCAGCAGCGTGCGGCCGCGGTAGGCGTCGAGTGCGAAGGGCCTCCCGAACTGGTCGGGGGCCTCGAATTGCGGTGCGATCGATCCGGTGGAGAGCACGCCGGAAACCTACCCGCGGGCAGGGTGCCCGGCCGCGTCGATCGCCGCCCGGACCTCGGCGACGTACTCACCGACGGCATCGGGACCGTGCTCCATGAGGCGACGGACCACGGACGCACCCTGCACCACGCCGTCCGCGACCCCCACCGCCTCGGCCGCCTGCGCCGCGTTCGACACCCCCACGCCGACGAGCACCGGCAGGTCGGTGGCACGCTTCGCGCGGGATGCCAGCGCCACCGCCGTCGAGGCCAGCTCGTCGCGCTCGCCCGTGACACCGAGCAGCCCGACCGTGTAGAGGAATCCCCTGCTGCGCGCGGCGATCGTCGCGAGCCGTTCGTCGGGCGACGTGGGCGCGACCAGCATCACGGTCTCCACCCCCGCACCATCCGCCGCGATGGCCCACGGCGCAACCTCCTCGAGGGAGAGGTCCGGCACGATCGCCGCCGAGACGCCCGACGACGCCAACCGCGCGGCGAAGCGTTCGTGCCCCATCGAGTGGACGGTGTTGTAGTAGCACATGACGGCGACGGGGACGCCCGCGTCGATGCCGCGCAGTTCGTCGAGGATCGAGACGGGCGTCGCACCCGCCTCGAGCGCCCGCTCGGACGCCGCCTGGATCACGGGCCCGTCCATCACCGGGTCGGAGAAGGGAATGCCCACTTCGATGGCGTCGGCGCCGTGCGCAGCGGCGGCGCGGATGGCGTCCGCCCACCCCGCGAGGCCGCCGGTGACGTACGGGACGAGCAGTGCGCGCCCTGCGTCACGACGGGCGCGGAGGTGCGACTCGAGCACGCCACTCATGGCGTCAGGCGCCGCCGGACTCGCCGAGGACGTCCATCATCTGCGCCACGTCCTTGTCGCCCCGCCCCGAGAGGTTCATCAGCACCGTCCGACCCTGCATCGCAGGCGCCTCCCGGACGATCCACGCCAGCGCGTGCGCGCACTCGAGCGCGGGGATGATCCCCTCCGTCCTCGCCATCAGCTGGAACGCGGCGATCACCTCGTCGTCGGTGACGCTCGGATACTCGGCCCGACCCGTGGCCGCGAGGTGCGAGTGCTCTGGCCCGACGCCGGGGTAGTCGAGACCGGCGCTGATCGAGTGCGCCTCCTGCACCTGGCCGTGCTCGTCCTGCATGAGGTAGCTGCGCATGCCGTGGACCACCCCGGGCACACCGCGCCCGACCGCTGCGCCACCGGCAGGCTCCACGCCGACGAGGCGCGACGACCCGTCGACGAAGCCGGAGAAGATCCCGATCGCGTTGGAGCCGCCGCCGACGCACGCGACCACCACGTCCGGGTCGCGGCCCAGCAGCGCGCTGCACTGCGCCTTCGCCTCGTCGCCGATCACGCTCTGGAACTGACGGACCATCAGCGGATACGGGTGCGGGCCCATGACCGAGCCGATCGCGTAGTAGGTGTGCTCGACCGTCGCGACCCAGTCCCGCATCGCCTCGTTGACCGCGTCCTTCAGGGTCCTGCTGCCCGACGTGGCCGGCACCACCTCGGCGCCGAGCAGTCGCATCCGGAAGACGTTCAGCGCCTGGCGCTGCATGTCGACCTCGCCCATGTAGACGCGGCACTCGAGGCCGAGCAGGGCGGCGGCCGTCGCGGACGCCACGCCGTGCTGACCCGCACCGGTCTCCGCGACCATTCGGCGCTTGCCCATCCGGCGTGCGAGCAGCGCCTGGCCGAGCACGTTGTTGATCTTGTGCGATCCCGTGTGGTTGAGGTCCTCGCGCTTCAGGATCAGGCGGATGCCGAGCCTCGATCCGAGGTTGTGGCACTCGGTCAGGATCGACGGACGGCCGGCGAACTGGGCGAGCAGCTCCGACAGCTCGCTGCGGAACAGGGCATCCGACCACGCGTCGTCGAACGCGCGCTCCAGCTCGAGGCACGCGGGAACCAGCGTCTCCGGAACGAATCGACCGCCGAACTCGCCGAATCGTCCGTCTGCTCCGGGGGCGGTCAGCACGCCGACAGGGTACCGGTCGCCGACTTTGCCGCTGCGACGAAGCGCCGCACCGCATCGTGGTTCTTTCGACCCGGCGAGTCCTCCAGCGCGCTGCTCGCATCGACGCCCCACGGATGCACGGCGGCGATGCCCGCGGCCACGTTGTCCGGCCCGAGTCCACCGGCGAGCACGACCCTCACGGGGCCGCTCGGCGCCCTGAACCGCGACCACTCCCACGCCGAGCCGGATCCCGGAACCGCGGCGTCGACGAGCACCGCGTCGGCCCGCCAGCGCTCGGCCGGGGCGCAGTCCGGAGAGCCGCCCGCGACCGCCACCAGGACGAACGGCACCGACCTCCTGATCTCCGCCACGACGTCGGGCGACCCGGGTTCGTGCAGCTGCACCCCGCCGAGGCCCACTGCACGGACCGTACGGAGCACCTCCGTCGCCGGGGCCGCACGGAAGACGCCGACTGCACGCACGCTGCGCGGCAGCGCGGCAACGACGGCGGTGGCCGCCTCGACCGTCACCCGCCTCGGCGATTCGGCGAAGATCAGTCCGACGGCGTCTGCGCCGGCACCGGCGACAGCCAGCGCGTCACCGGGCACCGTGATCCCGCAGACCTTGACGAACACGCCGTCACGGTACCGCTGCACACGGCGGGCTCAGGGAACGAGCAGGTCCCGGACCGCCGTCTCCGGCGATCCGGAGGTCACGATCGACTCGCCGACGAGCACGGCGTCGTAGCCCGCGCTCCTGAGTGCGAGTGCATCGCCACGGTCTCGGACGCCCGACTCCGCCACGCGGACCGCCGAGGCTGGGATGAGCCCTGCGAGCCGCGCCGCGCGCTCCTGGTCGACATGGAAGGTCCTCAGGTCGCGCTGGTTGACGCCGACGAGGTCGGCGCCGACGGCGAGCGCACGGTCCAGCTCCTGCTCATCGTGGACCTCCACCAGCGCGTCGAGTCCGATGTCCGACGCGAGGGCGTGGAACGAGCGGAGCTCCTCGTCGTCCAGCGCAGCGGCGATCAGCAGCACGCAGTCCGCGCCCATCAGCCTCGCGTCGACGACGTCCAGCGCGGAGACCGTGAAATCCTTCCGCAGCACCGGCAATGGAACCGCGCCCCGTGCCGCCATGAGATCGTCCGTCGACCCGCCGAAGAACTCCGCGTCCGTCAGCACCGACAGGCACGCAGCACCGCCCGCCGCATAGGAGGTGGCCAGCGCCCGCGGGTCGAGCCCCGGATGCAGGTCGCCTTTCGACGGGGAGCGCCGCTTGATCTCCGCGACGACCGACAGGTGCTCCTCGCTGCGAATGCGTCCGGCAAATCCGCGCGCGGCCGGGAGACGCTCCGACTGGCGAATGAGGTCGCCGAGGCGCCGGCCGTCGGCAGACGCCGCGCGACGGTGGGCCGCGACGATTTCCTCGAGGTACACGCGCTAGAAACCGAGCCGGCGGGCGAGCTCGTCGGCCAGGGACGCGACGGGAACCCGCTCCTGGCGCGTCGTGTCGCGCTCCCGGATCGTGACTGCGCCGTCGGTGAGCGTGTCGAAGTCGACCGTGACGCACCACGGCGTCCCGATCTCGTCCTGTCGCCGGTACCGACGTCCGATCGCCTGGGTCTCGTCGTAGTCGCACATGTACCGCGACGACAGCGCCCGGAACACCTCGCGGGCCGGACCGCCGAGCTCGTCCTTCTTGGAGAGCGGCAGCACCGCAACCTGGTAGGGCGCGAGGCGGGGATGGAGCCGGAGCACCGTCCGCCGCTCCCCCGCGACCTCGTCCTCGTCGTACGCCGCGAGGAGGAAGGCCGCCATGGCGCGGTTCGCCCCTGCCGCCGGTTCCACGACGTACGGCACGTACCGCTCGTTGGTGGCCTGGTCGAAGTAGTCGAGCCGCTGACCCGAGTGCTGCGAGTGGCGGTTCAGGTCGAAGTCGGTGCGCTGCGCGACACCCTCGAGCTCACCCCAGCCCCAGGGAAAGCGGAACTCGATGTCGCTCGTCCCCGCGGAGTAGTGCGAGAGCTCGTCGGCGGCGTGCTCCCTGATGCGCAGCATGTCCGCGGGGATGCCCAGATCCCGGTACCACGCGAGACGGGCCCCGCACCAGTACTCGTACCACTTCCCGCTCTCGGACGGCGGCACGAAGAACTCCAGCTCCATCTGCTCGAATTCGCGGGTCCGGAAGATGAAGTTGCCGGGCGTGATCTCGTTGCGGAAGCTCTTCCCCACCTGGGCGATGCCGAAAGGCGGCTTCTTGCGCGACGTCTGCAGCACGTTGGCGAAATTGACGAACATCCCCTGCGCCGTCTCGGGGCGCATGTAGACCTCGGCCCCCGTCCCCTCGACCGGCCCCGCCGTGGTCCGGAACATCAGGTTGAACGCGCGCGACTCGGTGAAGGCGCAGCCCTTCCGCTGCTGCGGGCAGTCGCGGGCCTCGAGCTGGTCCTCGCGGAACCGCCGCTTGCAGACGGTGCAGTCGACGAGCGGGTCGCTGAAATTCTCGAGGTGGCCGCTCGCCTCGAACACCTGCGGCGGGCCGAGGATGGCGGCATCGATCAGCAGCACGTCGTCGCGCTGCTGCACCATCGTGCGGACCCATGCGTCCTTGACGTTGCGCAGCATGAGCGATCCGAGCGGGCCGTAGTCGTAGGACGAACGGAAGCCGCCGTAGATCTCGGCACTCGGGTAGACGAAGCCCCGACGCTTCGCGAGGTTCACCACCTGGTCGAGGTCGGACGCCGGCACCGCGACAGACTACAAGGCGCGTTCGTCGCGGGGCTCGAGCACCGCCACCGACCGGAGGCGCCGCTCGAGGTGCTGCTCCATCGTCCGCGCCGCGAGCGCGGCGAGGGCCGAGGTCGCCGCCGAACCCGGCTCCGCCAGCGCCCGGACCAGCCGGCCGCCGAGCACGTCGCGCAGCAGCCGGAGCACGTCGGGGCCGATCGGCGCGCCGATGCGGCAGGTCCTGCACGTCGTCCCGCCGGCATCGAGGTCGAAGGCGACGACATCCGGCGATCCGCACGTTGCGCACGCGTCCACCACGGGCCCGACCCCCTCGAGCGCGAGCGCCTTGAAGCAGAACGCCGCGAACACGACCGGGGACGGCCGCAGGGCGAGCTCGTCGAGCGCACCGACGAGCATCGAGTACAGCGCGGCGTTGGGCTCACGGTCGACGACCAGATGGTCGGCGGCCTCGAGCATCGACAGCGCCTGCCCCATGCGGTCGAGGTCGGAGCGGATCGCCACGGGCGACACGACGAGGTCGACCTGCTGGACGGTGTCGAGCTCGCGGCCCCTGTGCAGCTGCACCTCGACGTGGTTCATCGGCTCCAGCCGCGCGCCGATCCTGCTCGTCGTCTTGCGGACGCCCTTCGCCACCGCCCGCACCTTGCCGTGCTCCTGCGTCAGGAGCACCACGATCCTGTCGGCCTCGCCCAGGCGGTAGGTGCGGAGCACGACCGCGCGGTCGCGGTACTGGCTCACGAGTCGACGCCGCCGAAGCGCCGTTCGCGCCTCCGGAAGTCGTCGATCGCCATGTGCACGTGCTCCACGTTGCACTCCGTCCAGTGCGCATCGAGGAAGACGATCTCGCCGTAGGCGAGCTCCCAGACGAGCGAGGGCGGGAGCCGGGTCGGGGCGCCGAAGACGAGGACGAGGTCGGGGTCCCCGGGAGCGGGCGCGTAGAGGGAGGCTGCGATCACGGGTTCGTCGATGGGCACGCTCGGCGCGACCGCGTTCGCCGCCGACACGAGCCGGGCACGTCCGTCGGCGCAGGCGTCGACGATGACGATCACCCCGTCGGACGATGCCGCACTGACCCTCGACCCGACGACGGTGCCGCCGATCGCCTCACGGACGGCGCCGAGCACCGCAGCGTCCGCCGCGGGGTCGGCACCCGCGTCGGCCACGAAGGGCACGACGGTCAGCCACGTCGCGCCGGAGTCCTCGACGGCCCGGCCGAGCACCCCGAGGTACCGGCGCCACTGCTCCGGGGTCATCCGCCGCCACTCCGACAGCGTTCCCCCGCACGCGAGGACGTGCGACAACGACGCGAGGCGGCCAGACGCGCGCACACCGGACACGCCCCTAGTGTCGCATCCCGCGTCACTAGGGTCTCGGCTTGTCATGGGGCAGACCGATCGTGCACGCCCGCTCCACGTGGCCTGCATCATGGACGGCAACGGGCGCTGGGCGAGGCGGCGGGGGCTTCCCCGGACCGCGGGTCACACGGCCGGCGAGGAGAACCTGGCCGAGATCGTCCGGATCGCGGCCAAGCGCGACGTCGGCTGGCTGACCGTCTTCGGCTTCTCAACCGAGAACTGGGTGCGCCCGAAGGCGGAGGTCCGGCACATCCTCGGCCTCCACCGGAGGCTGTTCGGGCGCATCGAGGAGCTCAACGAGCACAACGTCCGGGTCCAGTGGATCGGAAGGCCGTTCGACGAACCGGGTTCGCGCACGCCCGTCGCCGTCCAGCGGGCCATCCGACAGGCCATCGCGGACACCGCACACAACGACGGGATGACGCTGACCGTGGCGTTCGACTACGGGTCGCGCGCGGAGCTCGCCAGGGCCGCGGCACTCGCCCGTCGTGACGGCGCGGCCGTGTCGGAGGGCGCGGTCGCGTCGCACCTGTACGACCCCTCGATGCCCGACGTCGACCTGCTGATCCGTACGTCCGGTGAATCGCGGATCTCGAACTTCCTGCTCTGGCAGATCGCCGGGACGCAGGTGTGCTTCACCGAGCGGTCGTGGCCCGACCTCGACGCGGCGGAGTTCGACGCCGCACTCGCACTGGTCGGCGACGGAGCGTGAGCCGGACCAGTCTCCTGCTGGAGATCGCGACCGGCGCCCTCGACGCGACCGAGCGTCGGCCCGGGCAGGTGTCGATGGCGGAGGCCGTCGCCGCCGCCATCGAGTCCGGGCGGCACGCCGTCATCACCGCGGGGACGGGGACGGGAAAGACGCTCGCATATCTCGTCCCCGTGGTCGCGAGCGGCCGGCGGGCGGTCGTCGCCACGGCGACCAAGGCGCTCCAGGACCAGATCGCCTCGCGCGACCTTCCCCACGTCGTCGAGGCGCTCGCCGACGAGCTCGGACGCACGGTGACCTGGTCCGTCCTCAAGGGGCGCAGCAACTACCTCTGTCTGCAGCGACTCGACGAGCTCCAGTCGCGCCTCGAGACCGAGATACCCGCGCGCGACCTGGAGCGTCTCGTGGACTGGGCCGGTCGCACCGATTCGGGCGACGTCGCATCGGTGGACTGGCCGGTCTCCGAAATCCACCTGCGCCACGCGACAGTCGGCGCCGACGAGTGCCCCGGCGCGACCCGCTGCCCCCGGGGAGCCGACTGCTTCGCGGAGCGGGCGCGCGACCGCGCCGCCGAGTCGGAGGTCGTGGTCGTCAACCTGCACCTCTACGGGCTCGACCTCGCGTCGGACGGGATGATCCTCCCCGAGCACGACGTGGTGGTCGTCGACGAGGCGCACCAACTGGAGGACGTGACGAGCGCGGCGGCGGGCTCGGCCGCCGGGCCGGGGGCGATCTCGGCGTGCGCCGCCGCGGTGCGGGGCGTCATCCGCGACGCGACCCTCGATGCAGGGCTCGCGGGAGCCGCCGCGTCGCTCGCGGCCGCACTGGTGCCGTCGCTGAACGCGCGCCTCGCCACTCCGATCGGCGGTCCGGTCCGTGACGCGCTCTCGGCAGCGCGCATCCAGGTGGAGGCGGCCGCATCGGCCGTCAAGCGGGTCCCGAGCGAGGATTCGAGCGTCACGCAGCGGGCGGCGCGCGCCTCCACCTCCGCGATGCGGCTCCTCGACGCACTGGACCGCCTGCTCGAGGCGGGCACGGACTCCGTCGCCTTCGTGTCGGGCACCGCCCAGCAGCCGCGCCTCGAGGTCGCGCCGCTCGACGTGGGTTCGTTCCTGCAGGAGCACCTCTGGTCGCGCCGCACCGCGGTGCTGACCAGCGCGACCATTCCCGTGACCCTGCCGGCGCGACTCGGCCTCGGACCCGACGACGCCGACGTAGCCGACGTCGGCAGCCCGTTCGACTACGCCGAACAGGCGCTGCTCTACTGCGCCCGCCACCTCCCCGACCCGAGGGACCCCGCACGGTCCGGCAAGGTGCACGAGGAGATCGAACGCCTCATCCGTGCCGCAGGCGGGAGGACGCTCGCACTGTTCACCTCGTGGCGCGCGATGCGCGAGGCGGCCGACCACCTCGAGGGCCGCATCCCCTACGCGCTGATGCGCCAGGACGACCTGCCGAAGATGGCGCTCATCGAGGCGTTCACCGACGACGTCGAATCCTGCCTGTTCGCGACCCAGGGGTTCTTCCAGGGAGTCGACGTACCCGGCCCGGCGCTCAGCCTCGTCATCATCGACAAGATCCCGTTCCCGAGGCCCGACGATCCGCTGCTCTCGGCCCGGCGCGACGCGGAGGGCGACGCAGCCTTCTCGACGATCGACATTCCCCTCGCTGCGACCCAGCTCGCGCAGGCCGCGGGCCGACTCATCCGGAACAGGACCGACCACGGCGTCGTCGCCATCCTCGACCCCCGCCTCGCCACCAAGGGATACGGGGGCAGGATCGTCGCGGCGCTTCCGCCGATGACGCCCACGACGAGCTTCGACGCCGTCGAGACGTTTTTCAGGGAGCGCGGTCGCCGGTGACCAGCCGGTAGCCGAGCCCCCGCACGGTGACGACGATCCGGGGATCGTCCGGCTGGTCCTCGATCTTCACCCGCAGCCTCCTCACGTGGGCGTCCACCACGCGCGAGTCGCCGAGGTGCTCGTATCCCCAGACCCGCTCGAGCAACTGGTCGCGCGACAGCACCATGTTGGGGTGGTCCGCGAACTCGCAGAGCAGGTTGAACTCGGTCCGGGTCAGCGCCACTTCCCGGCCCTCCTTGCGGACGATCCCCTGTCCGCGGAGCAGCTCCACGTTGCCGATCCGCAGGACCTCCGTCTCCGCCAGCGACTGCCGGTGCCGCCGGAGCGCGACCCGGATGCGGGCCGCAAGTTCCTTGACGACGACCGGCTTCGTCACGTAGTCGTCGGCGCCGGCCTCGAGGCCCGCCACGAGGTCGTGGGTGTCCGACTGCGCGGTGACCATGATCACCGGCACCTGGCTGGACGACCTGATCTCGCGGCACACGTCGAAGCCCGACATGTCCGGGAGACGGAGATCGAGCAGCACGACGTCGACGCCGCCCGACGCCAGGTCTGCGAGACCGCTCCGCCCATCGCCCGCCTCGCGGACGTCGTACCCCTCGTCCTCGAGTGCGAGCCGCAGTGCGGCGCGGATCGCCCGGTCGTCCTCGATGAACAGGACGGTTGCCACGGCCCGCATTCTGCCCGCGGCGCCGGAGGCGTCGTGCACTCCGTCGCACGCGTCGACCACGAAATGTCACGCAAAACGCACAGATCGCGGACACCCGCGTCACATTGACGGGCGAGCATGTGCTCCGACGGGGCCGCGCGGACCCATGCTCCCCCTTGGATCCGCCGGTCCCGTCCCGAACGCTCCCTGCCATGCTGTGGCGCGTGGGGATGTCGATCCGTTTCGGTCTTCGCGGGCGCATGGTCGCCTCGTTCGCCCTCGGCGCACTCGTCGCAGCCGCCGCACTCGGGCTCGTCACCTATGCGTCGACGCGCAACTATCTGGAGGACCAGCGCATGGGGGTGGCGCTCCGGCAGGCGTTCAACAATGCGCAGCTCGTCCGCACGGTCCTGTCGGCGGACCGGTCGAACGTGGCCAGCCTCGTGAGCAACGTGCGCAGCGAGCAGGGGGGCTACGCCGTTCTGCACGTCGAGGACGACGGGTCCAACCAACCGTCCTTCTTCGCCCAGGAGCCGCTTCGGTTCACGCAGTCGAACCTCCCCGCCGAACTGCTGATGCAGGTGCTGGCCGGCCGCACCGGAACCGAGCGCTTCGAGTTCGACGGGGAGCCGTACCAGGCGGTGGGCGTGGCGGTGCCGAGTGCCGGCATCCAGTACTTCGAGGTCTTCCCCATGTCGCAGGTCGAGCGGACAATGGCCCTCGTCGGCTCGACGCTCGTGCTGGGCGCCGTCGGCAGTGCGGTACTCGCCGGACTCCTGGGTCTCGCGCTCAGCAGGTCGGTGCTGCGGCCGCTGTCGCGGGTGGCCGGTGCGGCCCGGCGGATCGCGTCCGGGGGGCTCGACACGCGGCTCGCATCGGAGGACGACCGCGAGCTCGCCCAGCTCGTCGAGTCCTTCAACGGGATGGCCGACGCGGTGCAGGCGCGCATCGAGCGCGAGCAGCGGTTCTCCTCCGACGTCAGCCACGAGCTTCGATCGCCCGTCACTGCGCTCTCGGCCGCCGTGCAGTCGATCAGTGGCAGATCCGGAGACCTCCCACCCCGCACCGCCCAGGCGGTCGAGATCATCGAGCAGCAGGTGGTGCGGCTCGACCGCACCGTGCGTGACCTGCTGGAGCTGTCCCGCCTCGATGCGGGCGCAACGGAGACGGTCATGGAGCCGCTCGAGATCCTCGAACTCGCGAGCCGCGTGATGGCGCGGCACGGCTTCAGCGACGTTCCGCTCCGCTCGCCGGGCGGCGCGGAGCAGGTGCGCGCAATGGGCGACCGGCGCCGGATCGAGCGGGTGCTCGTGAACCTGCTCGAGAACGCGCGCGACCACGGTGGCGGCCCGACCTCCGTCACGGTCAGGCGCAACGGCCGGCACGTCGAGCTGGTGGTCGCGGACGCCGGCCCGGGGATCGCCGTCAGCGAACGCTCCGCCATCTTCCAGCGGTTCGCGCGCGGCACCGCGTCGCGCAGC
This sequence comes from Acidobacteriota bacterium, assembly GCA_018969685.1. GTDB lineage: Bacteria > Actinomycetota > Acidimicrobiia > Acidimicrobiales > Ilumatobacteraceae > UBA3006. The sequence continues at coordinate 6,023 of JAGWXX010000030.1, read as the reverse complement.
GGAACCGGCAGCGGACTCGGGCTCGCGATCGTGCTCGAGCACGCGAGGGCGATGGGCGGTGGCGTGCGCGCGGAGGAGTCGCCCGAGGGTGGGGCGCAATTCACGGTCACCCTCCTGCACGCGGACGACCGGGAGTGCGCCGCGGACGGACCACAGGAGCCGCCGTCGTGATCCGGCGCTGCCGCACGGCCGCCGTCCTCGCCCTCGTCGTCACCGGCTGCTCGTCGCCTCCGGACGGATTCCAGGCGATCCCCGCATCGGACGTTCCCTTCCAGCTCGGCGCGTCATCGACCGCGTCCACGTCCGGATCGGCATCCACCAGCCTGCCGGCTGCCGCGCCCGAGGGAATCGTCGTCGACACGGTCGACCTGTTCTTCGTGGCGAACGAGACGCTCGTGCGCGTCCAGCGCCTCGTCGCCGGATCGGTCTCGCCCTCGTCGGCGCTCGAACTGCTCGCCAGCGGACCCGTCGCAGAGGCTGGCCTGGCGGGCCTGCGCAGCGCGATTCCCGGCGGCTTCGCCCCCAATGTGCGCGTCATCAGGGGCGTCGCGCTCGTCGATCTCGGCGAGGTGCGCCTCGAGTCGCTCAGCCCGGTCGACCAGCGGCTGTTCGTCGCGCAGATCGTGCTCACGCTCACGAGCCGCAACGGCGTCGGTCAGGTGGTGTTCAGCGTCGGAGGGGACCCCATCGCAGTCCCACGCGGGCGGGGCGACCTCGTCGAGCCGCTCACGCCCGTCACCTACGACGACTACGCCGGGATGGTCGCCGGGTCCTGAGCGGTCCTCAGTACCCGAGCCGCTCGACGCGCTCGACGCGGTGCTGCCAGCCGGGGTCGACGGTGACCGCCAGCTCCAATGCGACGCTGCGACCGACCTGCCGTCGCACGTGGTTCCTGATGCCCTTCAGCACGGAGCCGCCGCGACCGATCACGATCCCCTTCTGGCTCTCGCGCTCCACCACGATCTCGCAGCGCACGGATCCGTCCTCCGACGACGTCGCCCGCGTCGCGACGGAGTAGGGCACCTCGTCGCGCGTCACGGCGAGGAGCCGCTCCCGCACGAGCTCGGCGATCCACTGCTCGAACGATGCGTCAGCCGACTGCTCGGCCGGATACAGCAGCCCGCCCTCGGGAACCATCCCCAGGAGGTGCGCGACGAGCGGCTCCACCCCGTCGCCGGTGGCCGCCGACACGGGGAAGTAGGCCGCCGCGGGGACGTCGGCGACCGCCGCCAGTTGCGACAGCGTCCGCTCACGGCTCGCTGCGTCGCACTTGTTCACCACGACCACCATCGGGGCGCCAGCGAAACGCGCCGCGACCCACCTGTCGCCCGTCCCGACCGGCTTGGTCGCGTCGACGACCAGCACCACGACGTCCACGCCCGACGCCGCGTCCAGCGCCGACTGGTTGCACCGCTCCCCGAGCGCGGTCTCCGCCTTGTGGAGGCCGGGGGTGTCCACGAAGACCAGCTGGCCGTCGTCGCGCGTCAGGATGCCGCGCACCTGGCGCCGCGTGGTCTGCGGCTTGTCCGAGACGATCGAGACCTTCGTGCCCACCATCGCGTTCAACAGCGAGGACTTGCCCACGTTCGGTCGACCGACCACGGTGACGAAACCCGACCGCACCGCGCGAGGCTACATCTGCCATCATGCAGGTCGTGGGCGGCATCGATCCGAGGCGCTGGTTCGACAGGATGCAGCCGCAGACCCTGCAGATCGCGACGATGCTCGCGTACTTCGAGTGCTTCTTCTCCGCTGTCGCGATCCTCGACGGTGGCGGCTACCTCGGATTCCTCGCGCGCAGGTCGGCGTTCTGGCTGCTCGTCGTCGTGGTGGCCACCGTCTCCCTCGCCGCGGGAGGTCTGCTCATGGCCAACGACCGGCGCCTGGGCTGGCGTCTGCTGATCGGCGCGTCCGTCGCCCCCTTCCTCCTGCGCATGGCGACCATGGCGATCCTCGGGGCCTCCAGCCCATCGCCGATCGACTGGATCGTCGCCCGGCCGGCGGGAGGGTCCGTGCTGACCGCCATCTTCGATGCCGCCCTCGTCGCGCTCCTCCTCCACCCGCAGAGCCGCTCCCACCAGCGGCTGTGGTACCGCTGACCCCGACCTGACAGACTCGGGACGTGCCCACCATCGTCCCCAACCTCGACGCCCTCGCGGGCCTCGTCGGAACGCACCTCGGCCACAGCGACTGGGTCGCCGTCTCGCAGGAGCGGGTGCAACAGTTCGCCGATGCGACCGGCGACCACCAGTGGATCCACCTCGACGTCGAGCGCGCCAAGACCGGCCCGTTCGGCGGCACCATCGCCCACGGCTACCTCACCCTCTCGCTCGGGCCGCACCTGCTCCCCCAGATCTGGCGGGTCGAGGGCGTGACGATGGGCGTGAACTACGGCACGAACAGAGTGCGGTTCATGGCGCCGGTGCCGGTCGGCTCGCGGCTGAGGGCAGGGGCGAAGCTCCTGGACGTCACCGACGTGGCGGGAGGCAAGCAGGTCGTGCTCGAGGTGACGTTCGAGGTGGAAGGCGCCGCGAAGCCGTCGTGCGTCGCCGAGGTGATCTTCCGCTACTACGCCTGACCGGTTCCCCTAGCGGGACCGGGCGGCGACCGCCGCGAAGCGCTCGAGCGTCTCGGTGCCCGGGTAGTCGAGGCACCAGGGGATGAATCCGGAGCACCCGAGCGCGCGGTAGGCCGCGATCTTCTCTGCAACCTCGTCCGGCGTGCCCACGAGGTTGCCCGTGCGCCACGACTCGAACGGCTCGGACCTCGTGCTCAACCGCTGGCCCTCGCGGAGCTCGGCCTCGGTGTCGCGGATGAAGACCTCGGGCGACCACGTCCGACGGACCGCACCGGGGTCGCGTCCCACCGACTCGCAGTGCGCGTCGAGGACCCGGCACTTGTGGGCGAACTCCTCGGGCTTCCCGCCGAAGTTCGCGAAGTCCGCGTGCCGAGCCACCACCCGAAGCGTCAGCTGCTCGCCGCCGCCGCCGATCCACACGGGAGGCCGCGGATGCTGGAGCGGCTTCGGATCGCAGTTCGCGCGGTGCGTCTGGTACCAGCGGCCCGTGTACGTCGTCTCCGGCTGGGACCACATCGACAGGACGATCTCCACCGCCTCCTGGAGCATCGCGATGCGCTCCTTCGGAACCGGGAACGGGTAGCCGTATCCGCGGCACTCGTTCTCGTACCAGCCCGCCCCGATCCCCCAGTCGAGCCGGCCGCCGGAGATGACGTCGAGGGTGCTGGTGATCTTTGCGAGGAGCGCGGGCGGACGGTAGAGGTTGCACCCGACCATCTGCCCCAGGCGGATCGTCGTCGTCCGCTGGCTGATGGCGGCCATCGTCGTCCAGCACTCGAACACCGACTCGTGCGAGGGCTTCGGCACGTTGTGGAAGTGGTCGTAGACCCAGATCGAGTCGAAGCCCAGCGCCTCCGCGCGCACCGCGACGTCGACGGCGAGCCGCCACTGCTCGCGCGGGTCGGGCACGCCTGCGAACTCGAGCTTCCATCCCTGGGGGACGAAGACGCCGAAGATCGGCGCCGGTTCGGCGGTCACAGCGGCAGGCTACCCGTCGCGGTTCGCGTCGTCCCGTGGTCGCGGAAGGCCGCAATGGTCCGCTGCGCGATGCGCATCTGGTGGATCTCGTCGGCGCCGTCCGCGAACCGGCTCCACCTCGCCTGCCGGAGCATCGAGGCGAGCGGCGTGTCGGTCGAGTACCCGAGGGCGCCGTGCACCTGGATCGCGCGGTCGACGATGCGCCACAGGCTGTTCGCGACGAAGTGCTTCGCCATCGACACCTCGGCGACGAAGTCGAGGCCGTGCTCGATCCGGTACGCGGCGTGCAGCACCATCAGCTTGCACTGGTAGAGCTCGACCGCGGAATCGGCGATCAGCCACTGGATGCCCTGCTTCTCGGCGAGGACGGAGCCGTGGGAGTAGCGCTCCAGCGAACGAGCCACCATCATGTCCAGCGCGGACTCGGCCTGGCCGATCCAGCGCATGCAGTGCGCGAGCCGGGCGGGGCCGAGCCGGTACTGGCCGAGCAGGTGGCCCTGTCCGCGCCCGCCGAGCATGTTCGCCGCGGGGACGCGGAGGTCGGTGATGCGGATCTCGCAGTGGTTGTGGCTGCCGGACATGGTCTCGATGTCCCGGACGACCTCCCACCCGTCGCTCGGCAGGTCGACGATGAAGCACGAGTTCGCCGCCTGCGGGACGTCGGGATCGTCCTCGGTGCGCGCGACGAGCAGCGCGAACGACGCACCCCGGGCACCGGAGATGAACCACTTGTGGCCGTTGACGACCCACTCGTCACCGTCCCGCTCCGCCCGCGTCCGGATGAGCGTCGGGTCGCTGCCCGCCACCTCGGGCTCGGTCATGGCGAAGCACGAGCGCACCCGACCCTCGCACGAGGGCCGGAGATACCGCTCCTTCTGCTCCTCGGTGCCCCAGTGCAGGAGCGTGTGCTGGTTTCCTTCGTCGGGAGCCTGCGCGTTCAGCACGTACGGACCGATCGGCACCTTGCCGGCCTCGGCGGACACCGCCGCCATCGCCGTGGGACCCAGCCCCATGCCTCCCCACTCGGCCGGCATGTGCGGGAGCCACAGGTTCCAGTGGTCGCGGGCGCGTCCGCGGAGGCGGACGATCTCCGCCACGAGCGCGCGACGGTCGCCGTGCGGCACGGCGTCGTGGGCCGGGCGCACCTCCTCGTCCATGAAGCGCCGGACGCGGAGCCTGACGTCGTCGACCTCGGGGGGGAACGTGAAGTCGATCACCGTTCGCCCCGCTCGGCAGCCCCCACGCCCCGCACCGTAGCCTTGCGGCGTGCCACGACGTCGCTCCGTGCCCGCGACGCGCCGCTGGGACACCGACCACCTGCCGGTCGGCGACGAGAAGGTCGCCGCCGTCCGCGAGATGTTCGACGCCATCGCGCCGCGCTACGACCTCGTCAACCGCATCATGACCTTCCGCCTCGACGTGCGCTGGCGGCGACGGGCGATCCGCTCGCTCGCGCTGCCCACGGGCAGCACCGTGGCCGACCTCGCCAGCGGCACCGGCGACCTCTGCAGCGACCTCCGGCGTGCAGGGCACGTTCCCCTCTCGTTCGACCTGTCCCTCGGCATGCTGCGGGCCGACAGGAGCGGTGCTCCCCGTGTGCAGGCCGACATCCTCCGGCTCCCCGTGCGCGATGCATCGGTGGACGGCGTCACCTGCGGGTTCGCGCTGCGCAACCTCGTCGACCTCGACGGGTTCTTCCGCGAGGTGGCCCGCGTCGTGCGACCCGGGGGGCGCATCGCGTTCCTCGACGTGTCGGTTCCCCGCAACCCGCTCATCCGCGCCGGCAACGCCGTCTACTTCGGGCGGGTCGTGCCGTGGATCGGGGCGCTGCTCTCCGACGGCGCCGCCTACCGGTACCTTCCGCGCAGCGTCGCCTACCTCCCCCCTCCCGAGCGCCTCGACGAACTCCTCTCCGTCGCCGGGTTCCGTGACGTCGACCATCGCGCGCTGTCGGGAGGGCTGACACAACTGATCGTCGCGACCCGATGATGCGCGTCGTCACCCGGCCCCTCGCAATGGTCGCGGCTCCGGACCTCGACCTCGACGCATTCGCGGGATCGGACGGCATGCTGTTCGTGCGGGACGGCGCCGGGCTCGCCGGACGGGACGTCGCCGCTCGGGTGCCGAACGCCGAGGCACGGGCGTTCCTCGGATCCCTCATCGTCGACGACGCCGTGCAGCGGCCGGGAAGCGGGCCCGTCCTCGTCGGGTGCGTGCCGTTCGACGTCGGTGCGCCCCACGACTTCATCCTGCCCCGCCGCATCGTGGTGCGAGACGCAGACGGCACTGCTTGGGCGACGTTCGTCGCCGACGACGGCGCCGAGCCCGACTTCTCGCCCGCCCCCGGCCCTCGACGGGGTGCCGGATCGTTCGAGGTCGGACCGGGCGTCTCCATCGGCCACTACCTCGCCGCCGTCACGGCGGTGCGGGACGCCGCGCGCCGCGGCGACGTGGTCAAGGCCGTGGT